>CANFKQ010000020.1 GCA_947447405.1 Comamonadaceae bacterium | reverse complement strand
GGTGGCGCAACTCAACAACGCCATGGCCCAAGTGCTGGCCATGCCCGACTTGCGCGAGAAGCTGAGTGCCGAAGCGGTTGAACTGACCCCCATGACGCCTGCACAATTCGGCGAGTACATGAAAAAAGATTTGGCGCGCTGGACCACCCTCGCGCGCGACCGCAACATCAACTTAGACAACTGATTTTTTAAAGTAACCACGGACCTCACATGACAGTCAACACCGCCGTCTCGGCAGACCACAACGCCCCCGCCATCACCGCACAACTGGCCCACTTTGTGTCGCAACACCCCACCCAAGGCTGGACCGATGCGGTGGAACACGAAGCTCACCGCACCTTTTTGAACTGGTTGGGTTGCGCCATTGGCGCGGCCAACCACGAAGCGGTCGACGCAGCTTTGGCTGCAGTGCAAATGCTGGCCCCCGCGCCCCAAGCCACACTGGCTGGCCGCACTGAGCGCGTGGACATGGCCAATGCTGCCCTCATCAACGGCATCTCATCACACACGTTTGACTACGACGACACCCATCTCAAAACCATCATCCACCCCGCAGGCCCCGTTGCTTCTGCAGTGATGGCCTTGGCCGAGCACCAAAGCAGCTCGGGTCGTCAAGTCATTGACGCTATCGTGTTGGGCATTGACGTGGCTTGCCGCATGGGCAACTTGGTTTACCCCGAACACTACGACCGCGGCTGGCACATCACGGGCTCCACCGGCACGCTGGGCGCTGCCGCTGCCTGCGCACGATTGCTGGGTTTGAACGAACAACAAACCACCATGGCCTTGGGCATTGCTGCTTCGCAGCCCATTGGCTTGCGTGAACAGTTTGGCACCATGACCAAACCCTTCCACCCTGGTGGCGCTGCACGTGCTGGCTTGATGGCTGCGCTGATGGCTCAACATGGTTTCACCTCTAGCGCTCGCTCGCTCGAAGCACCACGTGGCTGGGCGCAAGTGGTGTCCACCAAGTTCGACTGGCGCGAAGCACAAGATGAATTGGGCCAACGCTTTGAAATTAGCTTCAACGCTTACAAACCTTTCGCTTGCGGCATCGTGATTCACCCCAGCATCGACGCCTGCGCCCAGCTGCGCGAGCAAGGCGTGAAACCCGACGATGTGACACGCATTGACCTGCGCGTGCACCCACTGGTGTTGGAATTGACCGGCAAAAAAACACCACAAGACGGGTTGCAAGGCAAATTCAGCGTCTACCACGGCTGTGCGGTAGGTTTGATCTTTGGCCGAGCTGGCGAAGAAGAGTTCTCTGACCACATCGTGCGCCGCGACGACGTGGTGGCCTTGCGCGACAAAGTCAACGCGGTGGTGGACGCATCGGTGCGCGAAGAAAGCGTGTACGTGACGGCTCACCTCAAAGATGGCCGCACCGTGGACGTGCATGTGGAGCACGCAATTGGCTCACTGCAACGCCCCATGACCGACGCCATGTTGGAGCGCAAGTTCCACGACTTGGCTGACCCTATCTTGGGCGCCGAGCGCAGTAATGACATCATCAAAGCTTGTTGGAACCTCAGCAAGGCCGCCAACCTGACAGACCTGCTGGCATTGCTCAAGCCTTGATTGAGCTTCAAGCCAAATGCAAACGCCCCTCACGGGGCGTTTTGCTTGAGTACCTATTACTGTGAATCAATTCTGTTCAGAGAACCTCTGAAAGGTTTGCTTCAAGGCATGCAGCCAATGGTTCTTTTGTACCTCGCTGGCAAAGCTGGCTTCAAAACTGTTTTGAGCAAGCACGTAGGCGTGCTGTGCATTGAGGCCTGTCGCTTCAAAAGTTTGCAAGAAGTTCTCGTTGATATAGCCACCAAAGTAGGCGGGGTCGTCTGAGTTGATGGTCACGCACAAGCCAGCGTCTAGTAATTGGCCAATGTTGTGGTTTTTCAAGTCTGAAAACACGCACAGCTTTTGGTTTGACAGCGGGCACACGGTCAGTGGCGTGCGGTCTTTGAGCAAGCGGTCCATGAGTGCGGCGTCCTGCACAGCTTGTACCCCGTGGTCGATGCGCTCGACGTGCAGCACGTCCAAGGCGCTCCACATATAAGCAGGTGGCCCTTCTTCGCCAGCATGGGCCACGAGGTGCAGGCCATGCGCGTGGGCCAGGGCAAACACGTTTTTGAATTTCTCAGGCGGGTGGCCCACTTCGCTGGAGTCCAAACCCACGCCAATGAACTTGTCTTTGAAGGGCAAGGCATCGTTGAAAGTTTGCAACGCAGCCTCTTCGCTCAGATGGCGCAAGAAGCACAAAATGAGCTGTGCACTCACACCCAGCTGTGCTTGTGCATCCAGACATGCGCGGTGCAAACCATTGATGACTGTGGCCATGGGCACACCGCGCTCGGTGTGCGTTTGTGGGTCAAAGAAGATTTCGGTATGCACCACGTGATCGGCTTTGGCACGTTGCAGGTAGGCCCAAGCCATGTCGTAGAAATCTTGCTCATGCAGCAGCACGCTGGCACCTGCGTAGTAAATGTCGAGAAAGCTTTGCAGGTTGGTGAAGGCATAGGCAGCGCGCAACGCTTCGACGTTGGCATACGGCAGCTTCACACCATTGCGCTCAGCCAGCGCAAAGATGAGCTCGGGCTCTAACGACCCCTCGATGTGGATGTGCAGCTCGGCTTTAGGCATTTCGCGCAAGAGCTGGGACAAACGGTGGGGGGCAACAGCGTGAACTTTGAACATGGCTTTCTCCTGACGTGGTCACATGCTACTCAAGTTTTTCTTGGTGCAATGCAAAACCAATATGCACAGCTTTGGTGAGGTGCATGAGCTCATTGAACAAAACGCACCGAAATGGATGCAATGAAAAGTGTATACACGTTACAAACAGCTGGCACGTTATTCGCAAGACAACCCGCATCACTCATCCACACTCATTCACCTGGAGCTGCTTCATGAAAATTTCTAAACGCCTGCTTTTCAATGTTTCCCTAGCACTCAGCATGACAGCCATCGCTGGTTTGAGCCATGCGCAAACAGCATTGGATGGCATTCAAAAAAGCAAGCTCATCAAGATTGCCATTCCTACAGACTTTCCGCCTTATGGCTTCGTGGGCATTGACCTGCAACCGCAAGGCTTGGACATCGACATGGCCAACTACATCGCGCAAAAAATGAATGTGAAGGTGGAACTGTTGCCCGTCACCAGCGCCAACCGCATCGCCTATTTGCAAACCAAAAAAGCGGACTTGGTCATCTCAACCTTGGGTAAAAATCCAGAGCGCGAAAAAGTGATTGACTTCACGGCCGCCTACTCGCCTTTCTTTCAAGCGGTGTTTGCATCCAAAGCTTTGAGCATCAAATCGTTCAACGACCTAACAGGTAAATCAGTGGCCGTCACGCGCGGTGCGATGGAAGACCAAGAGCTGACAAAAGTTGCACCTGCAGGCTTGGACATCAAACGCTTTGAAGACAACAACGCCACCGTGTCTGCTTTTGTCGCAGGACAAACACAATTGATTGCCACAGGCGCATCGGTCGCCGGCAACATGATGCAACGCAACCCCCAGCTGGGTGTCGAATACAAACTCTTGCTCAAAGACAGTCCCAACTTCATTGGCGTCGCCAAGGGCGAAGACGCGCTGCGTTTGAAAGTGAACGCCATCATTGCCGATGCTAAAAAATCGGGTGACATCGAAAAGATGGCGCAAAAGTGGCTCGGCCGTGCAGCTGGCAATTTGCCTGAATAAACGAAAGCACATCATGCCCATGGCATTGGACTTTGCTGCCGTCCTTCACGAGTGGCCCCTTCTGCTCAAGGGCATGGTGTGGACTTTAGGCTTGACCACCGTCTCCGCCGTGCTGGGCTTAGCCCTTGGCATTGCTGCCGCTTGGACGCGTACCGAAGGCAGCGGTTTGGGGCGTGTCGTGGTCTCGGTGTATGTGGAGTTGATTCGCAACACCCCGTTCATCGTGCAACTCTTTTTCATCTTCTTTGGCTTGCCTGCGATGGGATTGAAGCTCTCATCTGAATGGGCCTCCATCATTGCCATGGTGATTAACTTAGGTGCCTACTCAGCAGAAATCGTGCGCGCAGGCATTCAGGCCACACCGCGCGGCCAAGTGGAAGCTGGGCTCAGCTTGGCGATGACACCCATTCAAATCTTCACCCGTGTGGTGTTGCCCCCCGCTCTGCAACGTGTGTGGCCTGCACTCGTGAGCCAAATCATCATCGTCATGCTGGGGTCTGCGGTGTGCGGCCAAATCGCCACCGAAGAATTGAGCTTTGCAGCAAACCTGATTCAAAGCCGAAACTTCCGCGCGTTTGAGGCCTTCATCGTGGCCACAGGTTTGTATTTGCTTCTGTCGGTCACCTTGCGTGATGTACTCAACCGTGTGGGTCGTCGCTTCTTGTTTGGAGGCCACCGTGGTTGAATTTTCACTCTGGGACATCCTTCGCAACTTGCTGCTGGCTGCGCGCTGGACGGTGGTGCTGTCCTTGATTGCCTTTTTAGGCGGCAGCTTGGTCGGCCTGCTGTTGCTGGTGGCACGCACCTCACATCTCAAATTTTTGCAACGTATGGTCGCTGGTTATGTGCAAATTTTTCAAGGCACACCTTTGCTGATGCAATTGTTTTTGGCGTACTTCGGCATGGCTATGCTCGGCGTAGAGACCTCTGCATGGGTAGCGGCCAGCGTTGCTCTGACTCTTTACAGCAGTGCATTTCTGACCGAAATTTGGCACGGTTGTGTCAAAGCCATTCCACGCGGCCAATGGGAGGCGGCACAAAGCCTTGCGCTGAATTTTCGGGAGCAACTGCAATATGTGGTGCTGCCCCAAGCCGGACGTTTGGCCATTGCGCCCACAGTTGGTTTTTTGGTGCAAGTCATCAAAGGAACGGCCTTGGCTTCCGTCATTGGATTTATCGAGCTCACCAAAGCCGGCACGATGATCACCAATGCCACCTTCAAACCCTTTGTCGTTTACAGCTGCGTGGCTTTGATGTATTTCCTACTGTGCTTCCCTATCAGCCTTTACGCCCGCGCTCTAGAAAGAAAACTTCATGCACACCGCTGACACCACTGAGCCTTTGGCCGTTCACATCCAAGGGCTTCGCAAATCGTATGGCAACCACGAGGTTCTCAAGGGCATTGACCTACAAGTCAAGTCCGGCGAGGTGATTGCCATCATTGGCAAAAGCGGTTCAGGGAAAAGCACCCTACTGCGATGCATCAATGGCTTGGAAACTTTTCAACACGGCAGCTTGGGCGTGCAAGGCCAAGCCTTGGTGTACCACGACCCCATGGCGATGCGCGCCTTGCGTCAACAAGTGGGCATGATTTTTCAATCCTTCAATTTATTTCCCCATTTGAGTGTGGGCAAGAACATCATGCTCGCACCCAGCTTGGTCAAACAATTGCCCGCCAGTGAGTTGCATCAACGTGCGCAAGACTTATTGGCGCAAGTAGGTTTGGCCGAAAAGTTTGAGGCTTATCCCGACCAACTCTCAGGCGGCCAACAACAACGCGTCGCCATTGCGCGCGCGTTGGCCATGGCACCGAGTATTTTGTTGTGTGACGAAATCACCTCCGCACTTGACCCCGAACTGGTAGGCGAAGTGCTGGCCGTCGTCGAGTCCCTGGCGCAGAAAGGCATGACTTTATTGATGGTTACGCACGAGATGAACTTTGCACGCAAGGTCAGTGACCGTGTGATCTTCATGCACCAAGGTTTGGTGCATGAAGTGGGGGCACCTCAAGAGTTATTCAGCAACCCCAAGACGCCTGAGCTGCAGCAATTTTTGTCATCCCTGCACTAGCAACGCATCAATCACGCACCGCCCATCGCTGCGACAGCACCCCCCCCACGGCCAATTGCAGTGGGTGGTACAGCATGATGGGAATCAGAATCAAACCCAAGGCTGGGTGCGCACCAAAAATCAAGTGCGCCATGGGTACGCCAGAGGCCAGTGTTTTCTTAGAGCCACACAACACAGCCGCAATGCGGTCCTCTTCTGAAAGGTGCAAGAGGCGCGACGAAAATTGTGTGAAGCTGTAAATAATCAAAAAAAACAAACTGCAAATCGCCAAGGCTTGCAGCAAGACGCCGCTGCCGTAGTTCGTCCAAATGCCTTGTTGCACCGAGTCACTGAACGAGGTGTAGACCAAGGTCAAGATGGTGAGTCGATCCACTTTGGTGATGTAGGCCTTGTGGCGTGACGCCCAAGCGTTCAGCCACGGGCGCGACAACTGCCCTGCCACCAAGGGCAAGATTACCCAAACCAACAAATCCACCATGACGGGCAGCACATCCAAAGGCTGGCCTTCGTGCCCCATGGCCAATGCCATCCAGAGCGGCGTGAGCACAACACCAATCAATGAAGACAAGGTAGCATTGAACAAAGCCACCGGCACATTGCCCTTGGCAGCCACCGTCAGCGCCACCGAAGATGACACGGTGGAAGGCAGTGCACACAAGTAGAAGTAACCGAGCAGCAGGTCTTCTGATATCCAACCTCGCCCCATCTGCATCAGGCCCACGCCTAACAAAGGAAACACCACAAACGTGCTGAGCTGCACCAACACATGCACGCGCCAACGCGTGGCACCTTGGCGCAATGAACTCATGGAGAGGCTCATGCCGTTCAGATAGAACACCAAAGCGATGCCCCATTTGTTGAGCACCTCTGGATGCAAAAAGCCACCGTGCGCCCCAGGCTCAGGAAAGACAAAGGCGAGCACGACCGCGGCGATCATGCCTTTCAAAAACCAATCAAATTTCATGCGCTTTACCAGGCAGCCACACAGCCATCACTGCGTGGGTCTTCTCCGCCTTCAATCCAACCTGTGGGGTGCAACACCAAGGCGCCTGCATGACCCATGCGCTCGTCAAAGTCAGAAACCACTTCCACCGGATGACCTAAGGCTTTGAGACCCTCAATCACCTCGGCAGAATAACGCGATTCCACTTTCAACGACGTGCTTTGCTCTGCCCATGTCCGGCCCAACAACCAGCGTGGCGCTGCCACTGCAGAGCGCACGTTGTGCCCACCCCAAACATAACGCGAGAAGACGGCGGCTTGCGTTTGCGGCTGCCCCTCACCACCCATGGTGCCGTAGACCAACAAACGGCCATCGTCCAATTGGGCCATCGCGGGATTGAGGGTGTGAAAGGGTTTACGACCAGGCTCCAAGCTACGTAACTTACCGGGCTGCAAATCAAACGAGCAGCCTCGGTTTTGCCACCAGAAACCACTCTCAGGCAAGACGACGCCACTGCCAAATTCAAAGTAAATGCTTTGAATCATGCTGACTGCGCGACCTTGGTCGTCCACCACACCCATCCATGTGGTGTCTCCATCCGAATTGGGTGCAGGCCATGGGCTGGCTTTGTCGATGGGTACAGCGTCTGCCAATCGACTCACCACCTCTTCGGTCAACAAAGTGACGGGGTCGACCGACATGTGCGCAGGGTCTGTGACGAAACGGTCACGCACGATGAACGCCTGTTTGGTGGCCTCCACCAAAGCATGAATGCCTTCGATGTTGTCTGGATTCCAGCCCTGTTGACGAATGCGGTCGTACACACCCAAGATGAGCAATGACGCCAAGCCTTGCGTAGGCGGGGCCATGTTGTAAACCGTGGCGTCAGACAACTTCAACGACAAGGGCGCTTTCACCTCAGCGCGGTGGTTGGCCAAATCTTGGGCGGTGATGGGGCTACCTACGGCGCCCAAATCGCGCGCAATTTGTTGCGCCAACTCACCTCGGTAAAAGTCGTCGGCACCCGCTTTGGCCAGTTGTGTCAATGTCGCGGCTAAGGCCGGAAATGCATGACGGTCACCGTAGTGCGGTACTTGGTGCTGGCGGTTCAAAAATGCACTGGCAAAGCCAGGCTGATCTTTCAATTCGGCCAACTTGTTGCGCGTGTTGATCTCTTGGCTTTGCGTGACAGGAAAGCCTTCACGCGCGTAATAAATGGCACTCTCCAGCAAGCGTGCAAACGGCAACTTACCGCCCCAATGCGCTTGGCTATAAGCATAGGCTGCGCCCCAACCTGAAATGGTGCCCGCCACGGTGTTGGCTGCCAAGGGGCCGCGCCATGGAATGGTGGCCCTATCGCCATACAACTCGCGGGTCACGCCGGCACCGGCAGCACCACATGCGTCGATGGACTGCATGGCTTGGCCAGGTGCATGCATCAACCAAAAACCATCACCGCCGATGCCCGTCATGTGCGGGTACACCACGGCCAAAGTAGCCGCCACCGCAATGGTGGCTTCGATGGCATTGCCACCCTCGCGCAAAATATCAAGTCCAGCTTGAGAAGCCAATGAGTGGGGTGCGACCACAGCGCCGCGCCGTCCAAGAATAGGGTTCATGAAGTACTCCAAGAAGTTGACACGTGTGCGGCTGCACTGCGTGCGGATAAAAGATGGCCGCGCATTTCGCGGTAACACGTCACGACATCGCGCGCCATCAAGGCTTCGACGATGACCGAATGCTCTTCGTAAGACGCCGACATGCGTGCCAAGTTGCGAAACTGGGTACGGCGAAAGGTAGAAATTTTATGGCGCAAGCCCGTGACGATATCAATCAACACCGGGTTGTGACAGCCTTGGATGATGACCGTGTGCAAATCGCGGTTGATGGTGTCATAGGCATCCGCATCTTGGTTTTGAATGGCCACACGCGTTTGCGCATGCAGGTCACACAAGCGCTGACGCTCAGCCTCGGTCATACGCAATGCCGCGTGGCGGGCACAGGTGGCTTCGAGCTCGCCAATGACTTCAAACATTTGATCCAGCTGCAAAGGCGTCATCTCAGCCACTACTGAACCACGGTTGGGCCGATAGGCCACCAAACCTGTGATAGCCAGCTGCTTCAGCGCCTCACGCACTGGCGTGCGTGACACCTGAAACCGAGTGGCCAAGTTAGTTTCGTCCAAGCGTTCACCGGGTAAAAAAATACCCATCGCAATGTCGTCTGCAATTTTTCGGCACACCTCTTCGGCCAAACCGCCTCGGCCTCGCGCCACCGCGGAGGTGCTGACCGCAGTCATCGCACCACCTGCGGCAGGGCCACGGGGTTCCAACATGCCAAGGCCGAGGCACCCGCCATCACTGTCAACGGCACTTGCGTTTGACACTGCGACGTGACCTGCGAACAACGCGCAGCAAAGCTGCAGCCCTGTGGCAAGTTAGATAAATCTGGCGGAGAGCCAGGCACTGCCATGAGTGGTTTACCTCGGTCTTCGGCACTGACCGTGGAAGCCAACAAACCTTGGGTATACGGATGCATGGGCTGACGCACGACTTGCGCCACATCGCCCATCTCAACAATGCGACCGGCGTACATGACCGCAATGCGGTCGGCCACCTCGACAGCCGCACCGATGTCATGCGTGACAAAAATCACGGACATGCCGGTTTCTTTTTGCAGCTCACGCAAGAGAAGCAAAATTTGAATTTGCACCGTGGCATCTAAGGCCGTGGTGGGTTCGTCAGCCAACAACAACTTGGGGCGACACACCAAGGCCAGCGCAATCATGGCGCGTTGACGCATGCCACCCGATAGCTCGTGCGGATACGCATCAAAGCGTCGACGCGCTTGCGGTATTTGCACGCGCTCCAACATGTGCAAGGCTTGGTGTTGTGCGGTCTGGGTGTCCACGCCTTCGTGGGCCTGAATGGCTTCCACCATTTGCTGACCAATGGTGTAGACAGGGTCAAACGCCAAGCCTGGTTCTTGAAACACCATCGAAGCCACGCCACCGCGGTACTGGTCTAACGCGCGACCTTTCAAAGACAACACATCCTGCCCAGCCACCTCAATGGCGCCGCCTACTTGTGTGGTGCGCTCGGGGTGCAAACGCAGCAGGGTACGCAAGGTCACACTTTTTCCAGAGCCGGATTCACCCAGCAAGCCCAACACCTCGCCCTGGGCTAAATCAAAACTCACCTGATTCAAAGCCTTGGCTTTGCGGTTACCTGTGAACTGAACCGTCAAGTCTTTGACGGATACCAATGGATGGGTCATGCCTGAACTCCTTCGCCGGTATGGCCAGACTGCGGGTCATTCATGTGGCACGCCACGATGTGTTCGTCATCGCCCTGCACAGACATCAGCACGGGTGTGCTTGACGCACACACAGATTGCGCAAATGTGCAACGGTCCCGAAAGCGGCAACCACTGGGCGGGTTAATGGGGTTGGGTGGATCCCCTGTCAAAGGAGATTTTTGGGTGCGGTGACTGGGATCCATCGACGGCACAGCTGACAACAAGGCACGTGTGTACGGGTGCGCGGCTTCGCTGTAAATGCGCTCCACCGGTCCACGCTCCACCACTTGGCCCAGATACATCACCATCACTTCGTCGCTGATGTAGTGCACCACATGCAAATCATGCGAGATGAACAAATAGGTCAGCTGACGCTCTGCCTTGAGCTCTTGCAACAAGTTCAAAACCTGCGCTTGCACCGACTTGTCGAGGGCAGCCACAGCCTCATCCAAGATCACCAAGCGTGGATGAAACGCCAAAGCCCGCGCAATGTTCACGCGTTGGCGTTGACCACCCGACAACTCATGCGGGTAACGCGAGGCAAATTGCTCGGGCTCTAACCCCACACGGGCGAGCAAGGCGCGCGCTTCTTGCAGGGCGGTGTCTGCGTCCATACCGTGGACCTGAGGACCGTAGGCAATGGTCTCGACAATGGTCAACCGTGGGTTAAGCGAGGCAAATGAATCTTGAAACACCATTTGCAAATTGCGACGAAATTCTTTCAGGGCAATGCCGCCGTATTCGGCTACACCATCGCCATCAAACACCATGCTGCCGCTGTCTGGCGGCATCAAGCGTGCAATGAGACGCGCAGTGGTGGATTTGCCACAACCCGACTCACCCACGATGCCCAAAGTTTTGCCTTTGGCCACCGAGAAGCTCACACCATCTACGGCATGCACAAACTTAGGCTCATGCTCAAACAGGTCTGTGCGCACTGGGAAGTGCTTTTTCAAATCGTGCACCACCAGCAAAGGTTGTGCGGGGCCACCTCGGTCTGGCGCGTCCAGCACGGTAGGAGAAACAGAAATTGTCATCGGCGAATGTCCATGGCAGAGCGAACCCCATCGGCCAACAAATTGAAGGCAATGGAAGTGATGAAAATAAAGGCACCCGGTAATGCAGCCACCCAAGGGTTGTTGTAAATCGCGGAGCGCAAGGTGTTGAGCATCAAACCCCACTCAGGTTCAGGTGGCTTCACACCCAGACCCAAGAACGACAAACCCGAAGCCAAGATCATGCTCACGCTGAGCAAGCCTGTGGCATACACAAAAACAGGGCCCAACACATTACCCAGCACATGCACGCGGATGATGGAGAACGAACTGGCACCACTCATGCGTGCAGCTTCGATGTAGTCGAGCTTGCGCACTTGGGTCGTCACACTCTCCGCCACACGCACCACCTGCGGCACAAAAACCAAGGTCAAGGCAATCAAGCTGTTGCTCATGCCAGGACCTAAGGCGCCCGAAATAGCCACAGCCAACAGCACGGAAGGAAATGCGTAAAACACATCGAGGACACGCATGATGACCATGTTCACGCGGCCCCCCACATAGCCTGCAAACAAGCCCACGCTGGTGCCAATGAAAAACGCAGCAAACACAGGTACCACGCCCATCAACAAAGACAAACGCCCGCCATACATCAGGCGCGTCACCATGTCGCGACCCAGCTCATCGGTGCCCAACCAATAGCCAGAGCTGCCAATCGGCAACAAACGTTTGAGCATGCTGGCCTTGAACGGGTCAGCCGGTGCCAGCCATGGCGCGAACACTGCCGCACAGATGATGAGCAACAGCACTACAGCACTGACCATGGCCACCGGCTCTTGGCGCAGTTGACGTGCCACCACATGCCAGTAGCTGCGGCTAGGGATAGAAGAGTTGGATGAATTCATACGGCGCTCTCAACCACGACCCATGCGTGGATCAATCAGTGGTTGCAAGATGTCCACCAACAAATTCAACACCACAAAGAACATGCACAACACCAACAAGGTGCCTTGCAACAAAGGAATGTCACGCTGAAAAATGGCGGTGTTCAACAAGAAGCCTGTGCCAGGCCAAGCAAACACCGTCTCCACCAAAATCGAGCCACCCATGAGGTAACCCACTTGCAGGCCAGCAACAGCCAACACGGTCGGTGCCGTGTTTTTAGCCACATGGCGAAACACCGCCATCCCGCCCAAGCCACGGGCACGCAAGGCCACCACAAACTCTTGCTCCAACATATCCGCCACCAAGGCGCGAACCGTACGGGTGATGATGCCCATCGGAATCACTGACAAAGTCACTGCAGGCAATACCAAGTAGCGCATGTGGTCCCAATCCCATGACCAATCGGAGGAACCACCCGGTCCAGCACCCATGGCAGGAAACCAACCTAACCACGTTGAAAAAATAATCGTCAACACCAAGCCTAGCCAATAGTGGGGAATGCTCACCCCCACCACGGATAAGGCGGTGGCGGCGCGGTCAATACCGCTGCCGTGCTTGTATCCTGCAAGCGCCCCCAACACACAGCCCACCAACACGCCAAAGCCAGAGGCAATGCCTGCCAACAACAAGGTGTTGCCCACCGCGCCAAAGACTTCGGTCACCACCGCACGCCCAGAGGCGATGGAGGTGCCCAAGTCACCCTGGACCGCACGCCACAGCCAGAGGCCATATTGCACAGGCACAGGACGGTCTAGGCCGTAGGCGCTTTTGAGGGCTTCAATCACTTCTGCCGGTGCATCAGATGGCGCAATGGCATTGAGCGGATCGCCCGGGGCCAAATACACCAACATGAAAGACACCACGGTGACGCTGAGTGCGATGGGTAATGCGTACAAGAGACGCTTGAGGATATAGGTCAGCATTTATTTCATGCGAATGGTGGTGATGTCTTGGAACCAGTGTTGTGCTTGCACAAACTCTTGCACCTTCGGCGACATGGCATGAGGGTTCACGTCATGCACGACCCACAACATGAGGGCTTGATCGACCATCGTTTCGTGGATCTCAGCGAGTAGCTTGTCTTGAATCTTGGTGTCGAAGTTTTTGCGAATCGTGTCAATTGCACCGTCAACCTTTGGGTTGTTGTAGCCCCCCCAGTTCACACCGTTAGGAGCGATGTAACGGCTGTCCACAAAACGGGTGATGGCATAGAACGGATCGGCCGTGACGTAGCCCAAGTTGATGGCGGTGATGCCCTTGCCAGCGTTCATGTCGGCCTTGGCACCACTGCGCCAGTGCAGGTACAAGTTCTCCAACTCGACCACTTCAAACTCCAACTGAATACCAACTTCAGCCAAGCTTTGTTGGATGAACTCGTTCATGGGCAAAGACAACATCTGACCCGTGCCACCTTGCGCAATGATGACCTTGGCTTTGAGCGGTTTGGCAGGGCTGTAGCCTGCTTGCGCCATCAAGGCTTTGGCCTCTTTCACGTCATAACCAATCTTGAAAGATGGTTTACCAAACCAAGGGCTGGTGCTGTCAAGCTGACCTTTGGCAGGCGTGGCCAAACCATTGAGCAACTTCACGATGGCACTGCGGTCAATCGCCAAGTTGGCCGCTTTGCGCACGCGGATATCGGTCCAAGGCGAACCTGGCAGTGTGGAGAAGTGATAAGGCCACACATGTGGGGTCACGTTTTGCACCAGTTTCATGCCAGCGCTCTTGAGTTGCGGCAACACATCAGGCGGCGGTGTTTCAATGATGTCGACTTGACCATTGAGCAAGGCATTGGCACGGGTCATGGCGTCAGGGATGGGCATCAAAATGATGCGGTCCGTCTTAGCCATGCGGGTCTTGTCCCAGTAGGCTGCATTCTTCACCAACTCGGCACGCTCGCGCGGCACCAACTTGTCGAGCTTGAAAGGACCTGTGCCAGAAGGCTGAGTGGCGATCTTGCTCCAGTCGTGTCCCAATTTTTCCCACTGCGCGGGGCTAGAAATCAAGAACCAAGGCAGCTGATAAGGAAAAAGTGCATCTACATCTTTGGTGGTGATTTCAACGGTGTAGTCGTCGACAACACGGTAGGACGCAATCGATGGAATGCGTGAACGCACTTGTGCACTTTGTTTGGCATCGTATTGAGGCGACTTGTCGGCTAACACTTTGTCCAAGTTCCAAACTACGGCATTGGCTTTGAGCTCAGAGCCATCATGGAACTTCACACCTTTTCGTAAGGTGAACAACCATTTTTTGTTGTCCTTGGCATCCACCTTCCAGCTCGTAGCCAAGCCAGGGACCAACTTGCCAGGACGTGTGCCAATGTTGGCTTCCCACGCGACCAATGGGTCATACAAGGTGTGGCCTGTGAATTGGTAAGCACCTGCACCACGGTCAGGTTGACCTGTTGTGAGTGGAATATCGGCCATTGAAATGCCGTAACGCGCGACCGTCTCGGCTTGCAAACCAGCGCTTAGTAGCATGGCAATAGGCAGCGCGACCAGCCATCGAGGAAGTTGCTTGCGAACAGATTTCATGAAATGCTCCAAAGTGAAATGAACACTTCTTGGATTGCATGCAACGTGCCAACTCTTTGATTTTTAGCTTGTTTTTTCTAGATCGTTGTTTTAAATACGTTTTTGAAAAATTGTATTTTTAAATATCAATCTATATTAATTTCAAAGAATAAAAGAACTTTGAAATTGCATGCAAGCGCACCATAAAAGCTCATGAATCTTCAAGCTGCACACAAGTTGTGTGCATGACAGCACAAATGAGCTCAGTGGGCCGAACGAATTTGATTACGCACCACCGGATAAATTTGCGACTCCCAACGCTTGCCATTGAACACCCCATAGTGACCCACACCTGATTGCAAATGGTGCGTTTTCCGGTATGCAGGCAACATGCTGCACAAGTCTTGCGCAGCCAAGGTTTGACCCATGCCGCAAATATCATCGCGCTCACCCTCGACCGTCAGCACAAAAGTTTTGCGAATGGCTTGCAGGTTCAAGGGGCGGCCACGGTAGGTCATCTTGCCAGTGGGCAACGCGTGGTCTTGAAACACTTGTTTGACCGTCTCTAAATAGAAGGGTCCCGACAAATCCATGATGGCGAAATACTCTTGGTAAAAGTCTCGAATCGCATCGGCTTTCTCGTCTTCACCATTCACGCGGTGTTCGTACAAATTTTTAAACGACTGCTGATGGCGTTCGATATTCATGTTCAGAAATGCCATGAGCTGCATGAAGCCTGGGTACACACGTCGACCCACACCTTTGAACTGCAAGGGCACCATGCCAATCAAGTTGGCCTCAAACCATTCAATGGGTTTACTCATGGCCAGCTCGTTCACACCCGTGGGGTTCACACGTGTGTCGATGGGGCCCGCCATCAAGGTCAGAGAAGCAGGCTGACAGTCGCTGCGGTCTTCGGCCAGCACTGCCGTGGCTGCCAGGCAAGCCACCGTGGGCTGGCACACGCCCATCAAATGCGCATTAGGTCCCAAGTGCTGCATGAACCAAATGATGTGCTCTATATATTCATCTAGGCCGAACTCACCTTCACTCATGGGAATGTCGCGGATGTTGCGCCAGTCGGTCACATACACCTCGTGGTCTTGCACCAGTGTTTGTACAGTGCCGCGCAGCAAGGTGGCGAAGTGACCTGACATGGGAGCAACAAGCAAGAGCTTGGGTAAGTCCTTGGCGTCTTCACGGCAAAAACGCACGAGATCGCAAAAAGGCGTGCGGTAAGACGTGCTCTCGTGTACGGGTATGCGTTTGCCTTGCACATTGATCACACCCGCAATGTTGAACGAGGGCCGCGTGTGCGTAAAGCCCAGCAATGCCACCTGCTCGTAATACGCAGCCATGCGCTGCAGAGGTGTGATGCGCTTGTCATCAAACCAGTTCAGACTGATGTCGCGTGCATGCTCTGCAAATTTGCGAATCGGGTCTGAAACATCTGCCACCACTTGGTAGTTGCGATAAATCATGGGGTCGTCTCCACGCCATTGAGCGTTGTCTTGATACACGTGCAAGTGCAAGACGCGTGCCACTGGGATGGCATACCTCTTGCAATGTGTGTTGCAGCACACACGTGCACCACACTCATGCACCGGAAAGCAACCATGGCAAAAACCACGCTCACACTCAGCAGCAAGAACTACTCGTCTTGGTCTCTGCGAGGCTGGCTGATGGTCAAGCTGGCAAGCCTTCCCTTCGAGGAAACACCGGTGGCCACCGACAACGTGGACGCGCGAGCAGAGTTACTTTTGCTCTCGCCGTCTATCCTCGTGCCTTGCCTTAACCATGGCTCCGCACGCGTGTGGGACACGCTGGCTATTGGCGAGTACTTGAACGAAATTGCACCAAAAGCAAACCTGCTACCCACCAACGCGGTGCAGCGTGCACATTGCCGGTCCATCTGCGGCGAGATGCACTCGGGCTTTTCAGCGCTGCGTGCCTCATTGCCCATGAACATCAAAGGCAAATTCAGCAAATTCAAAGTTTGGTCCAAAGCGCAGCTCGACATTGACCGCGTTCTGTTCATCTGGCGTGAATGCCTGAGCACCTACAAAGGCCCCTATTTATTTGGCAAGAAGCCTACCTTGGCTGACTGCATGTTTGCGCCTGTGGTCACACGCTTTGCCACTTACGGCATTGCACTAGACCCTGTGTGCGAGGCTTATTGCCAAACCATTTTGGCGATGCCCGAGATGAAGGAGTGGATGGCAGCCGCAACTGCAGAGCCTGATGACATTGAAGAACTTGAAGTGGAGTTTTAACCATGCCTACCGCCATCTCTAAAACCATCGCCTACGAGAGCCACACCGACTTCTCACACATCAAACCCGAAGACACCCAGTTCTTACCCGGTGGATTACGCGACTTCTTTGTGTACCGCGACTTAGGTGTCGCCGCTGCCACGCGTGGCAAGGTCATTGCACACATTGCCAAAGCCAACATGCCACCCGACAACGGCACCGGCTGGCACTACCACGTGGCTGAATTTCAAATCGTCATCATGCTCAAAGGCTGGGCGCGCTTCATGTACGGCGAGACGCCCACGCTGGTGTCTGCGGGCGACTGCGTACACCAACGCCCCGGCATCATCCATTACCTCTTCGACTACTCGCCAGACATGGAGTACTTAGAAATTGTTGGACCTGCTGACTTTGAATCTATCCCTGTAGATGGGCCGTGCCCTGTGCCGCAGATCACACCTTGGGTGAAGTGATTTTTTAACTTGATTTTTTAACCTGGAGAGACCATGAAAGCAACTGTTCGTAACACCATTTTGATGACTTCGCTCGCTGCCGCAGGCATGTGCGCACATGCTGACGGCATTAGTTTTTACGCTTTGCTGGATGGTGGCATTGCACACACATCCATCAAGGGCGCTGGCACCACCGCCAGTGAAACCGAATTCGTAACTGGAGGATTTGCTCCCAACTTCGCTGGCCTGACTGGCGAGAAAAAATTGGACAGCGGATACAGCGTTGGGTTCAAGATGGAACAAGGCTTTTTGTTAAACCAACGTACCGATGGTGTTTCTAGCCGCTACTTCTTTGGCGATGATGCCGTGTTCAACCGTCAAGCCAACGTATTTGTCAAAGGCAGCCTTGGTACATTGACTGTAGGAACTCAACCCAACATTGCATTCAACAGTGTGTTGATGGCTGATCCTCGCTCTGGCTCTAACTTCGGTAGCTCGCTTGCAGCCGTTGTAATCAGTGGTGGCTTGGGCACCATCGACAATGGTTCTGTCTCTGCCACAGTTGCCCCCATGTCTGGTTTGTCGGTTTCCGCTCAATACGTGCCTCAACAGTCAACACCCATTGGAACCCAAAATGGCAGCCGCCTCGCTGCGGTGTACGCAGCTGGAAACCTTTCAGCCACCGTGGCGAGTTACACCAACGCCTCTAGCACCACCACACCCGACTCGAGCGGAACAGTGCTGGGTGCCACGTATAAATTTGGCAATTTCACAGCCAAAGCACTCAACCTGAGCCAGAAAAATGCCTCAACTGAAAGCCTCAAAACCAATGGCTTAGGTGGGAGTTATGCGCTGACAGCCAGCACGAGCTTGGACTTCGGCACATTCAAGTCAACCAAAACAGGCTATGACATGTCGACCAATGCAGTGGGCGTTTATCACAAACTCATGAAAGACTTGACCCTTTACGGTCAGTACGCTTCTGTGAAAAACAAAGGCACATCTTCTACGCCTTACAACTTTGCCCCCCCCACCAACATCACAGGCAGCATCACCACAGGCCAGACAGCTGACACCATCAATATTGGCTTGCTGTTTAGCTTTTTCTAAAACTCAATACAGCATCAAAACTACCCAAGAGCGCCCCTGGTGGGCGCTCTTTTCATTTCGCTGATATGTAGGCAAAAAAAGACCACCCGTGTGGGTGGTCTTCGCGTCAACCGTAGAAACGGTTTACTTAGTGCCAGGCACTTTGCCTTCCACGCCTTTGACGTAAAAATTAATACCACTCAAGAACTTATCGTCAGCGACTTCATCTTTCTTCAAGATAACTTTGCCAGCGTTGTCCAAGAGTGGACCTTTCCAAATCGCAAAGCTGCCATCTTTCAAACCTTTTTTGACTTCGTCAATCTTGGCTTTGGTGTCTGCCGGCACGTCTTCAGCGATGGACACAATGTCAATCGCGCCATCTTTCACGCCAGACCAAGTGTGACCACCGCCTGTCCACTTGCCTTCCAACGCTGCGCGGGTGGCGTTGATGTAATAAGGCGTCCAGTTGATCACCGCAGAAGCCAAGTGAGCTTTGGGGCCGTAAGCGGTCATGTCAGAGTCCCAACCAAACGCGCGCTTGCCTTTGTCTTGGGCTGTTTTCAACACAGCAGGTGAGTCTGTGTTTTGAAACAAGATGTCAGCGCCGCCATTGATCAATGATGTAGCAGCTTCGGTTTCTTTCGGTGGGTTGAACCACTCGTTGACCCACACCACTTTGGTTTTGACTTTGGGGTTGCTGGATTGCGCGCCCAAGGTGAAGCTGTTGATGTTGCGAATGACTTCAGGAATTGGGATGGAAGCCACCACGCCCAAGGTGTTGCTTTGGGTCATCTTGCCTGCGATCACACCAGCCATGTAAGCGCCTTCATAGGTGCGGCTGTCGTAGGTGCGCATGTTAGGGGCCTGTTTGTAGCCAGTGGCATGCTCAAACTTAACATCGGGTGTGTCAGCAGCCACTTTGAGCATAGGCTCCATGTAACCGAAGGTGGTGCCAAACACCAACTTGTTGCCTTGGCTCACCATGTCGCGAATGACGCGTTCAGCGTCCGCTGACTCGGGCACGTTTTCGACAAATGAGGTTTCAATCTTGTCGCCAAACTCAGCTTGCAGCGCTTTGCGTGCGTTGTCGTGCGCAAAAGTCCAACCACCATCGCCCACAGGGCCCACATAGGCAAATGCAATTTTCAAAGGCTCTGCTTTGGCTGCGACTGCTTGAGCTGGCTTGGCTTCCTCTTTTTTGCCGCAACCAACCAACACGGCAGCTGCTACGGCGCTGAGCGCGGCCACATGAATCCAACGACGCGTTTTCAAAATTGTCATGCGAGTTCCTTTGATGAAAAGTAAGGGTGAAAAATTATGAACCAGGAAAAAATGGTTTGCCAATAGACGCCGGCATGTTCACACGTAACCAGCGCGGGTTGCGTGAAATCAAAGCCAACACCACGATGGTGGACAGATACGGCAACATGCTCAAGAACTGGCTGGGCACATCCACACCCGAAGCCTGCAAATGAAACTGCAGCATGGTCACACCACCAAACAAATATGCACCAAGCAACACGCGTGCCGGGCGCCAAGTGGCAAAAGTTGTGAGCGCCAAAGCGATCCAACCTTTACCGGCAATCATGCCCTCGACCCACAGCGGTGTGTAAATGATGGAAATGTAGGCTCCCGCCAAACCACAGAGAGCCCCCCCCACCATCACCGCCAACAAACGGATGCGACGCACGGGGTAGCCCAAGGCATGGGCCGATTCTGGCGACTCGCCCACCGCACGCAACACCAAGCCTGCACGGGTTCGGTAGAGAAAATAAATCAAACCCAAGGTCAGCGCAATCGCGCCGTACACCAGAGGATGGTGTTTGAACAAGGCCGAACCCAACCAAGGAATGTCTGCCAAATAGGGCACTTCGTATTGAATGCGCTCAGGCAACTTGGCTTGTACATAGCTCGTGCCCACAAAGGCCGAAAACCCGCCGCCAAACAGGCTGAGCGCCAAGCCCGTGGCGTATTGGTTGGTGTTCATCCAAATGACCAGCATGCCAAACAGCGTAGCCATCAAGGCACCTGCGCCCATGCCCGCCAAAAAACCCAGCGTATCGCTGCCCGTGGTGGCCACGGTGGCAAAGCCTGCAATGGCCGCACACAGCATCATGCCCTCGGCACCCAAATTCACGACGCCTGCTTTTTCGTTGATCAGCAAGCCGAGTGACGCCAACGCCAAAACAGTGCCTGCGTTCATGGTGGCGGCCCACAACAGTGCGTAAGTCTCCATCACAGTGCCTCCACTTTCACGACCCAACGCACGCGGTATTGCGTCAAAGTGTCACACGCCAACAACGTGAACAACAGCAAACCTTGAAACACGCCCGTGAGTGAACGTGGCAAGCCCAAGCGGGATTGCGCCAGCTCACCACCGATGTAAAACATGCTCATCAAGATCGCTGACAGCACCATGCCCACCGGATGCAAACGTCCCACAAATGCCACGATGATGGCCGCAAAGCCATAACCCACCGGCACAAACGGCGTGAGCTGACGCAATGGCCCCGCCACTTCTAATGCGCCTGCTAAACCGGCTGCTGCACCCGAGGTGAGCAGCGCCAGCCACAAAGCCTTGCGCGACGAAAAGCCTGCGTAGCGTGCCGCATCTGGCGCCAAGCCGCCCACTTGCTGCGCAAAACCGGCATGCGTGCGAAACAAAAACACCCACAACGCGCTCACACCAGCGAGCGCCAGCAACACGCCGATGTTCACGCGTGTGCCCGTGATGAGCTTGGGAATTTGCGTGATGGCATCAAAGGTTTTGGTCTGCGGAAAGTTGTAGCCCAGTGGGTCTTTCCAAGGGCCGTAGACCAACAAGTTCAGCACCATGATGGCCACGTACACCAGCATGAGGCTGACCAAAATTTCGCTCGCGTGAAAGCGGTCGCGCAAGAACGCGGTGATGCCCGCCCACACCATGCCACCCGCCATACCCGCAAGCAAGATGAGCACCCAAAAGCCTGCGCCCGTGTTGGCATCTGCCGTCAATGCTACGCCAGAGGCAAACACCGCACCCATGACGAACTGGCCTTCTGCGCCGATGTTCCAAATGTTGGAGCGAAAGCACACGGCCAAGCCCAGCGCAATCAGCAGCAGCGGCGTGGCCTTGACCATCAGCTCGGACAAGGCATACACGCTCTTGATGGGTTCCCAAAAGAACACCTGCAAACCGCGCACCGGATCTTTGCCCAGTGCGACAAAAAGCATCACACCCAACACCACCGTGATGGTGAGTGCCAACAAGGGCGAGGCATAACGCCACAGCGTAGAAGGTTGGGCGCGCGGCTCAAGACGCAGCATGGTTCGCCTCCTGTGTTGTTCCGGGGGCATCCCACAAGCCACTCATCCACGCGCCGATGCGCGACACATTGGCCTCTTGGCGGTTGAGCGCCGGCGACAAGCGGCCTTCGGCCATCACATGCAAACGGTCCGACAGCTCTAACAATTCGTCCAACTCCTCACTTACAACCAACACCGCGCAACCTGCATCGCGCAGGGCCAGCAGTGCGGCGCGTATTTGCGCGGCAGCACCCACGTCCACACCCCATGTGGGCTGCGACACGATGAGCAACTGAGGCGCCGCTTCAATCTCGCGACCCACCAAAAACTTTTGCAAATTGCCACCCGACAGAGAACGCGCAGCCGCATCGGGGCCGCCTGCCTTCACTTGGTATTTGGCAATGATGTTGGCCGCTTGGGTGTGCAGCGTATTAAGGTTGAGCCAGCCCAAAGCACCAGCAACACCGCTGGATGCCACCGCGTCATCTCGCGTGAGCAACAGGTTTTGCGCGAGGCTCAGGCTAGGCACTGCGCCACGGCCTAGGCGCTCTTCAGGCACAAAGTGCAGGCCGAGGTCGCGGCGTTGGTCTGGGTTGAGTTGGCCCATGGCTTGGCCTCTGAGCTGAATACTCTCGGCCGCTGCACGCATGTCTTCGCCCGACAAAGCAAACAGCAGCTCGCGCTGGCCGTTGCCCGACACACCAGCTATGCCCACCACCTCGCCTGCACGCACTTGCAGGTTCACGCCATTCAGGTCGACGCCAAACGGATCGTCGGCTTGCAATCGCAGGTCGTGCACGCTGAGCACGGCAGCGCCGGGCTTTTGCTCGCGCACGTGTAGCTCGGGCGGCAAGCTGCCAATCATGAGTTGACTGAGCGAAGCATTGGTTTCTTGGCGCGGGTCGCACACGCCCGTCACGCGGCCTGCACGCACCACGGTGCAAGCGGTGCACAGCGCACGAATTTCGTGCAGCTTGTGGCTGATGTACAAAATGCTGCGGCCCTCACTGGCAAGCTGACGCAGCACCACAAAGAGCTTCTCCACCGCTTGCGGTGTGAGCACCGAAGTGGGCTCATCCAAGATGAGCAGCTGCGGGTTGGTCAGCAAAGCGCGGATGATTTCCACGCGCTGCATCTCGCCCACGCCTAGGGTGTGCACAGGGCGGGCGGGGTCAATATCAAGGCCGTATTGCGCGGCGGTGTCGGTGATGCGCTGCGTCACCTCAGCCAAGCTGAGCGACTTGTCGAGACCCAGCCACACGTTCTCGGCCACGCTCAGCGTGTCGAACAAGCTGAAGTGCTGAAACACCATGCTGATGCCCAGACGGCGCGCCTCTTGCGGGTTGCGAATGTTCACCACCTCGCCGTTGAAACGCATCTCACCCGCATCGGGTTTCACAGCGCCGTAGATGATCTTCATCAGCGTGGACTTGCCAGCGCCGTTTTCGCCCAACACAGCGTGAATTTCGCCGGGCTGCACCGTGAGGCTCACAGCATCGTTGGCCACCACAGCGGGGTAGCGCTTGGTGATATGGCTAAGCAGGAGTCGGGGTTGGGTCATTGCAAAGGAGAGATTACGTGAGCAAAGGTTGTAAAAACAAAGCTGAGGTTACCAGCTCACGCCACCTATCTTCATGCAAACCTCGTGCCCGTATTTACGCTGCTTCAAAGCACCAAGATGGCGCGAAAGTCATTCACATTGGTGTGTGTGGGACCGGTGACCACCAAGTCACCCACGGCATCAAAGAAACCATACGCATCGTTTCGGTCTAGGCAGTCTGCGGGTTTCACGCCTGCAGCTTCGGCGCGAGCCAAGGTCTCGGGCGTGACGCGTGCGCCTGCGTTATCTTCGATGCCATCAATGCCATCGGTGTCGGCGGCGATGGCCCACACGCCTGCTTGCGCTTGCAGAGCCACGGCTAAGCCGAGGCAAAACTCCCCTGCTCTGCCGCCACGGCCCTTAGGCGTGCCCTGCGCTTGCTTGCGAATCGTCACCGTAGTTTCGCCACCGCTCAAGATGACACAAGGTTTTTGGAACGGGCCTTTGCCATGTGCCGCAGCACGCGCCAGTGCAGCGTGCACCTTGCCCACTTCACGCGACTCACCTTCTAGCTCGTCACTCAGCACATACGCGTTCAGGCCAGCGGCGCGGGCCAGCT
The DNA here is from genome assembly GCA_947447405.1 of Comamonadaceae bacterium. GTDB lineage: Bacteria > Pseudomonadota > Gammaproteobacteria > Burkholderiales > Burkholderiaceae_C > Limnohabitans. Next base: position 1,274 of record CANFKQ010000020.1, on the reverse strand, counting down.
CGGCGGCGGCGTCTAGCGACTGTTGGGGCGTGGCTATGAGGTGTACGGGTTGCTTGTCCCACGCGGGGCTGGGCTTGGGTGTTTCAAGCGCACCGGCTTTCAGCGCCGCCTCGATGGCGGCGGGCACTTCGATCTTGTAGCGTTGCAGGATGGCCCATGCATCGGCGCAGGTCGTCACATCAGGCACGGTGGGGCCGCTGGCAATGACCGATGGGTCATCGCCCGGCACATCGCTGATGGTCAGCGTCACCACTTGCGCGGGTGCACACGCGGCTGCCAAGCGGCCACCTTTGATGCGCGAGAGGTGCTTGCGCACGCAGTTCATCTCGCCAATGCCTGCGCCGCTGTTGAGCAAATCGCGGTTAATGCGCTGCTTGTCTTCCAGCGTTAAGCCGTCGGCAGGTAGCGTGAGCAAAGCAGAGCCGCCGCCAGAAATTAGGCAAAGCACCAAGTCGTCAGCGGTGAGCCCTTGCGTCAACGCCAAGATGCGCTCGGCAGCGGCTAGGCCTGCCGCATCGGGCACAGGGTGCGAGGCCTCGACCACTTCAATGCGCTCGGGCACACCCGCAGGGCGTGGTGGCGTGTGATCGTAGCGTGTGACCACAAGGCCCGACAAAGGTTTGTCCGCAGGCCACAGCGCCTCGACCGCTTGGGCCATTGCGCCACCCGCTTTGCCTGCACCCAGTACCACGGTGCGGCCTTTGGGTGGGGTGGGTAAATAGGCGGCGGTGTTGTGCAGGGGTAAGGCGCGTTTCACGGCGGCTTGGTACAACGCAGCTAAAAACTCGTTGGGACGGCTGGAGAAATTAGGAATGTTTGGGCTTGCTTCTTGCATTGGCAAATTGTGCCGTGCCCAGCACGACACGGTCCCTATGGAAACCACTTGGGTGACAGAAGATAAAACCAAATAACAAAGGTTAAAGTTTGTGCCATGACCACCCTGCTCATCCACCGCGCCCGCTGCATCGCCACACAAGACGATGCCAACACCGAACTCAACGATGCCTCGCTGCTGCTAAAGGGTGGCCGCATTGAACGCATCATTCCAGCCGAAGAAAACATCGACGACCTGCTGAAGCAAGTGGACGAAGTCATTGACGCCCGCCGCCATGTTGTGGTGCCTGGCCTGATCAACACGCATCACCACATGGTGCAAAGCCTCACGCGTGCCGTGCCGCAGGTGCAAAACGCCGAGCTGTTCAGCTGGCTCAAAGGGCTGTACCCGATTTGGGCGGGCCTCACACCCGAGATGGTGTTGGTGTCTAACCAAGTGG
>CANFKQ010000019.1 GCA_947447405.1 Comamonadaceae bacterium | reverse complement strand
GTGTAGGCGTCGTCGCTGCGAATTTTGCGGTCCGCGGTGTAGCGGTTGATCATCGAATCCATGTTGCCGGCGGTCACGCCAAAAAACAGGTTCGGTTTGCCCAAGGCTTTAAAAGGATCTGCGCTTTGCCAATCGGGCTGGGCAATGATGCCCACGCGAAAACCTTGGTTCTCCAACATGCGACCAATCACCGACATACCAAAACTCGGGTGATCTACATAGGCGTCGCCCGTGACGATGATGATGTCGCAGCTGTCCCAGCCGAGTTGCGTCATTTCCTCGCGCGACATCGGCAAAAACGGGGCCGTGCCAAAACGGGCTGCCCAGTACTTGCGATAACTGGTCAGCGGCTTGGCGTTGCGGGGGAAAAGGGAGACGTCGGCGTAGGCATTCATGAAGTGCTTAAGTGTACGGGTTAGCCCCATCCCTTCGGGTTTCAGGGGCTATCGCCCCAGCACTTTAGGGCAGCGCCCGCACGGTCAGCGGGGCGTCCCACAGGTGGGACATCACCGTTTGCACCTGTGCCACATCGCCTGAGGTGAAAAACTGCACGGAGCCCTGCTCTGTGTGGGGCGTTAAACCGCTGCTGTCTGCCAAACGGCGGGCCAACTCACGAGCCACTGCCTCAGCAGGGTCAAGCAGCGTCACGCTCTGACCGGCCAAGCGCTGGATGGTGTCACGCAAAAACGGGTAGTGCGTGCAGCCCAACACCAAGATGTCTGCCCCCTGCTCAAGCAGCGGTGTGATGAATTGACGCAGCAAAGCCTCTGTTTCAGCGCTGTGCAAATCGGCACGCTCCACTAGCTCCACAAGACCGGGGCAGCCTTGCAGCAAGATGCGTTTTTCTGCGCCATAGAGCGCCATCAGCCTAGCCACCGCCACGCTTTGCACAGTTTGGCGCGTGGCCAACACACCCACCACACCACTGCGCGTCAGCGCTACAGCGGGTTTGATGGCGGGCTCAATCGCCACCACAGGCAAATGCGTTTGCTCGCGCAAGGCTTTGGCTGCCACCACCGTGGCGGTGTTGCACGCGATGGTGATGCCCTTCACCCCCTGCTCAGCCAGCCAATTGCCCACGGTGAGCGTGCGTTGGGTGATGTGCGCTTCGGATTGATCTCCATACGGTGCATGGCCGGAGTCCGCCACGTAGACCAAGTGCTCATGCGGCAGCGCTGCGCGGATCGCACGCAAGACGGACAGGCCACCGACGCCTGAGTCAAACACGCCAATGGCACCTTGAAACGGGCGCGCTGTGGTGGATGAAGCAGTGGGCTGGGACATGGTCCAAATGTGAAAAACTGGTTTTGAGCAAATCAATAATCTACACATTCTCGCCGAATGAAAATCGCTGCGGCATGACGATGTAACCTGGTTGAATAAATCATGAAACTAAGTTACATTAACACGCATGCTGGAACGTATCAAATCGACCCTCTCAACCTTAGCCCCCGCCGAACAGCGCGTGGGCAAGCTTCTACTCACTGACCCACGGACATTCTCGACATTGCCGGTGACAGAGCTGGCCGAACGAGCCGGCGTGAGCAAACCTACCGTGGTGCGTTTTTGCCGCAGTATGGGCTACGAAGGTTTGAGTGATTTCAAGCTCAAGCTGGCTGGCAGTTTGAGCGAAGGCGTCCCCTTTATCCACCGCAACGTGGGCGCACAAGACAACAGCAACGACGTGTTGGTCAAAGTCATTGACAACACCGTCACCGCGTTTTTGAAATACCGAAACGATGCTTCCTCGGCGCAAATTGATAAGGCCGCTGAAGCCATCGCCCTCACGCACAAAAAAGGCAAGCGCCTTGAATTTTTCGGCGTGGGTAACTCGGGCATCGTGGCGCAAGACGCGCAACACAAGTTTTTCCGCCTCGGTTTTCACACCATCGCCCACAGCGATGGCCACATGCAAATCATGAGCGCCTCACTGCTCGGCCCCGGCGACTGTTTGGTGGTGTTCTCCAACTCGGGCCGCACGCGCGACTTACTCGATTCGTGCGAGATCGCTAAAAAGAACGGTGCCACCACAATTGTGGTGACGGCCTCCGGCTCCCCTCTGGCCAGTGTTGGAAAAATTCACCTCGCAGCGGATCACCCCGAAAGTTACGAAAGATTCAGCCCCATGGTGTCGCGCTTGCTGCACCTGATGATAGTCGACGTGTTGACTACCGCCGTGGCACTGCGCATTGGCAGCACACAGCTGCAACCCATGCTGCGCAACATGAAACAAAACCTTCTCACCAAACGTTACTCATGACACACAACACCCCACCAGCAGGTACGCTGGATATCGTGATTTTTGGCGGCGCTGGCGACTTGTCGTTTCGCAAACTGTTGCCAGCGCTGTACATGGCACATTTGCATGACAAGCTCGATGCTTCGGCTCGCATCATTGCGGTGGGTCGTCAAGATTGGACACGCCAAGAGTATTTGGATTTCATCGACAAAAACTCTCCCGCGTTCATCGAGAAAGATGCCCTCATCGCAGACGACTGGCAAAGCTTTTTAAACCGACTGGCCTACGTGAGCATGGATGTCACCAACGCCAACGACTTCACCAAACTCAAAGACTTATGCGACACACCCGCGCTGCGCGTGTATTACTTGGCCACTGCACCGAGCTTGTTCACGCAAATTTGCGCTCGCCTGTCGGACGCTGGCTTGGTGGATGCGCAATCGCGCGTGGTGCTTGAAAAGCCCTTAGGCACCGACCTCGCGTCGGCCCGTGAAATCAACACCCATGTCGCCCGTTACTTTGACGAGCAACAGATTTACCGCATCGACCACTACCTCGGCAAAGAGACGGTACAAAACCTGATGGTGCTGCGCTTTGGCAATGCCATTTTCGAGCCCCTGTGGCGTGCACCCTATATCAAGAGCGTGCAAATCACCGTGGCCGAAAGCGTGGGTGTGGGCAGCCGTGCTGGTTTTTATGACGGCGCAGGTGCGATGCGTGACATGATTCAAAACCACTTGTTGCAACTCTTGTGCATCGTGGCGATGGAGCCGCCCATCTCCTTGGAAGCTGACGATGTGCGCGATGAAAAGCTCAAAGTCTTGCGCTCTCTGCGCAAGATGAATTTGACCGACATCAAACGCGACACCGTACGAGGCCAATACACTGCAGGTGCCTCTGAAGGGGCTGCGGTGAAAGGCTATTTGGAAGAGGACAACGTGCCCGCCAACAGCCGCACAGAAAGCTTCGTCGCCTTGCGGGCGCACATCAACAACGCGCGTTGGGCAAATGTGCCCTTCTTCTTGCGCACAGGTAAGCGCATGCAGCGCCGCGAGTCGCAAATCATCATTGAGTTTGCGGAGCAACCGTTTTCTATTTTTGGATCCTCTGCACAACAAGCGCCCAACCGACTCATCATCACGCTACAGCCTGAAGAATCTATTCAGCTCGCGATGATGGTCAAAGAGCCAGGCACAGGCATGAACTTGCATCCTGTGAAGCTCGGCCTTGATTTGCAACAGTCGTCTGACAAGCGCCGTGCCGAAGCATACGAACGTTTGTTGATGGACGTCATCAAAGGTCGCCTCACCCACTTCATGCGTCGCGACGAATTGGAGGCCGCATGGATGTGGGTCGAGCCCATCATCAACGGCTGGGCCGAGTTGGACGACAAACCCCGCGCGTACTCGGCCGGCAGCTGGGGCCCTGCGGCTTCGTCAGCCTTGATGGCACGCGAAGAGCTGTCGTGGTTTGAGGAAACCTGATGAGCAGCGCGTGGCATCCCACATCACGGGGCACCTTGACGGTACACACCGTCAGCCACACCGAGCTGAATGTGCGTTTGGCACAAGACATTGCACAGCGATTGGCGTCAGCCATTCGAGCGCGTGGCTTTGCAGTGCTCAGTGTGTCTGGTGGCAAATCACCCGTGACTTTGTTTGAAGCCTTGCGCGTGATTGACATTGATTGGTCGCACGTGCGGGTGACCTTGGTCGATGAGCGTTGCGTACCACGCGGTCATCCCGACAGCAATGCGCTGTTGGTGCAAACCCATTTGTTGCAAGACCTCGCCGCCAAAGCGCAACTGGTGTTCATGGTGGCCAATGCAGCTGCGCCTTTGGATACACCCGCCACCCTCGCCAAAACAGCCAGCCTTGCAATGACTGCCGCAGGTGTAGCCGATGTGTTGGTGTTGGGCATGGGGGCAGATGGCCACACGGCGTCGTTGTTTGCACAAGCACCTCACTTGACGGATGCCCTAGACCTGCGCAGCACCCAAACCTGCGTAGCCATTGAGTTGGCGCATCCACCTGCCAACGCGCCCTTCGCGCGCATCACCCAAACTTTGGCGCAAATTCTGTCGGCGCGCCACATCGTGTTGCCGCTCACAGGCACTGACAAGATGAGCACCTTGCAGCAAGCTTGGCAGCAAGCCACACCTGCACTGCCGATTTCCTTTGTGTTGCAACAAAACCAAACGCCTGTGGCGCTTTGGCTTGCCAACTGAAAGTGTTTATGACCACACCCATTCATACGATTCTCGCTGCCGTCACCGCACGCATTGAGCAACGCAGCGCCGAAACACGCCAAGCCTATTTGGACGTATTGGCCAAAGCCAAAAAGCCCAGCCCATACCGCGGCGGTATGGGCTGCGCCAATGCAGCCCACGCGTATGCAGCCATGCCTGCCAATGACAAACTGGTCTTGCGCCAAGAGCGTCAGCCCAACGTCGGCATCATCACCGCTTACAACGACATGCTCTCGGCCCATCAACCATATGAGCATTACCCAGAAAAAATTCGTGCAGCGGCTCGTGCGGCAGGTGCTACTGCCCAAGTTGCAGGCGGCGTGCCAGCAATGTGCGATGGCGTGACCCAAGGTGAAGACGGCATGGAGTTGTCGCTGTTCTCGCGTGATGTGATTGCGTTAGCCACTGCTGTAGGCTTGTCCCACAACGTATTCGATGCTGCGCTGTTCTTGGGCGTGTGCGACAAAATCGTGCCGGGCCTCTTCATCGGCGCATTGCAGTTTGGCCATTTGCCTGCAGTGTTTGTGCCTGCTGGGCCCATGACATCGGGTTTGTCAAATGACGACAAGGCCAAGGTGCGTCAGCAATATGCACAAGGCTTGGTGAGCCGCGAGGTCTTGCTAGAAGCCGAACAAGCGGCGTACCACAGCGCAGGCACCTGCACCTTTTATGGCACCGCCAACTCCAACCAAATGCTCATGGAAATTATGGGCTTGCACTTGCCTGGTTCATCATTTGTGAACCCCGGAACGCCTTTGCGTGAAGCCCTGACAGTAGACGCCGTCAAACGTGCTGTGGCCTTGTCGCAAGACAAAGAATCAGGGTTGGGCTACCAAATCAACGCCAAGGTCATCGTCAACGGCATTGTGGGTTTGCTGGCCACCGGTGGCTCGACCAACCACACACTGCACATCGTCGCCATGGCGCGTGCTGCGGGCCTCATGGTGGACTGGGATGACTTCTCAGACCTCTCTGCTTGCGTGCCTTTACTCGCCCGGGTGTATCCCAACGGCAGCGCCGATGTGAACCACTTCCAAGCGGCAGGCGGCATGGGCTATCTGATTGCCCAGTTGCTACGGGCTGGTTTGCTGCACGACGATGTGCACACCATCATGGGTCAAGGCTTGCACCGCTACACCGTTGAGCCGTGGCTCAATAATGGCCAACTCGATTGGCGCGATGTACCAACCCAATCAGCCGACGAAGCCGTGTTGCGTCCCGTAACGCAACCCTTCAGCGCCGATGGTGGCTTGCGTTTGCTGCAAGGCAACTTGGGCCGTGCCGTGGTGAAAGTGTCTGCGGTCAAACCTGAGCACCGACAAGTTCGCGCCCCCGCCATCGTGCTGACTGATCAAAAACAACTGGGTGTGTTGTTCAAAGAAGGCAAGCTTGAACGCGACTTTGTGGCCGTGGTGCGCAACCAAGGGCCACAAGCCAACGGTATGCCCGAGCTTCATCGTCTCACTCCTGTGCTGGGCGTGTTGCAAGACAAGGGTTTCAAAGTGGCTTTGGTCACCGATGGCCGCATGTCGGGTGCATCAGGCAAAGTGCCTGCCGCGATTCACCTCAGCCCCGAGTCGGTCAACGGCGGCTTGATTGGCAAAGTGCAAGACGGCGACATGATTGCGCTTGATTGCGACACACAAACACTGAGCCTTGAAGTTAGCGACATCGATTTGGCCAAGCGCACAGCGCCCACACCTGACTTGTCCGGCAACCAACACGGCACTGGCCGCGACATCTTTGCCCTGTTCCGCGCCAATGCCGCACTGGCCGAAGAAGGCGCATCGCCTTTGTTCCCCCACATCTAAAGCACATTCGATATGAACCAGCACAACCCTGCTTTCACCCGCCCTGCATTCACCTCACGCGTGGTGCCCGTCATCGTCATCACGCACCCTGACCAAGCGGTACCGATGGCCCATGCATTACTCGAAGGTGGTGTGGATGTGATGGAAATCACACTGCGCCACGCCGCGGGTTTACCTGCGATTGAACAAGTGGCCAAACATGTGCCGCAAATGCATGTGGGCGCAGGCACGGTCACGCGCGCCGAAGAAATGGCACGCGTGCAAAACGTAGGTGCCAGCTTTGCACTCTCGCCCGGAATGACAGATGCGCTCGTCCAAGCAGCCATTGCCTGCAAGCTCCCGTTCATGCCCGGTGTGATGACACCTGGAGAAGTGATGGCCGCACGCGACTACGGCTTTGGTTTGGTCAAGCTCTTCCCCGCTGCACAAGCGGGTGGTTTGGCCATGCTCAAAGCACTCGGAGGTCCATTGGGAGATATGCGCTTTTGCCCCACGGGCGGTGTGTCACTTGCCAATATGGGTGAATTTTTGAAACAACCCAATGTGGCGATGGTCGGTGGCTCATGGCTCACGCCCGTGGATGTGGTGGAGCGCGGTGATTGGGCCGAGATCACGCGCTTGGCACGCGAAGCGATTGACGCTACCAAGATTTAAGTTAATTCACGCGGCCCATCAAAAGTTTCATTCACCAGCACCAAGAAACCCAATAAATTTGACGAAAATCTAAATATGACTTCATTCGTCTCCCCAGAAAAACGCCAAGCGTGGCAAGCCCTGAAAGCCTTGGCACAAGGACCTCAACCCCACTTGCGTGAGTTGCTGAAAAGCCAAGAACGCAACGCAGCCTTACACGCCAGTGGTGCTGGCATCACCATTGACTACGAGCGCCAACGTGTCACGCGCGAAGTCATGCAACAGCTTTTGGCATTGGCCGACGAATCACACGTCATGCAACAAGCGCAAGCCATGTTCAAAGGCGAGCCCATCAACGCCACTGAGCAGCGCGCGGTGTTGCATGTGGCCTTGCGTGGCAGCCATGTACCCAACCCACCTTGGGGCCATGAAATATCCAAGCAAGTGGCCAATGAATTACACCGCGTGTGCACCTTTGCTGAAAAAGTGCGCGAAGGCCACATGAAAGGCTTTGGCAGCGAATCCATCACAGATGTGGTCAACCTTGGCATCGGCGGCTCAGACCTCGGCCCACGTATGACCACCGAAGCGCTCAGCCACTTGACGCGTGACAGCTTCAAAAACAAAGTGCGCGTGCACTATGTCTCCAACGTCGATGCGTGGAGCCTCTACACCGCACTCGCTTACCTCAACCCTGCACGCACTGCGTTTGTGGTGCAAAGCAAAACTTTCACCACGCAAGAAACCATGACCTTGGCGGCCTCAGCCAAGCGTTGGTTGACAGATGGTGGTTGTCCCGAAGAACAATTGGGCAAACACCTCATTGCGGTCACGGCCAACCCACAAATTTCAGCGGCGCAAGGCTTCACCCCTGAACACACCTTTGGTTTTTGGGATTGGGTCGGTGGCCGTTACTCGGTGTGGTCTGCCATCGGTTTGCCTTTGGCCATCTCGATTGGTGCGTTTGCATTCCAAGACATGCTCTTGGGCGCACGTGCGATGGACGAGCACTTCATGACTGCACCGTCTGACCAAAACTTGCCTTTGCTCATGGCGTTGTTTGGCGTATGGAACCGCAATTTCTTGGGCGCCACCACGCACAACATAGCGCCGTACGCATCACCCTTGGGCAAATTTGCTTCTTTCTTGCAACAGATGGATATGGAATCCAACGGCAAAGGCACACACATCGATGGCAGCCCCGTCCAAGTGGCCACCGCGCCTGTGCTGTGGGGTGGCTTAGGCATTGACGGCCAGCACGCCTACTTCCAGCTCATCCACCAAGGCAAGCACTTGGTACCGATGGACTTCATTGGCTTGCGCACCGAGCGCAGCCCGCTGCCATTCGCTGCTGAACATCACCGTGTGGTGTTGCTCAACATGCAAGCCCAAGCACAAGCGTTGGCGATTGGCCGCACACCCGAAGAAACTATGCGCGAGCTGCGCGACAGTGGACTGGACGAAGCCGAAGTGCAACGCTTGGCCCCACATCGCAGCTACCCCGGCAACGTGCCCAGCACCACCATTTGGGTGGACGCGCTCACGCCACGCAGCATGGGCGCGCTCATGGCCTTGTACGAACACAAGGTGTTCTGCCAAGCGGCCATCTGGGGCATTCACGCGTATGACCAATGGGGCGTTGAATTGGGTAAGAAAATGGCGAAGGACATCGAAGCTGCTGAAGCGGCACGCCTGAAATCGTGATGCATGGTTTGTTTTTTCTCCGGCTACGGTGACGAAGCTGGCGAAGAAAACTTCACCTCATTCGTAATTTCGCTTCTTCGCTTAGTTGCTGGACTCCCGACCTTGTACTTTCAAGTTCGCAACTTCGCAGCTTGGCTGCAGGGGAATGCGCAGGTGACGATTTCTGGTACTCCAGCATGAGGAACCTGCGCATTCCCCTGTAGTAAAGCGAGCACAGCAATCCAACGCAAGTACTAAATTCAAACATCACAAACCAGAGCAACACATGACTGACAAAACTTCAGCGAAAGCCACTCAGCAAGCCAAAGAAAACGAACGTCCATTGGTCGAAGACATTCGATTGCTCGGCCGCATCTTGGGCGACGTGATTCGCGAACAAGAAGGCCGTGAAGCCTATGAGTTGGTCGAACAAGTGCGCAAGCTTTCAGTAGCGTTTCGCCGCGACTCCGATGCCAACGCAGACAAAACCCTGAAAAAACTTCTGGCCTCGCTCAGCGCAGAAGCCACGGTCAGCGTGATTCGTGCGTTCACCTACTTCAGCCACCTGGCCAACCTCGCAGAAGACCGCCACCACATACGCCGTCGCGCCATCCACGAGCGTGCGGGTGACACGCAAGAAGGCAGCCTCACCGTGGCGCTGAGCCGTCTCAAGGCCGCAGGCATTGCGCCCAAGAGCATTGTGCAAACACTGGCGCACAGCCATGTATCGCCCGTGCTCACCGCCCACCCGACCGAAGTGCAGCGCAAAAGCATCTTGGACGCCGAGCGTGGCATTGCACAGCTCTTGGGTTTGCGGGATGACATCAAATCTCGCTCTGCCCCGCACGCGTCTGCCAAATCACCAGACGCTTTGGCACAACGCGAACTCGCCGCTAACGAAATGCAATTGCGTGCGCGCGTGTTGCAGTTGTGGCAAACCCGTTTGCTGCGTTTCACCAAACTCACCGTGTCGGATGAAATTGAAAACGCACTGAGCTACTACGAGTCGACGTTCTTGAGCGAAATTCCAAAGCTCTACGCCTACCTCGAAGCAGAACTGGGCCAAGCGCATGTGCACAGTTTTTTGCGCATGGGTCAATGGATTGGCGGCGACCGAGATGGCAACCCCAACGTCAACGCCGACACCTTGCGCTTTGCTTTGCGCCGTCAATGTGATGTGGCCTTGCGTCACTATTTGACAGAGATTCACTACCTCGGCACCGAGCTGTCGATGTCTGCCATGTTGGTCGATGTCACACCCGAAATGCATACCTTGGCGGATCGCTCACCCGACACCAATGCACACCGCCAAGACGAACCGTATCGCCGCGCCCTGACCGGCATGTATGCGCGTTTGGCCGCCACGCTCAAAAACCTCACGGGCGGCGACGCAGCTCGCCATGCCGTTGCGCCACAAAACGCGTATCTCTCAGCCCAAGAGTTGCTGGCCGATTTGCGTGTGATTTCAGAATCACTGCAAGCCCAACACGGCAGCGCCTTGATGGCGCAACGCCTCACACCACTCATGCGCGCGGTGGAAGTATTTGGCTTTCACCTCGCCACCGTGGATTTGCGCCAAAGCTCAGACCAGCACGAGTTGGTGGTGGCGGAGTTGTTGGCCACAGCAGGCGTGGAAAAAAACTACGCCAAGCTCAATGAAGCACAACGCGTCAATGTTCTCCATCAGTTGCTGCACGACGCACGCCCTCTGCGCGTGATGGGTGCGAGCTATTCAGAACTCGCCCTCAAAGAGCTGGCGATTTTTGAAACTGCACGTCAAATGCTAGAAACGTATGGCAAAGACGCCATTCGCCACTACATCATCAGCCACACCGAAACCGTGAGTGATTTGCTCGAAGTGTTGTTGCTGCAAAAAGAAACCGGCTTGATGCGCGGCACCTTAGGTAGTAAAACATCGACCTGCGATTTGATCGTGGTGCCTTTGTTTGAAACCATCGAAGACTTGCGCTGCGCCGCCGACATCATGGGTGGTTTTTATGCCATCGATGGCGTATCCAGCTTGGTCAAACGCAGCGGCGGTGAGCAAGACATCATGCTCGGCTATTCAGACAGCAACAAAGACGGTGGCATCTTCACCAGCAACTGGGAGTTGTACCGCGCCGAGATTGCCTTGGTCACTTTGTTTGACGGCCTGTTCAAACAACACGACATCACGCTGCGTATGTTCCACGGCCGTGGTGGCACGGTGGGTCGTGGCGGTGGCCCTAGCTACCAAGCAATCTTGGCGCAGCCCCCAGGCACCGTACGCGGGCAAATTCGCCTCACTGAGCAAGGCGAAGTGATTGGCTCCAAATATGCCAATCCAGAAATTGGTCGCCGTAATTTAGAAACCCTCGTGGCAGCCACCTTAGAGGCTACGATGTTGCAAACCACCAAGCCCGCACCTCAAGCCTTCTTGGATGCCGCGCAGTGGCTCTCACACGCCAGCATGGCTGCATACCGTGGCTTGGTGTATGAGACGCCGGGCTTCACCGAATACTTCTTTGCCTCTACGCCTTTGCGCGAAATTGCGGAGCTCAACATTGGCTCACGCCCTGCGGCGCGTCCCAAGAGCGGCAATGCCTCACCTCGCATTGAAGACTTGCGCGCCATTCCTTGGGGCTTTAGCTGGGGCCAATGCCGTTTGACCTTACCCGGTTGGCTGGGTTTTGGCTCGGCAGTGGACCAATTCATCCACCACCACCCCACGCTCAAACCCAAAGATGCGCTGGCCTTGCTGCAAAAAATGCAACGCCAATGGCCCTTCTTCAGCTCGCTCTTGTCAAACCTCGACATGGTGTTGTCCAAGAGCGACTTAGGGCTGGCTTCACGCTACGCCGAGTTGGTCAGCGACACCCGTCTACGCAAAAAGATCTTTGGTTTGATCGAAGCCGAATGGCACCGCACATCTGATGCTTTGAAGCGCATCACAGGCGACAAGCAGCGTTTGGTGAACAACGCGGCGCTGGAGCGCTCGATGCGACACCGCTTTCCCTACATTGACCCACTGCACCATTTGCAAGTGGAATTGATTCGCCGCTACCGCGAAGGCAAGCGTCCGCAAGACCGGGATGAGAAAGCTCAACGCGGCATTCACATCTCAATCAACGGCATTGCTGCGGGGTTGCGCAACACTGGCTGAACCCAAAAGCATTGGCGCAAAAGAAAAGCCACCCTAGGGTGGCTTTTCTCATGGTGCGTTAGACGTTACTTCTTAGCGCGCAAACGTGTCAGCTCTTTCTGTGTGTCGCCCCACAAATCCATGCCCACGTTGGTGGCAATGCCTGCGTTCACGTGGGTGAGTTTGTCACGCATGCGGTTCACTTCTGACACAGACAGTTCGTTGATCTGCATGCCTTTGGCTTTCAAGTCGCCCAAAGCTTTGGCCGCTTCATCGCGTGTGTCCTTGCGCTCAAAGTCACGGCTCACGCGTGCAGCGTCGAGCAAGATTTTTTGTTCGGTCTTGCTCAAGCCATCCCACCACTTTTTGCTCACGGTCACGATCCAGGGGCTGTACACGTGGTTGGTCACGCTCAGGTACTTTTGCACTTCGTAGAACTTGCTCGACAGAATCGTGTTGTACGGGTTCTCTTGCCCGTCAACTGTCTTGGTTTCCAAGGCACTGAACAACTCAGAGAAAGGCATAGGCACCGCATTGGCACCCAAGATCTTGAAACTATCAAGGTACACATTGTTTTGCATCACGCGCAGCTTGACGTCGTTCAAGTCTTCGAGCTTGGTCACAGGGCGCTTGCTGTTGGTCAGGTTACGGAAACCGTTTTCCCAATACGCCAAACCGACCAAACCTTTGTCTTGCAACTTGTCCATCACCTTTTGACCGATGGGACCGTCCAACACAGCATCCGCTTCTTTGACGTTGTTGAACAAGAAGGGGGTGTCCCACAACGCCATCTCTTTGGTGATGCCCACCAACGTGGCGGTGGAGCCCACCATCATCTCTTGTGCGCCACCGATCAAGGCTTGTTGCATCTGTGTGTCGGGGCCCAATGCGGCGGCGCCAATGGCTCGCACTTTCATCTTGCCGCCAGAGGCTTTTTCCACGTGCTCCGCAAACACCTTGGCTGCACGGCCTTGGTTGCTTTGTTCGTTCAAACCATAGCCAAAACGAATCAAGCGAGGTTTGATGTCTTGCGCGAAGGCAGAAAATGAGGCGCTTGCCACGGCAACGGTGGCGGCAGCAATCAGGGTTCGACGAAGAAAAGTCATGGGAAGTCTCCTTGGGTTAAAACTTATCGCATCCACGCCACGGGGGCGGTCACGATTTCTGGGAACAAAACAAACGCAGTCAAGATGATGAGGTAAGTCACCAAAAATGGGTTCACCCCTTTGATAACTTGGTGCATGGACAAACGCCCTACCCCCGCCACCACATTCAGCACGGTGCCCACAGGCGGTGTGATCAAACCAATCGCGCCATTGAGCACGAACATCAGTCCGAAATACACGGGGTCAATGCCAGCCTTCACCGCGATGGGCAACATCACCGGCGCAAAAATCAAAATTGTGGGCGTCAGATCAAGCGCGGTGCCAATCAACACCAACGTCACCATCATCACCGCCATCAACACACGTGGGCTTTCGACCAAGGGACCCAACCAAGCTGTGAGCACCGTTGGTAAATCAGCCAAGGTGATCATGTAGCTGGCCACTTGCGCACCCGCGCACAAAAACATCACCACAGCGGTAGTTTTGGCGGCACGAACTAATACTTGGTGAATTTCAATCAACTTCATTTCGCGGTGTATCACCAGAGCGACCACCAAGGCGTAAAACGCTGCCACTACGGCTGCTTCGGTGGGCGTGAAGATGCCTGTCTTCATACCCCCAATGATGATGAGTGGCATGAGCATGGCCCAGAAGGCTTTGCGTGTGGCGTGCAAACGTTCGATCAACGGCAACTTCTCACCGTGAGGCAAATCCATGTGACGCAGCTCAAGCTTCCACGCAAAGATCAAACCAATGCCCATGATGATGCCGGGCACGATGCCAGACAAGAACAAGGAGGAAATGGAGGTGTTGGTCGTCACGCCATAAATCACAAACGGCATCGACGGCGGAATGATGGGCGCAATGATGCCGCCCGAAGCAATCAGGCCTGCCGAGGTGTGCATGGGATAGCCCTGGCGTTTCATCATGGGCAACAAAATCGTGGCCAATGCGGCAGTGTCCGCCAAAGCCGAACCGCTCATGCTCGCCATGAGCACCGCAGCACCAATCGCCACAAAACCCAAACCACCCCGGATGTGCCCCACCCAGGCTTGCGCCATGTCGATGATGCGGCGGCTGATGCCACCAGAGTTCATCAACTCACCGGCCAAGATAAAGAAGGGGACCGCCAACAATGGAAAGCTGTCCACGCCCGCCACCAAGTTTTGCGCGAGCAATTGGGTGTCCCAAAAGTCGAGGGTCCATGCCATGCCTGCGCCTGTGAGGACCAAGGCAAACGCCATGTTCAGGCCAATGCCCATGAGCAACAACATGCCCGCCGAGAAAACAATGAATGCTTGTGCTTCTGGTGTCATGCTGTTTACTCCACGTCCACGCCGTGGTCAAAATCCATCGGTTTGTTTTGAATCAATTCTTTGAGTGCCATCAGGCCAATAGCCAAGGATGACAACAACACGGGCAATGGCAACAACCAGTTGGGATAGCCCAACACCACGGAGTTGCTGCTCAGACCCACTTCCACTTGCTGCCAAGCGCCACGGCCCAACATCACGCAGCTCACAATCACCAAGGCACGAATCAAAATCGTCAAAGCTTGGATGGTTTTGGGGTGGTCACGCAAGCTGGCAACAAAACTGGTGAAAGCCATGTGCTCACCCGCTGGATAAGCGGCTGTGGCGCCAATGAATACCATCCACACAAACAGCAAACGTGAGAGTTCTTCACTGGCTGCAATGCCGCTGCCAAAACCGTATCGCAACACCACATTGAAAAACACGGCCACCGCCATAACACCCAGACACGTGGCCATCAACACTTGTGCGATGGACTGGCTGCGCGATGTCGTTGTACTTTCGCTCATACACACTCCTTGACTTGCAACCAAGCGCACACCTGAGCTTGGATAATTTCGATGCTTTGCGTGGCGTCTACCGACAACACACCGACTTCATTCACTGGTTTTTCTAGAGCTGCAAATTGGCTGTCCACCAATGCAGGTTGGAAATAATGGCCAGGGCGTTGCGTGACACGCGCGATGGATTGTTCACGCGTCAGATCGAGGTGCACAAAGCGCAAGGCGGTCACGCTTTGACGCAAACGGTCACGGTAGGCTTTTTTCAGGGCTGAACATGTGAGCACTGCATGCGGGCCACGTTGCACCAGCTCATTCGCCAACACATTCAACCAGCCCGCACGGTCGTCGTCGGTCAGCGCAATGCCGGCGCGCATTTTGTTGACGTTTTCAGGCGGATGAAACTCATCCCCTTCAATCAGCCGCCAACCCAAGGCTTGCGCCAAAGCTGCCGCAAAACTTGACTTGCCGCAACCTGCGACGCCCATGATGACCACTGGTGCATTCATTTCTGCATTTTGGATAGCGCTATCCCATTTGTGTAAAAAGTAGAGAGCATTCAGTGATAACCATCACCTCTAACGCTCTCGGATAGCGCTATCATAAATAAATCAAAGACCTTTTTACCTAGCAAAAACCCTAAACCAGATGAACTCACCAAACACACGCTCTCGCGCCACAGGCCGCGTCACGCTGGCGGATGTGGCTGCTTTAGCCAAGGTGAGCCCTATCACGGTCTCACGTGCGTTACGCGGTGAGCGAGCAGTGGCCAGCGATTTGACAGAGCGCGTGAAAGCCGCTGCCTTGAAGCTGGGCTACACACCAGACCCTGCCGCACGCGCCCTCGCCTCACGTCACAGCGACCATGTAGCAGTGTTGATTCCGATGTTGTCCAACAACTTGTTTGTAGACGTGTTGGAGTCCATTCAGAAAACACTGCGCCAAGCGGGCTACCAAACGCTCATTGGCATCACACACTACAACACGCAAGAAGAAGAACAACTCTTGCGCGAGCAATTGCAACATCGCCCAGCAGGTATCTTGGTCACAGGCTTGGACCGCAGTGAAGCAGCACGCGCGTTGATTGAAAAAAGTAGCATTCCATGCGTGCACATGATGGAACTGGCTCAGTCTGCAGACGTGAACAGTGTGGGATTTTCGCAAACACAAGCGGCCAGCGCGCTCACCGAACATTTGCTGAGTCGTGGTCGCCAACGCATCGCGTTTGCTGCGGCACAGCTTGACCCACGCACCATGCAGCGGCTAGAAGGTTGGCGCAAAACACTTAAATCAGCCAAGCTGTATGACAAAGCACTGAGCTACACCAACAAGTCGGCATCGTCGATGGCGTTGGGCGGCGAGATGTTGCAACACATCATGGCCAACGACCCCAGCATTGATGCCATCTTTTTCTGTAACGATGACTTGGCACAAGGTGCGTTATTGGCAGCACAACGCTTGAAAATCAAAATACCGCAACAGTTGGCCATTGCAGGTTTCAACGACCTCACGGGCAGCGACTTGGTCGGCCCAGGCCTGACCACCATTCGCACACCTCGCGCAGAGATTGGCGAGGCTGCAGCCAAAATGCTGCTGGCCTTGATGCGCGATGAAGACGTGACCACGCCAAGCGTGGATGTGGGCTACGAGTTGATGGTGCGAGGTAGCACCTGAGTCGCGCCCACGACGCAAGAGGTGTGACGGACTAATTACACTTAAGCCATGCAAAAAATCAAACCCACCTCGTCCCAACGATTGCTGGACAAAGTCAGTCTCATTACAGGCGCCGCCCAAGGCATTGGTTTGGCCACAGCCCTTAAATTTGCACAAGAAGGTGCAATCGTCATCGTGTGCGATGTCAAGCAAGCTGCAGTCGACGAAGCTGTCAAAAAGTGCCAAAACATCGGCGCACAGACCCTTGGATTTGTGGTGGATGTGACGCAACGCGAGATGGTGGACGCCACGGTCAAAGCCGTGCTCGACAAGTTCGGTCGCATCGATGTGTTGGTCAACAACGCGGGCATCACACAAGATGCGCGTTTGCAAAAAATGACGTTGGAACAGTTTGATCGGGTGATTGACGTCAACCTGCGCGGCGTGTTCCATTGCGCGCAAGCCGTAACCGACGCCATGGTGGCACAAGGCAGCGGGGTCATTTTGAATGCCTCATCGGTCGTAGGCATCTACGGTAACTTTGGCCAAACCAACTACGCTGCCACCAAATTTGGTGTGATTGGCTTCACCAAAACATGGAGCCGTGAACTCGGTCCCAAAGGCATTCGTGTGAATGCAGTGGCGCCGGGCTTCATTGCTACGCCCATCCTCTCGACCATTCCCGAAAAAGTGATTCACGAAATGATGGATCGCGTGCCACTCAAGCGCTTGGGACAGCCAGAAGACATTGCTAACGTGTACGCATTCTTGGCCAGTGACGAAGCGTCTTACATCAACGGCACCGTGATTGAAGTCGCAGGCGGTTTGACCGTATGACTGACGCCCCCCAAGCGCACAGAGGTGCAGCACCCAATAAACCCAAAAGCAAAACCGATTTATTTACATCGTTCACCCTGCTGGCCCTACAAGGCTTTGGCGGCGTATTGGTCGTTGTGCAGCGTGAATTGGTTGATAAAAAGCAATGGCTGACCAACGATGAGTTCATCGAAGATTGGGCCGTCGCCCAAATCTTGCCAGGCCCTAATGTGGTGAACCTCGCGCTCATGATTGGCGGGCGAAGCTTTGGCATTGCTGGTGCATTGGCTGCGCTGAGTGGCTTGCTGTTAGCACCTACGGCATTGGTATTGTTGCTGGCAGTGGCAGTGGCAGGTGTCGCAGACACCGCTGTGGCGCAAGGCATGCTGC
Source organism: Comamonadaceae bacterium (assembly GCA_947447405.1). Classification (GTDB taxonomy): domain Bacteria; phylum Pseudomonadota; class Gammaproteobacteria; order Burkholderiales; family Burkholderiaceae_C; genus Limnohabitans. The sequence continues at coordinate 7,810 of CANFKQ010000019.1, read as the reverse complement.
GTGGCATGGGCGCAGTGTCAGCCGGCCTTATTGCGGCCGTGGGCATCAAGCTCATGGGCGCTCTCAAAAACAACCCCATGGGCATGCTGACATGTATCGGCATCGGTGCCCTCACCTTTGTTGCGATTGGCTTGCTGCGCTTGCCACTGGCTTGGGTATTGCTGAGCCTTGGACCCTTGGCCAGCGTATGGGCTGCGCATTGCATCAAGCAGCGAGGTGCGGCATGAGCATCACCTTGACCTTAGCCGACTGGGGCTCATTGTTTTTGCACTTCATCTCACTCTCACTTTTAGCAGTAGGCGGTGCCATTACGACGGCACCCGACATTCACCGTTACTTGGTGGATGAAATGCACTGGCTAAGCGACACACAGTTCACATCTTCCATCGCCCTAGCGCAAGGCGCACCTGGCCCCAACGTGATGTTCATCGCCTTGATGGGCTGGAATGTGGGTCTGAATGCAGGGGGAGGCTTGGCCGCAGGCTGGCCCGCTGTGGCGTTGGCTTTGTGGGGTGTACTCGTCACCATGGTGGGCATCATGATTCCGTCTTGCACCCTCACCTTCGTGGCTACGCAGTGGGCGCACCGCAACCGCGAGATGTTGGCCGTCAAAGCGTTTAAGAGCGGCATGGCCCCCATCGTGATTGCCCTGCTCATTGCCACGGGTTGGTTGCTCACAGGCAACCACGAAACCCCTGCGCGTGATTGGCCGCTGTGGGTCTTGGCCGGCGCCACCACACTCATCGTGTGGAAAACTAAAACACACTTGCTGCTGCTCTTGGGCTTTGGCGCCTTACTAGGTGCCCTAGGCTGGATCTAAAAAAACACAGGCCGCAGTCTTCGGTAGTTAGGTATTGGCCGCCACGATTTCTGTTACCCCAGCATGAGGCAGCGGCCAATACCTAACTGCCAAAGCGAGCTCAGAACAAATTAAGAAACAGTCCGCTGACGGCGTGCTTCGTACAAGCACACACCACTGGCCACAGACACGTTCAAGCTCTCGACCGCACCAGACATCGGGATGCTGATGAGCTCGTCACACGTTTTACGTGTGAGCTGACGCATGCCGTCACCCTCAGCACCCAGCACCAATGCAGTGGGACCTTTGAGGTCGACTTGGTACAAAGTTTTAGGCGCATCGTCGCTGGTGCCGACGATCCAAATGTTGCGTTCTTTGAGTTCGTTTAACGTGCGAGCCAAGTTGGTCACCATGAAATACGGCACTGTCTCAGCCGCACCGCTGGCCACTTTGGCCACCGTGGCATTGATGCCTACAGCGTGATCCTTGGGTGCAATTACCGCATGCGCACCGGCACCATCTGCCACGCGCAAACAGGCGCCGAGGTTGTGCGGGTCGGTCACACCATCGAGCACCAAAATCAAGGGAGACTCGATTTTTTCGATGCCTTCCAGTAACTCATCCAGTGAATGAACCATCTTGATTTCGCTCACGCGTGCGGCTACGCCTTGGTGGCCATGGCCGCCTGAGAGTTTGGCCAAACGGGGGCCATCAGCCTCGATCAAACGGATACCGGATTCGGTAGCGCGCTCGACGAACTGACGCATGCGTGCATCACGGCGTGTGGGGTCGAAGTAGATTTCGATGACGGATTGCGGCGCTGTTTTCACGCGCACGCCAACGGCGTGAAAGCCGAAGAGAACTTTAGGGGCAGAAGACATATGCAGGCATTATCCCTTGACCTGCCCCGCCTCAATCGTGATGGTTTGATCGCACCGTGCAGCCAGCTTTAAATCATGGGTGACCAACACCAACGTGGTGCCCAACTCTTCGTTCAACGCGAATATCAAGTCCATGATGCGTTCGCCGCTGGCGTGGTCTAAGCTGCCTGTGGGCTCGTCGGCTAGCAGCAGCGCGGGTTTAACCACAAAGGCACGGGCCAGGGCCACACGTTGTTGTTCGCCACCCGACAGCACTTTGGGGTAATGGCCCAAGCGCTCGCCCAAGCCCACACGAACCAACATGTCTTTGGCGGCTGCACGTGGATTGGGCAAGCCAGCCAACTCAAGCGGCAGCATGACGTTTTCTAGCGCGGTCATGTTGCCCAAGAGCTGAAAGCTTTGAAACACGAAGCCCACTTGGTGTGCGCGCATTGCGGCGCGTGCATCTTCGTCCATTGCAAATATGTCCACGCCGCCCAGCCACACGGTGCCGTGCGTGGGCGCGTCTAGCCCCGCCATGATGGACAACAAGGTGCTTTTGCCCGAGCCCGAAGCGCCCACAATGGCCAATGACTGCTGCGGCGACAAGCTGAAGTCGATATCGCGGAGAATGTGCAGGGTACCGCTGGCGTCTTGCACCGATTTCGACAAGTGTGAAACGACCATCAAGGGCGATGTGGATGATTTTTCAAATGAAGGCTGGTTCATGAAGCGCAATGGGTTGTTGAGACGTGACTTTAACTTGGGCGCACTGAGCGTGACTTTGCTGGGGGCATTGAGCCACGGTACGGCCTCGGCACAACAAAGCATCATCACCTCTACGGGTCAAGGGATGGAAGGCGACATCACATCTACAGGCACACACCGCCGTCGTGGTCAGCCATCACAAAATAACGTTCCACCACCCGGCTCGGCCCCCGCGCCGGGCACTGCACCTGCGGCCACCATTTTGGTCTTGGGCGATTCGCTCAGCGCTGAGTACGGCATTCCACGCGGTAAAGGCTGGGTGGCTTTGCTGGCCGACAAACTGCAAGCCGAGCGCCCCGATATGCGCGTGGTCAATGCCAGCATCAGTGGGGACACCACCGCGGGTGGCCGCTCTCGCCTGCCCGCCATGTTGGACCAAGTGCGCCCCGTGCAAGTGGTGATTGAACTCGGCGGTAACGACGCTTTGCGCGGCCTAGACCTAGACAGCACCCAAAACAACCTAGAAGCCATGATTCAATCCTGCCGCGCTGTCAACGCCCGCGTGGTCTTGGTGGGCATGCAAATACCGCCTAACTACGGGCCCGACTACAGCGCCAAGTTCTCGGTGATGTTTGCCAACCTCGCCAAGAAATACCACACTGGCCTTGTACCGTTTTTCCTCAAAGGTATTGCCGATGCGCCTGACGCTACCGCGCAGTTTCAGCCCGACCGCATCCACCCCAAAGCCGAAGCGCATCCGCGTATGTTGGTCAACGTGTGGCCCGAAATCAAAAAGAATTTATAAACTGTGAGCGTTACATTTATTTCGGCGCAAGACGCCATGAGCCGCATGGCTACTCCCCTCGGGACGCCCGGCGGCTTCAGCACAATCATTGACGCACGCAGCGAAGACGAGTACGCGCTCGACCACCTGCCTAACGCTGTCAACTGGCCCTCGCTCAACAACGAAGAGCGTATCTTCGTCGGCACCATGTATAAACAAGTGGGCGCGTTTGAAGCGCAAAAGCACGGTGGCGCAATGGTGGCCGCCAACATTGCACGTCACATCCAACGCGAAGTGCTGGAATTACCCAAGAACTGGCAGCCACTTATTTACTGTTGGCGTGGTGGCAAGCGCAGTGGCTCGCTGTCACTGGTACTGGGGCAAATTGGCTTCAAGGTGAACTTGATTGAAGGCGGCTACAAAGCGTTTCGCGCAGCCATCGTCGAAGACATTCCCAAGCGCGTGGCACCGCTGCAATTCAAAGTCATCTCGGGTCCTACGGGATCTGGCAAAACACGTTTGCTCTATGCGCTGGCTGCCGAAGGTGCACAAGTGCTCGACCTAGAAGACCTTGCTTGTCACCGCAGCTCGGTGCTGGGCCACATTCCAGGCCAGCCTCAGCCCAGCCAAAAACGTTTTGACACTTTGGTGTGGCAAGCCCTGCGCAGCTTTGACCCTGCACGGCCTGTGTTTGTTGAGTCTGAAAGCCGCAAGGTGGGCAACCTGTCCATCCCCGAATCACTGATGTTGGCCATGCGCGACAGCCCTTGTTTTGAATTGCAGCTCAGCTTGGATGAGCGCGTGGCGTTGCTGATGGAGGACTACAACTTCTTCGTCGACGACCAAGACTTATTTTGTCGCCGCTTAGATGCACTGGTGGCCATTCGCGGCAAGGCCGTGGTGGAAGCGTGGAAAGAACAAATTCACACGGGCCACATCGACAACGTGGTGCGCGAGTTGTTGGTGTTGCACTACGACCCCACCTATGCCTCATCGATGGTGCGTAACTTCACACAAACTGGTCAAGCTACGGCATGTGTAGCGAATAACCGCCATGCCGAAAGCTTGCGTCAAGTGGCGAAGGCTTTGTGCCAGCAAGTCGGTGCCCTAGGGGCTTAGGGCGCGCTGGGCTCAGTCACACGCACGGCGGTGCGATAAGCATGCCAGCTGGCGAATCCCAACCAAGGCCCGACCAAAAGTAAGCCGGCTGCCGAGGGCAACATGGCCAGCACCACCAACACAATGATGAGTGCACCCCAAAGCATAGATACGGCCGTGTGGTCCACAAACACACGCATGCTGGTGATGCAGGCGGTGATAGCGTCGGTATCGCGATCCAAAATCATGGGAATGGACACCATCATGCTGGCAAACACCAGTCCGGCAAAAAAACCGCCCACACAGAGGTAGGCGGCGATGAACTCCCAGTTTTGGGGATTGAAAACTGCTTCCAACACCGTGGCCGTGGTGGGCATGCCACCCGTGTTAAAAAATACCGCGAACACCACCAACGAAGCCCGCCCCCACAACAACTCCAACACCACCATGACCATGATGAGCATGCTCATGCTCTTCACATGAGATTCCCAACAGGTCAACGAACTTCCCATCGTCGGGGGCTGTTTGCGCTCCATATGCATGCTCACGTCATACAGGCCCATCGCCAAGAAGGGGCCAATCAGCAAGCAACCCGAGACGGCAGACAAGGTGTACTCAGGATGTGTTTTGAACACGGCCAGCAAGATAAGCGCCATCAACCAAAAACAAAAACCATAGAACAGCGAAATTAGGGGTTGCGAGAGCATGTCGCGCAAGCCACGCCAAAGCCAACGCAGTGGATCGCTGAAATGAATCGGGTTGATGTCTATGCGGTCATGCGCCTCATCGGGTACCAGTTGCTGCATGTCTTCCCTTGTATAGATTGGGTTTTATAAGCTCGCAACTTTCAGTGCTCGCATGATGTCATTTTGTAAATCGCTCACATGCTCTAACCCAATGCAAAAGCGCACCACACGCCCACCTTGCAGATGGGACGCAGCACGTACTCGGCTAGAAGCCATGTTGTAGGGCATCACCAAACTCATGGGCCCGCCCCAGCTGTAACCGATCTTGAACAGCTGCAGGCTATCGCAAAACGCATCCACTGCGTGAGCGGGAAAACGTGCCTCCATCACCACACTGAAAATGCCTGCAGCCTGCCCCTCGGGCACATGAGGTGTCACGCACAACTGCTGCCAATGCGCATGACCGGGCGAGCTGCTCAGCGCAGGATGAAGCACTTGACTGAACGCAGGTTGTGACGCACACCATGCCGCCAACGTGCGTGCAGCCATGTCTTGTGCTTTGTAGCGCAGGGGCATCGAAGGCAATGAGCGCAACACGAACTCGGCATCGTTCGCGCCCACGCCCGTCCCCAAACGCATGTGGCTGAGCTTCAACACACGCGCCAGTTCATCACTGCGCGTGACGATGCTGCCCATCAACACATCACCCCCGCCACTGGGGTATTTGGTGAGCGCGTGGATGGTCAAGTCCACCCCTAACGCGCCCTGCCCTGGCGTCAGGTCAAACGCATTGAACGCCAAGCCTGCGCCCCAGGTGTTGTCGAGCGCACACAGCACACCACGCGCTTTGCACAGCTGCACCAAGGCCACAAGGTCTGGAAACTCCATCGTCACCGAGCCCGCCGCTTCAAGCCACACCAAGCGTGTGCGGGGTGTGATGCGAGCAGCCAAGTCGTTCACATCCAACGCGTCATACACCTGATGCGTGATGCCAAACTGCGCCAACTCGCCCTCGGCCAATGACTTGTTGGGCGCGTAGGCATTATCCGGAATCAACACCTCATCGCCGGTTTTGAGTAACGCGAAATTCACGTGCGCAATCGCCGCCAAACCGCTGGGAGTGAGGATGCAATGCGTACCGCCTTCGAGCGTGGCCAACCGTTCTTCGAGCGTGAACGTGGTGGGCGTACCGTGCAAGCCGTATGTGTAAGCCGACTTGTCCATCCACTCGCGTGTGCGCATGGCCGCAACGTTCGGAAAGATGACTGTCGAGGCTTTGAACACCCCGACTTGCGGCGCGTCAAATTCAGCGGGGGGAAGGTAGGTGTGGTGAATGAGGGCGGTGCTTCGGGTCATGCAGCGATATTAACCAGCCAAGAAACGAAAAACTCCGCCAAAGCGGAGTTCTTAAAAGCGATGTGCAGACGATTAAACCTTCCACTTCTCCAACAAAGCCGCTGGACGCATGTTGTCATACGGCTCGAACGGTTGGTGAATCCATGGGTTGGTGGGCAAATAGTCCACCGAGTAGTCAGGCTTGAAGGCCGACACGCCTTTGGTCCAAATCACAGACGTGCGCAACTCAGTGATGGGTGCGTAGTTGTTTTTAAGTTGGTCCACCACCGCCTTCAAGGTGTGGCCGGTGTCAGCCAAGTCGTCGACTAACAAAACCTTGCCAGCGATTTCACCCTTAGGTGTGGTGATGAAACGGGCGATATCCAAGTGGCCTTGCACGGTGCCCGCATCCGCGCGGTACGAGCTGGTTGACATAATGGCCAAAGGCTTGTCAAAGATCCGCGACAAGATGTCGCCTGGGCGCATGCCGCCACGGGCCAAGCACAGGATGGTGTCGAATTCCCAGCCAGATTGGTGAATTTTGATGGCGAGTTTTTCAATGAGGTTGTGGTACTCGTCGTACGACACGTACAGGTGTTTGCCGTCTTCGGTCAACATGGTTTGGTCCTTTAAAAAATTAAGCGATGTAGGGGTGGGTCAGCAAGATCGTGTGATCACGGTCAGGGCTGGTCGACACCATGTGAATGGGCACGCCAGTGGTCTCGGCGATGCGGTTCAGATAATGCTGAGCGGCCTTGGGCAGCTTGTTGTAATCGGTCACACCCACGGTGGTGTCGCTCCAGCCTGGGATGGTTTCGTAGATGGGTTTGCAACGCGAAATCTCGTCTGCGCCCATGGGCAAGATGTCGATGGTTTCACCGTCTAATTCGTAGCCGATACACAGCAACAATTCGGTCAAGCCGTCAAGCACATCGAGCTTGGTGATGCAAAGGCCAGTGAGGCCGTTGACTTGCGCACTGCGCTTGAGCAACGCGGCATCAAACCAACCGCAGCGGCGTGAGCGGCCTGTGGTGGTGCCCTTCTCGGCGCCAATGGTGGCCATGTGGTAGCCGGGTGTGCCCTCTTTTTCCCAATCGAGTTCAGTAGGGAATGGACCGCCGCCCACGCGTGTGCAGTACGCCTTGGTAATGCCCAAGATGTAGTGCAGCATGCCAGGGCCCACGCCTGCGCCTGCAGCGGCGTTACCGGCCACGCAGTTGCTAGAGGTGACAAAGGGGTAAGTGCCGTGATCGACGTCGAGCAAGGTGCCTTGTGCGCCTTCAAACAACAGGTTGGCACCAGCCTTATGGGCTTCGTTCAACTCGCGCGACACGTCGGCAACCATAGGCAAAATTTCTTTGGCGTAGGCCATGGCTTCGTTGTAGACGGTGTCGTAGTCCACAGCGGGGGCGTGCAAGATGTCGGTCAACACATGGTTGTGCAAGTCAAGGTTCTCACGCAGTTTGGTGGCGAAGCGCTCTGGGTGCTTCAGGTCTTGCACGCGCAAAGCACGGCGTGCAATTTTGTCTTCGTAGGCAGG
>CANFKQ010000018.1 GCA_947447405.1 Comamonadaceae bacterium | reverse complement strand
GAAGAGCGAAAACGCTGGCACGACCAGCTTGGGCGCTTTGTTGCGCGCTAAGCTCGACAACAACTGATGACCCGTTCAGACCTGGTCGAAGAACTGGCTGCCCGCTTTGGGCAGCTCACGCACCGCGATGCCGAGTTCGCTGTCAAGACACTTCTTGACGCGATGAGCGACGCGCTGGTGCGCGGGCACCGCATTGAGTTGCGGGGCTTTGGCAGTTTTTCGATCAACCGTCGTCCGCCTCGTATGGGACGTAACCCGCGTTCCGGCGAAAGCGTGGCAATTCCTGAAAAACGTGTGCCTCATTTCAAGCCTGGTAAAGCCTTGCGCGAAGCGGTGGACACACGCACCCAAGAATTGTTGGCGGGGTCTGCACCCAAAGGTTAAGAAACAGTTTTTTCAAATGGCCGCAAGGCTAAAATGGTCCTCGTCACAGAGGAGCTAACTTGAAAAACCTCATGTGGCTGCTTCAGTTGTTACTGAAAGCAGCCATTTTTTTTACCCTGTTCGCTTTCGCGCTGAACAACCAACACGACGCCGTGGTCCATTTCTTTTTTGGCACCACGTGGAGCGCGCCGTTGGTGTTGGTGTTGCTGACCGTCTTCGTCATGGGCGTCGCGGTGGGCGTGATTGGCATGGTGCCCCGCTGGTGGAAGCACCGTCGCTTAGCCCAATTGGCCAACACCCCAAAACCTGAGCTAACAACGACAGCCACTTCTTCTGCGGACCCCACACATGGAATTTGACCTCAGCTGGATTTTGCTGGGCCTGCCTCTGGCCTTCATCTTGGGTTGGGTCGCCTCGCGCATGGACTTGCGCCAGCTGCGCCTTGAAAACCGTCAAACGCCAAAAGCGTATTTCAAAGGTTTGAACTACTTGCTGAACGAACAGCAAGACCAAGCCATCGACGCCTTCATTGAGGCCGTGCAACACGACCCCGACACGTCTGAGTTGCACTTTGCGTTGGGCAACCTATTTCGCCGCCGTGGCGAGTACGAGCGTGCGGTGCGTGTGCACCAGCACTTGCTGTCACGCGGTGACTTGAGCCAAGCCGACCACGACCGTGCGCAGCATGCCCTCGCTTTGGACTACCTCAAAGCTGGCTTGCTCGACCGCGCCGAAGAAGCGCTCAGCAAACTCGAAGGTACGGCCCATGAAGCACAAGCGCACTTGGCCTTGCTGAGCATTTACGAGCGCTCACGTGATTGGTCCAAAGCCTCTGTCGTAGCGAAAAAATTAGGCGGCAGCGGTCAAGGTAGTTTCCAAGGCCGCTTGGCGCATTACCTGTGCGAAGAAGCCGAAAGCCTTGACATGACACAACAGGCTGACCAAGTGGTTGCCTTACTCAAACAAGCCACAGACGCTGCGCCCAACAACGCACGCGCACGCATCGCGCTGGCCAAGACGTATGAGCAAACGGGTCGTGCTCCAGAAGCCTATGCCACGTTAGAAAACTTGGCTGCACAAGTGCCCAAATCTTTGCCCTTGCTTGCGCCGAAGCTGGCGGCATTGGCGCAAACCTTGGATTGCATCCCCAAGGCATTGACTTTGCTGGAAAGCAGCTACGCCAAAACTGCATCGCTCGACGTGCTCAACGCTATCGTCACCTTGCGCAAAGCACAAGGCGAAAACAACACTGGTGGCTTATTTGCCAAACACTTAGAGCGCGAACCTTCGTTGGTCGCCGCGACACAGTGGATTGCCAACGAGAAGTTTGAACACGAAGAGTTTCACCCACAAGTGCAACGTGCCCTAGAGCGCGCCGCCAAACCACTGCAGCGCTACCGATGCGCTGCTTGCGGCTTTGAAGCCAGTCAACACTTTTGGCAATGCCCAGGCTGCCAAGCTTGGGACAGCTACCCTGCCCGTCGCGTGGAAGAACTATGACCATCACCCAACAACAACTCAGCCAAGCCCACGTGTTGGTCGTCGGCGATGTGATGCTTGACCGCTATTGGTATGGCGCCGTCGACCGCATCAGCCCTGAAGCCCCCGTACCCGTGGTGCGCATCACGCGCGAAGAAAACCGTTTGGGCGGCTGTGCCAACGTGGCCTACAACGTGGTGAGCTTGGGTGCGCATTCATCCCTGTTGTCGGTGGTGGGTGATGATGAAGCCAGCCACTTGCTCGAAAATTTGGTGGCCAAAACTGGCATTGCGCCACATTTGGGACGCGACAGCCAACTCAAAACCACCGTCAAGCTACGCGTCATTGGCCGCCAACAGCAACTGCTGCGCGTGGATTTTGAGAACACGCCACAAAACGAAGTGCTGGCCTCGCAAACCGATCAATTCATGCAACTGCTGCCCGCACACAACGTGGTGCTGTTTTCCGACTACGGCAAAGGTGGCTTAGCCCACGTGTCACAAATGATTGCTGCCGCTCGCGCTGCTGGCAAAGCTGTGTTGATTGACCCAAAAGGCAGCGACTATTCGCGCTACAAAGGTGCGAGCTGCATCACACCCAACCGTGCGGAACTCGAACAAGTGATTGGCAAGTGGAACACCGAATCTGAGCTGGTGCAAAAAGCCCACGCCCTGCGCCAAGAGCTCAAGCTCGACGCCTTGCTGCTCACCCGCAGCGAAGAAGGCATGACCTTGTTTGATGCGCAAGGTGAGTCGAGCGTATCTGCCCAAGCACGTGAAGTGTTTGATGTCACAGGTGCTGGCGACACCGTGATTGCCACTTTGGCCACCTTGGTAGCTGCTGGTTTTAGTCTGCGCGAAGCCATGCCATTGGCCAATAAAGCGGGTGGTTTGGTAGTGGGCAAGTTTGGTACGGCCACCGTGAAATACGAAGAATTGATGGCTTAAATAGCCATACAGAATCAGGATAAATTATGAAAATTGTCGTCACAGGTGCCGCTGGCTTTATCGGCAGCAACATCATCAAGGGTTTAAATGCTCGCGGTATCACCAACATCATCGCGGTCGATGACCTGACCGAGGGCGATAAGTTTCGCAACATCGCCGATTTGAGAATTGCCGACTACCTCGACAAAGATGTGTTCTACGAACTCTTTGCCGAAAACGCCTTTGGCAAAGTCGAAGCTGTGTTCCATGAAGGCGCTTGCAGCGACACGATGGAGAGTGATGGCAAGTACATGATGGATAACAACTACACGCTCTCGTGTGGTTTGTTCAACGCCTGTCAACAAAGTGGCACACGTTTGCTCTACGCATCTTCAGCAGCCACCTATGGCGGTAGCGATACATTTGTAGAGTCGCCCGAATACGAACTGCCACTCAATGTGTACGGCTACTCGAAATTGTTGTTCGACCAACGCATGCGCTTGGAGTGCAACAACAACTTCAAGAAGTTCAAGCGCCAAGTTGTGGGCTTTCGCTACTTCAATGTGTACGGTCCACGCGAGCAACACAAAGGCCGCATGGCCAGCGTGGCGTTTCACCAGTTCAACCAATTCAACGCCGAATGCAAGGTGAAATTGTTTGGTGAATACGGCGGCTACGCCCAAGGCGCGCAAATGCGCGACTTCGTGTTCATCGATGACGTGGTGGCCGTGAACCTATGGTTCTTGGACAACCCAGACAAGTCAGGCATCTTCAACCTCGGTTCAGGCCGCGCACAGCCATTCAACGATGTAGCCTTATCGGTGGTCAACGCCATGCGCGCCAAGAAAAACGAATCCGCGCTTGACTTAGCTGGTGCGGCCAAAGCGGGTTTGATTGAATACGTGGCCTTTCCTGACGCGCTGCGTGGCAAATACCAGTGCTACACACAAGCCGACTTGACTAATCTGCGTGCCAGCGGCTGCGACCACCAGTTTGCCGATGTGCAAAGCGGTGTCACACAATACATGGCGACCTTGAGCAAGTAAGAACCTCGGCTATGAACCGTTGCGCACGGCTCGTCCTAATTCGCGGCTTGTTAGGTGGCGCTGTGGCGCTGGTGCTCTGTCACGCTGCCCTAGCGCTTGACATCAACCAAGCCAACGAGGCCGAGTTAGACAGCATCAAAGGCATGGGGCCATCCCTCAGCGCCAAAGTGCTCAAAGCCCGCGCGCAAGACACTTTCAAAGACTGGCCCGACCTGATGCACCGCGTCTCAGGCATTCGCCAAAACAAAGCAGAGCAATTTTCAGAGCAAGGCTTGACCGTCAATGGTCAAGCGTTTGGCGTCAAGCCCTAAACAGGGCCCAAGGCATCAAGGTGATGGTGTTTGCGCGGCTTGCAAAAGCGCCAGCGCATCTTCACGCCAGAAGCTGGCCGCTGCAAAGAACCCTTCCCACACACAACCATTACAGCCTCGCCCACAACAAGTGGTGGGCTCAGGCGGCGGTGCACGCAAGTTCACACCACACTGCGCTGCCAGTGCTTGCGCCTTCGCGAAAAAAACCTGTGTGCTGGGGCCATCGCTTAAGGGCATGCAGGCTAAAGATTCGATGCTCATGCCCGAATCCTAGCCGCTACGAACAACGCTTATTTGTTGGCGTTCGGAAAGAACAGCTGTTCACCGCCAATTTTGTAGGCGCTGATCGAGGCTTGGCCTGCTGGCGAGACAACCCAATCCACAAACTTCTGAGCCAAATCGACTTTGACATGGGGATGCTTAGCGGGGTTGACCACCATCACACCGTATTGGTTAAATAAGCGGTTGTCGCCCTCGACCAGCACTTGCAAATCTTGACGGTTCTTGAAATTCAACCATGTGCCACGGTCCGTCAGTACATATGCCCCCGTCGACGAGGCGATGTTCAATGCGGGGCCCATCCCACAGCCACACTCTTTATAGCCTACGCCTTTGTTCTCCAAACCCGCTTGCTTCCAGTAGCGCAACTCGGCGGCGTGTGTGCCACTCTTATCACCACGCGAGACAAAACCCGCTTGTGTGTTGGCCACTTTCTGCAAAGCTGACATGATGTCTTTGCCACGGACTTTGGCTGGGTCACTCGCAGGGCCAACCAATACAAAGTCGTTGTACATCACGGGGTAGCGTTTGATGCCAAAGCCTTCCGTCACAAACTTTTCTTCGGCTGCTTGGTCATGCACAAACAGCACGTCCGCGTCCCCTCGACGACCCGTGTCTAAGGCTTGACCTGTGCCCAAGGCCACCACTTTGATGTCAATGCCTGTTGCCTGTTTGAACGCAGGCAACAGGTGCGCAAACAACCCTGATTGCTCGGTAGAGGTAGTAGATGCCATCAGGATGCTGGGGGCTTGCGCCTGCGCGATGCTACTGCCCACGGTTAAAGCCACCACTAACAAACTGGCCAACGAGAACAAATGCGTGCGTCGTGTCATCCCAACTCCCCTTTTAAAAACAAATGCGCCTCGGGGTGACTCTCACCCAAAGGTCGATTGAAAAACTCATCCACGGACAGGTCGGCTAACACGCGACCTGCCTCCAAATAAATGACCCGCGTGGCCAAGCGTTTGACTTGACCTAAGTTGTGGCTAGTGAACAGCAGGCTGACGTTGGATGCCGCCACCCACTCAGCCAATAAGCGTTCCACCTCGCGTTTGGCATGCGGGTCTAGGCTGGATGTGGGTTCATCCAACAGCACAAAGTGAGGCGTCAAGACCCACGCACGAGCCAGCGCTAAGCGTTGTTGCTGGCCACCAGACAAGGTACGTGCCGAGCGCTCAGCCATGTCTTGTAAACCCACGCGCTCAAGCGCTTGCATCGCCCGCAGATGAGCCTCGCGCCAAGGCGTTCCTCGCAACCACAAGCCCCACACGACAAAACGAAGTACGGAAGTGCGCAACATGTGCGGCCGCTGAAACACCATAGCTTGGTGTGCTTCGGGTGCAATCAACACACGGCCACTGGATACTTTGAGCAAGCCATGCACCACACGCAGCAGTGTGCTTTTACCAGAGCCATTCGCGCCCACCAAGGCAACACGTTCACCTGCTTGCATATGAAAATTCACACCATGCAAAGCCATGTGCGTGTCGAACTGCACGGACACATCTTGCAAGCTCACCATCGAGCTCATAGCACCCCCCTTTGCACAGGGTCTGCGCCAGCACCGTCTACGCGCTGCCGCCAGCGACGCAGCCACGAAATACAGGCGTTCAACAGCAACACAACGCCCATCAGTACCAACCCCAAAGCCAGAGCCAAAGGCAAATCACCCTTGCTGGTTTCAAGCGCAATGGCCGTAGTCATCACACGTGTGAAACCTTCGATGTTGCCGCCCACCACCATCACCGCACCGACTTCTGAAATGGCACGGCCAAATGCCGCAATCAACACAGTGAGCAAGGCATAGCGCTCGTCCCACGCCAGCAGCATGCTGCGAAGCCAAGGCTTGGCACCCAGGGATTGCAACTGCTCGCCGTGGTTTCGCTCGGCGTCTTCCACGGATTGTCGAGTCAATGCCGTGACCACAGGCAGCACCAAAACAGTTTGCGCCAACACCATGGCCTTGAGGCTGAACAACCACCCCAATGCACCCAGAGGACCCGTGCGCGAAAGCAGTAAATAAACCAACAAGCCCACGACCACAGAAGGCAGCGCCAGTAAGGTGTTGAGCACCGTCAATAGGACATCACGGCCCGCAAACCGCGCCACGCCTAACCACGCCCCCAGTACCAAACCGATGCTGCACGCCACACCTGTGGCCAGCACACTCACCCACAGGGAGCGGCCCACGATGGACCAAAGCAAAGGATCAAGCTGGGTCAGTAGCTGTAAGGCTGTTAGGGCGGTATCGGTCAACGTGGTCATAAATAAATCAGAACTTCAGTTATCGTACTTAGCTACCTAATACCCCACCATATGTAAACCTGTGCATAGCGTCAGCCTCCACTACACACTCAGCCACCGCGACGATGCCAACACGTCTTCTCACAACGAGGCGGCTTTGTTACGTCACCCTTTGATGGATTTGCTACAAGCCGTCGACCAAAAAGGGTCGATCTCGGCCGCTGCACGCGAACTCAATTTGTCGTATCGCCACGTTTGGGGCGAGCTCAAACGGTGGGAGGATGTCCTAGGGCATGAACTCATCATTTGGGAAAAAGGTCAATCGGCCAAGCTCACTGAATTTGGCGACAAGCTCATGTGGGCCGAGCGCCAAACCCAAGCCCGCTTAGCCCCCCAACTCGAAGCCTTGCGTGCGGACCTCGAACGCACCTTCGCCGTGGCGTTTGACCCCACTGCCCATGTGCTAACGCTATACGCCAGCCATGATGATGCCCTGCCCCGCTTGCGCGAACACGCAGCAACCGCAGGCTTGCATTTAGACATCCGCTTTTGTGGCAGCGTGGACGCCATTCGCGCCCTCAATGAGGGTCGCTGCACATTGGCTGGCTTTCACACCCAAAGCCAGCCCAGCGTCACCTCGCACACGGCCAAGGCTTACCGAGATTTGTTGCAGCCAGGTCTACACAAAATCATTGGATTTAGCGTGCGCACACAAGGCCTCATCACGGCCGCTGGCAATCCTAAAAAACTTGATAGTTTGGCCAAGGTGGTCAACACGCAAGCGCGCTTCGTACAGCGCAGCCCAGGCACAGGCACGCGGGTGTTGCTGGATGATTTGCTCGCACAAGCCAAGCTCAACATTCAAGACCTCAACAACTGGCCCGACGAAGAACCTTCGCACACCGCGCTGGCCGAGGCCATTGCCTCAGGCCGCTGCGATGTAGGACTAGGCATTGAAAGCACGGCTCGCGCACGCGGCCTTGGCTTTGTACCTTTGGTACAAGAGGAGTTTCATTTGGTGTGCCTGAAGTCCGCACTAGACACACCTGCGACCCAAGCCTTGCGGTGCTTTTTGCAAGACCCCACTTGGCAGCAAGCGCTCAACAACTTGGCTGGATACCAAACCCAACATGGCGGCGAGGTGCAATCTCTCAGCAAACGACTGCCGTGGTGGACCTTCGACCGTGCAAAGAAAATCCGTTAATACCCTGTGCTTCGTTTGAACTTATTTCAAATACGAACCTAAAACTTCATTTCAACCGAGGCTGACAAAGCCTTTGTCTTGGTACCATGTCGGGTTGGCAAAAAAATGGAGGCACCCAGTGTCAAAACTTCTTAAATTTGCATTAAGCGTTGACCGCATCAGTGAGCAGTTTGGTCACGTGGCAGCATTCAGTGTTTTAGCAGCCGCCGTCATCTCGGCAGGCAATGCATTCATCCGCTACGGCTTTGACGTCAGCTCAAACGGCTGGCTTGAAATCCAGTGGTACTTGTTCGCCGCCACCGTGATGTTGGGTGCACCTTTGGTACTCAAGCTCAATGAACATGTGCGCGTGGACTTGTTCTACGGAAAACTCAAAAAGAACGCACCTGTTTACGTGGACTTGTTTGGGTTAGTTTTATTCTTGCTCCCTGTCATGGGCATGTTGGCTTGGTTGAGCTTTCCACTATTTCTCAAGATGTTGGTCACCCATGAAATGTCTAGCAACGCTGGCGGCCTGATCCGTTGGCCAGCCATGCTTCTTCTCCCCTTGGGCTTTGCTTGGATCTTCCTGCAAGGCGTGAGCGAAATCATCAAGCGCGTGTCTTACTTGCAAGGCAAGTTTGAAATGAACACGCACTACGAAAAGCCAGTGCAATAAGGACCCCACACCATGGAAATGCAAAACTTCGCACCCATCATGTTCGGCGGCCTTGTGCTGACGATGTTGATCGGTTTCCCCGTCGCGTTCTCGCTGGCGTTTTTGGGCTTGGCTTGTGGCCTCTTTGCCATCAGCATGGACTGGTTCCCCGCGAGCTTCATGTCCAACTTGCCGTTGAACATTTTTGGCATTCTCAGCAACGATTTGTTGCTGGCGATTCCCTTCTTCACCTTCATGGGGGCCATTCTTGAAAAATGTGGCCTCGCCGAAGACATGCTCGACTCGATGGGTCAGCTCTTTGGCACGGTGCGTGGTGGCTTGGGTTACTCAGTCATCATCGTGGGCTTCATCTTGGGTGCCATCACAGGGACGGTGGCTGGCCAAGTGATTGCCATGGCCTTGATTTCACTGCCTGTGATGATTCGCTACGGCTACAACATGCGCTATGCCACAGGCGTGCTAGCAGCCTCAGGCACCATCACGCAGCTTGTCCCCCCCTCCTTGGTGTTGGTGGTGATGGCGGACCAACTCGGTCGTTCTGTGGGCGATATGTACAAAGGTGCTTGGGGCCCATCGATGCTGCAAGTGGGCATCTTCGCGCTCTACACATTTGGTCTCGGTCTTATCAAACCTGACCACGTGCCTGGTATTCCGAAAGAAGCTCGCACGGCGGATGGTTTCCATCTGTGGATGAAATGCTTGCGCGGCATCATCCCATCTGCCTTCTTGATCTTTGCTGTGTTGGGTTCTATGGGTGGCTTGCCCGGTATCAACACCGCCATCGCCACCCCCACAGAAGCCGGTGCCATGGGTTGCGTGGGTGCATTAATTTTGGCTGCCATTCATAACCGCCTGGACAAAGACCTGATTTGGGAAGCCATGCATAGCACTATGCGCCTCACCGCCATGGTGGTGTTCATCCTGATTGGCTCACGCGTGTTCTCGATGGTGTTTCAAGGCGTAGACGGTGCCAAGTGGGTCGAACACTTGTTAACCGGCTTGCCGGGTGGCCAAGTAGGCTTCCTCGTCGTGGTGAACGTGTTCATCTTCTTCTTGGCGTTCTTCTTGGACTTCTTTGAAATCGCCTTCATCATCTTGCCCATGCTCGGGCCCGTCGCCGACAAGATGGGTATCGACATGGTGTGGTTCGGCGTGCTGCTGTGCGTGAACATGCAAACCAGCTTCATGCATCCGCCTTTCGGCTTTGCCTTGTTCTACTTGCGCGGCATTGCAGACACCTTGTTCAAAGAAGGCCGCATCGAAAAACCTGTCAAGTCCAATGACATCTACATGGGTGCCATTCCTTGGGTGATCATGCAGCTGATCTTGGTGGTAATCGTGATCTTTGTGCCCGAGACCGTGACCATGTTCTTGGACAAAGAAGAAAAGGTCGACCTCGACAAAGTGGTGATTGAAATGCCAACTGAGCAAGAAACACCAGAAGCTGAACTCAAACTCGAAGGCGCCAAACCTTCTGAGGGTGAGAGCACTGTGCAGGAGCAAAAGCGCATGGAAGACTTGTTTAAAAAATAAAGAGTTCGTAAAACAACCAGCCCCTCCGGCACGCCGTGAGGGGCTTTTTCTTGCCAGTAAAAGTACCCTCTATGTCCATACCCAATTCAACCCCACATCCTGACTCACCAGCTGCACAGCTGACTTCACTAGGTCCCAAGCCTTTTGTCTTTCACCCAACGCTAGATGACATCGAAGGCCCAGCTTTCTCACGCGCATTCCAAGCGATCACCTGGACAACATTACTGGGCTCAGGCTATTGGTTACTCAGCCTCTGGCAACAAGGTAAATTTGGAGACGACACAGGTTTGAACGGCTTGCGTGCAGCTGGCTGGTTTGTGTTGGGTTGGTCCTTGCTCGCGTGGACCACATGGCACGTCATGCACAGCCGTGTACGACTTGATGCCAAAGGCATTCATCAAACCTGGATTTGGAACAAGCACATGAGTTATGACGAGTTAGCCTACGCCAAACTCATTCGCATTCGCGGTTTAGAGTGGTTCATGGCACCTCGCTTTTATGTACGCACACTGATGGGGAAATTTGCTGTGTTTTACGTGAGCAGCCCCCATGTGCAACTCGAGTGTGAACGGCTGAGTGCAGAGCTGTCTGCGTTTCGTGAGTTTTAAATCAAGATTTAAAAGAGCTGAACGTCGAACATAAAAAAACCGCGCCGAGGCGCGGTTTTTTTATGTTCAAGCGAAGGCTGAATTACAGCTTTTGCTTTTGCATGAACTGGTCAAATTTCATTTCCGTAAACTGGAACCACAAGTTGGCATCACCACGGAACTTGGCGTAATCGGTGTACACCTTTTTCCAATTAGCGTTCTTGGCATTGAGTTCTTCGTAGAAACCCATGGCTTCTTTGAAGGCTGCAGCCATCACGTCTTTGGGGAACTCGCGCAACTTGGTACCAGAACCCACCAACTGCTTCAATGCAGCGGGGTTGCGTGCATCGTACTTGGCTTGCATGTCGGTGTGAGCCATCGCTGCAGCCGCTTCAACAATTGCTTTGTTCTCTGGCGAGAGCGCAGCGAATGCCTTGTCGTTGATGAAGAAATCCAACTCAGGACCACCTTCCCAGAAGCCTGGGTAGTAGTAGAAAGGCGCAACCTTGCTGAAGCCCAATTTCAAATCGTCATAAGGGCCAATCCACTCGGCTGAGTCGATGGTGCCTTTTTCCAAAGCTGGGTAAATATCGCCGCCAGGAATGTTTTGTGGCACAACACCCAAACGCTCCAGCACCTTGCCACCAAAGCCACCGATACGGAACTTCAAACCTTTGAGATCAGCCACAGATTTGATTTCTTTGCGGAACCAGCCACCCATTTGAGCGCCTGTGTTGCCGCCTGGGAAACTGATCATGTTGTACTTGGCATAAAACTCGCGCATCAACTTCAAGCCGTTGCCTTCGTACATCCAGGCTGTCATTTGACGGCTGTTCAAGCCGAATGGAATGGCGCAACCCAAAGCAAAAGTTTCATCTTTACCGAAGAAGTAGTAAGGAGCTGTGTGGCACATCTCCACAGAGCCTTGTTGCACGCCGTCGACCACGCCAAACGCGGGCATGATTTCGCCAGCTGCATGAACGGAAATTTCAAACTTACCACCCGACATAGCTTTGACAGCCTTGGCGAATGTCTCAGCTGCACCATGAATGGTGTCGAGTGACTTTGGAAAGCTCGAAGCCAAGCGCCAACGAATAGTGGCTTGTGCATGCACTGCGGGGGCGGCACCAGCAGCCAAGATACCTGCAATACCTGCGTTTTTAATGACGGAACGACGGTCCATTTGAGACTCCCATGATTTGTTAAAACATATCCTGCACAGCAGCACTTTTAAAGCACATCCATTCAGCGATGTCGCATTGTATGCAGTTGCGAATGCGACACTTGGCACGGGTTTACCCCCGAAGAACTTGTATTTCAAAAATCTTCAGCGGGTTTGAAATTACTTCAAGAAAAATTTAATTCAAAAGCGTTGCATAACGCTTTTCAACGGAGGCCTGAATACCTGCTGCGTCCAACCCCATCTCGGCCAGCAGCTTGACGGGATCACCATGCTCGGTGAACACATCGCCAATACCCAACACCAACACAGGTTTGTTTTTCTGCAAAATTTGCAAAGCCTCCAGCACAGCTGATCCTGCCCCGCCCATGACCGCCCCCTCCTCCACGGTGACCAAGGCATCGTGCGTGGTGGCAATTTGAGCGAGCAACTCTGTATCCAGTGGTTTAGCCCAGCGCATGTTCACCACTGTGGCATTGAGCGCCTCGCCTGCCTTCAGCGCGGGATATAACAGCGTGCCAAACGCGAGAATAGCAATGCGTTTGCCTTCGCGGCGCACTTCGCCTTTGCCAAAGGGCAAAGCGTTCAAGCCCGGTTGCACGGGGACTCCTGCACCCGAACCACGGGGGTAACGCACGGCCACACAGTGATCTTGTAGATAAGCCGTGGTCAGCAACTGGCGGCATTCGTTTTCATCCGCAGGGCAAGCCATGCTGACGTTGGGAATGCAACGCATGAATGGAATGTCGAACAAGCCCGCGTGCGTGGCGCCATCGGCCCCCACAATGCCAGCGCGGTCCAGCGCCAACACCATGGGTAACTTTTGCAACGCCACATCGTGAATCACTTGGTCATAGGCACGCTGTAAGAAGGTGGAGTAAATCGCCACCACGGGCTTCAAACCTTCACAGGCCATGCCGGCCGCAAACGTGACGGCATGTTGCTCGGCAATGCCCACGTCGTGGTAGCGCTCAGGAAAGCGTTTGTGAAACTCGACCATGCCAGAGCCTTCACGCATGGCGGGCGTGACCCCCACCAACAGCGGGTCATGCTCGGCCATGTCACACAACCATTGGCCGAACACTTGGGTGAATGTGGTTTTGCCAGCAGCTGCGGGCACCAAGCCCACCGCAGGGTCAAATTTTCCAGGACCGTGATAGGCCACAGGGTCAGCCTCAGCCAGCTTGTAGCCTTGACCTTTTTTGGTCACCACATGTAAGAACTGCGGGCCTTCCAAGTGCTTGATGTTTTCAAGCGTAGGAATGAGCGACTCAAGGTCATGTCCATCAATTGGGCCGATGTAGTTGAAACCAAATTTTTCAAACAAAGTGGCGGGCACCACCATGCCTTTGGCGTGTTCTTCAAAACGCTTGGCCAATTCAAACAAAGGCGGTGCGCCTTTGAGCACTTGTTTGCCCACCTCTTTAGCTGCTGAGTAAAACTTGCCGCTCATCAGCTGCGCCAAGTAGCGGTTGAGTGCACCCACAGGCGGGCTGATCGACATGTCGTTGTCGTTCAAGATCACGAGCAACTTGGATGTAGACACACCACCGTTGTTCAAAGCCTCAAAGGCCATGCCCGCGGTCATCGCGCCGTCGCCAATCACGGCAATGGCGTGGCGCTGCTCCCCTTTTTGCTGCGCAGCAATGGCCATGCCCAAGGCCGCTGAAATACTGGTGGACGAATGGGCTGTGCCAAAGGCGTCGTACTCGCTTTCGTCACGGCGCGGAAAGCCGCTCAAGCCGTGGCGTTGACGCAGCGTACCCATTTGGTCGCGGCGACCCGTCAAAATTTTGTGCGGGTAAGTTTGGTGGCCTACATCCCACACGATGCGGTCATGCGGGGTGTTGAACACATAGTGCAATGCCACCGTCAACTCGACCGTCCCGAGGTTGGAGCTCAGGTGCCCACCTGTTTTGGCTACGCTTTGAATCAGATATGAGCGCAACTCATCGGCCAGAGCAGGCAAATGGTGGCGCTGCAAAGCACGCAAGTCTGCGGGCGAGTTAATGGTTGGCAACAAATTAGGCATGGTGTTTCACGTGTTCCGGTTCACCACGCGCTCGGCCAAGGCGGCCAGCGTGTGGGTGTGCGTCAAGCCTGTGCTGTGCAAAGCATCGAGCGCCTCGTGCAAAAGAGACTGCGCATATGACTTTGCCTCTTCCAAACCCAACAACGACACGTAAGTAGGTTTGGCATTCGCAGCGTCTTTGCCTGCAGTTTTACCAAGCGTGGCTGAATCGGCGATGACATCCAAAATATCGTCCACCACCTGAAAAGCCAAGCCCAAGGCTTGACCATAGCGCTTTAACCCATTCAGAGCTTGTGGTGTGGTTTCTCCACACGCTGCGCCCATCATGACGCTGCCTTCTAACAAGGCACCAGTTTTGAGGCGGTGCATCTGGCGCAATTGCTGTTCGGTCAAGTCCATGCCCACGCTGGCCAAGTCAATCGCTTGCCCACCGGCCATGCCTGCGTGGCCTGCCGAGTTGGCGAGCAAACGGCACAAACTTGCTTGAACGCCCTCAGGAATCGCTGATGCATTGGGCGTGAGAAATTCAAAAGCCAAGGCCTGCAAAGCATCACCGGCCAACAAGGCTTGCGCTTCACCAAACTGCACATGCACTGTTGGTTTGCCACGGCGCAACACGTCGTTGTCCATGCAAGGCATGTCGTCGTGCACCAGCGAATAGGCATGAATCAGCTCCACCGCACACGCAGCACGCAATGCAGCTTCATCGAGTGCTGCATCCTCAATACCGCGGGCGACAGCCTCACGCGCAGCCAACACCAACAAAGGGCGCAAACGCTTGCCACCGTCAAGCACGGCATAACGCATAGCCTCCCCCAAACCTGCGGGAGCTTGCGGGCTGATCCAGCTCGACAACGCGTCTTCAACAACAGCCAGCCAATGGTTGCTCCATTGATCCAGCTCAGCAGGCGTCATGGCATGTGTCATCGCGTTGCTCACGTGGGCGTCCAAGTCTTCAAAACCCCGTTGTCGAGCACCTTGATTTGCTGCTCCACCGCGTCCAGCTGTGCACGGCAGTAACCCAAAAGTTCAGCACCGCGTTGGTAACCCGACAACAAATCGGCCAAAGGCAATTGGCCCGATTCCATTTGTTGCACCAAGCCTTCTAGTTCTTTCAAAGCAGCCTCATAGCTTGCAGGCGCAGTATCTGCGGCGCTTGGGGTGGTTTTAGCCTTGGGCATGTGTGCGGATATCCGTTTTTGAGGTGTGTCAAATAGCCTTCCATTTTAGGCCGCTCGCGGGGCAAAGTTTGCCCCTTGGGTACAATGAGGATCCTTCAATCGACCTTACGGCCGATTTATTTTTTTCCACTTATCTCCCTGTGGGGGGTCTTTAGGTCAGGTCACCCATGTCTGATTTAAGTCTTCAACTGCAGCAGGCGCATAGCCAACTACCAGTTACCAGTTATTTCGATGAAGCGCTTTTTCAGCGCGAACTGGAGACCATCTTTAAGCAAGGACCCCGTTATGTGGGCCACCAGCTTGCCGTCCCCAACTTGGGCGACTACTACGCTTTGCCGCACGAAGGTGAAGGGCGCGCGCTTGTGCGCTCGGCCAAGGGTGTAGAGCTCGTATCCAACGTGTGCCGCCACCGCCAAGCGGTGATGCTCAAAGGTCGTGGCTCACTCCAAACCCAAGCCCCCGGCTCAGCAGGAGGCAACATCGTGTGCCCCTTGCACCGCTGGACGTATGCCCCCTCGGGCGAATTGCTGGGCGCGCCGCACTTCACGCACGACCCGTGCCTGAACCTCAACAACTACAAGTTGCGCGAGTGGAACGGTTTGCTGTTTGAAGACAATGGCGTGGACATCGAAGCCGACTTGGCCAACATGGGCCCGCGCGCAGCACTCGACTTCACAGGCTTTGCCCTTGACCGTGTCGAGTTGCACGAGTGCAACTACAACTGGAAAACCTTCATCGAGGTCTACCTGGAGGATTACCACGTCGGCCCCTTCCACCCAGGCCTTGGCCAGTTTGTCACGTGCGATGACTTGAGCTGGGAATTCAAGGACAACTACTCGGTGCAAACCGTCGGTGTGTCGGAAGGCTTTGGCAAACCAGGCTCGCCCACCTACCAAACCTGGCACGACATGCTGCTGAAATACCGCAACGGCGAGCTGCCCGAGCGGGGTGCGATTTGGCTCACCTACTACCCCCATATCATGGTGGAGTGGTACCCACATGTGTTGACCGTGTCTACCCTACACCCCATCAGTCCGACCCAAACACTGAATATGGTGGAGTTTTATTACCCAGAAGAAATCGTCGCCTTTGAGCGCGAATTCGTCGAAGCTCAGCAAGCTGCCTACATGGAAACTTGCATCGAGGATGACGAAATCGCCGAGCGCATGGACGCTGGCCGCAAAGCGCTGATGCAACGCGGCGATAACGAAGTCGGCCCCTACCAAAGCCCCATGGAAGACGGCATGCAGCACTTCCACGAGTGGTACCGCGGCAAGCTCAACGTCTAAGCATCACCATGCAAGCCCTGTGGATGCTGCTGGGTGCAGCCTTTTTTGCCACCATGGGGGTTTGCGTCAAGTTTGGCTCGGAGCACTTCAACTCAGCTGAATTGGTGTTTTACCGAGGGCTTGTGGGCTTGGTGTTCATGACAGCCATCGCACGCCAGCAAAAGGTTTCGGTTCGCACCCCTTACCTTGGCATGCATGTGTGGCGTTCGGTCATCGGCGTGGTGTCGTTGAGTGCTTGGTTTTATGCCATCTCCAAGCTGCCACTCGCCACTTCGATGACCCTCAATTACATGAGCAGCGTGTGGATTGCCGCTTTCATTGTGGGCGGTTCTCTCGTCAACTGGAAACCTGGGCAAGGACAAAGCCTAGCGTCGCAGGGTCCCTTGGCGCTCACCGTCTTGGCGGGCTTCACGGGTGTGGTCATGATGCTGCGCCCGACCATGGAACAAGACCAAATTTATGCAGGCCTCATTGGACTCATGTCTGGCTTCTTTGCGGCTTTTGCCTATATGCAAGTCACCGCCTTGGGTAGGGTGGGAGAGCCCGAAACACGCACGGTGTTTTACTTTGCCATTGGAACTCTCATCGCTGGCGTCGTGGGCATGGCCTTCATGGGTGTGTCCACTTGGGAGTGGGCGCATGCAGTGTGGCTAGTGCCTTTGGGAGTCTTTGCCTCGCTCGGTCAGTTGTGTATGACGCGTGCGTACAGCCAAGGCGCCACTTTGGTCGTGGCCAACTTGCAATACTCGGGCATTGTGTTTGCCGCGCTTTACAGCTTGTTGCTCTTTGGCGACGACATTCCCCTCATCGGTTGGATGGGCATGGCCCTCATCATCATCAGCGGCATCACCGCAACGCTGCTGCGTGCACGCGTTGCACCTCAAACACCTGCAGAAGAACACTGAAAGAAAATCACCATGTTCACCACCCTCATTTCAGTTGCACAACTTCAAGCCATTCAATCCAGCGGCAGTCCCTTGGCCGTATTTGACTGCACCTTCGACTTGATGAACCCAACGGCGGGCCATGCGCAGTATGCAGAACAACACATCGCGGGCGCACAACACGCTGATTTGGACCAACACCTCGCCACGCACGACGCCTCGTTGCGCGTCAACGGGGGGCGTCACCCACTACCGCAACGCGAGGTGTTTGCGACATGGCTGCAAAGCGTAGGGGTGAACCACGACACGCAAGTCGTGGTGTATGACCGCAACGGCATGAACTACTGCGGTCGCTTGTGGTGGATGCTCAAGTGGTGCGGCCACGACGCGGTGGCCGTATTGAATGGTGGTTTTCAAGCTTGGTTGGCTGCCGAGGGCAATGTGGCTTCAGGCGAAGAAGTCGCCTCATCCGATGGCAACTTTACGCTGCGCGAGCCACTGCTGAAATTGGTGACCACCACCACCGTGGCCCAGCATTTGAATGACAGCACACAAACCCTCATCGACGCACGCGGTGCCCCGCGCTACCGCGGCGAAGTGGAGCCACTCGACCCTGTGGCGGGCCACATTCCCGGCGCACTGAACCGCCCGTTCAACACCAACCTTAACGCCGATGGTTTCTTTAAAAGCGCAGATGAACTACATGCTGAATTTACGGCCTTACTCGGCCACGCCAAAGCCGAAACCGTGGTACACCACTGCGGCAGTGGCGTGAGCGCTGTGCCCAATGTGCTAGCCATGGAAGTAGCCGGCTTCGGCCACACGGCCCTCTATGCGGGCAGCTGGAGCGAGTGGTGCAACACCCGCGGCCTTCCCTGCGAAAAATCGTGAGCTTAGTGCTGCGCCCACTCGCCTAAAGCGGCAACAAGAGCGATGCCTGCAAACAGCCAAGTCACTTGGGCTGCGGTCTCTTTCGGCGAGAGCCGTTTTTGCAATTGGGGAATCAAGTCAGCCAACGCCACATAAATAAAGCTGCTGGCTGCAGCCACCAAAAAGAACGGCAAAAACTCTTGCAGTGCGCCCACGAGCAAGTAACCCACGAGCCCGCCGATGGCCGTGACACCCCCAGCCAAGGTGAGCTTGAACAAGGCAGCACGTGGGTTACGCAGCGTTTGGCGCAACACCACCAAATCGCCCACATGGTGCGGCACTTCATGGGCCATCACTGCCAAGGCAGCAGCCACGCCTAAACGAGGGTCGGCCACAAATGCAGCAGCAATCAAAATGCCATCGCCAAAGGCGTGCACGCTGTCACCTAACAGTACGGCCCAGCCACCACTATGGTGGGTATGGCCATGGTGATGGTGATGTCCGTCGTGTGTGTGATGCAAGCTTGCATGGCGCGCATGCTTAATTTCGTCGTGCGAATGGTCATGCGGATGATCGTGTTCGTTCGCCTCTGTTGCTGGTGTGTGGTCATGCCCATGCTCGTGTCCGTGGTGCCACAGCTCGGCTTTGTCTAACAAGAAGAAAAACACCAAGCCCACCAACAAAGCAGCAAACAGCGCCTGCGCGGATACCCCCGCTTGCATGGCTTGCTCAAATGCCTCTGGCAACAAGCGCGTGAACGCAGTCGCTAACAAAGCGCCTGCCGCGAGGCTAAGTAAATGTTGGGTGAAACGCGACAGCAACGCATAAGCCAACAAGGCCGCAAGCCACACACTGCCCATGCCTGCAACCAAGGTGCCGACAAGAATTGAGATCAAGGTCATGGCTTGATTATCCCGCGCCCAAAGGAACCCGCTGAAAACAGGTGCGTGTCAGTTCAAACCCGCTCAACAATCAGCGCAATCCCCTGTCCCACGCCAATACACATGGTGCACAAAGCGTAGCGACCGCCCGTGGTGTGCAAACGGTTGATGGCTGTGGTGACCAAGCGCGCACCCGAAGCACCTAACGGATGGCCCAAGGCAATGGCACCACCCCAAGCGTTCACGCGCGCGTCATCGTCTTTCAGGCCTAGCATGCGCAACACGGCCAAGCCTTGAGCAGCAAAGGCTTCGTTAAGTTCGATCACATCGATTTGGTCCAACGTCAAACCCGTTTGTGCCAACACTTTTTCGGTGGCAGGCGCTGGACCAATACCCATCACACGCGGCGCTACACCTGCGGTGGCCATGCCCACCACGCGGGCTTTGGGTGTCAGGCCGTATTGCTTGATGCTCGCGTCGTTGGCCAACAACAATGCACAAGCGCCATCGTTCACGCCACTGGCATTGCCTGCGGTCACGCTGCCCTCGGGGCGCACCACCGGTTTGAGTTTGGCCAAGGATTCAAGGCTGGTGTCACGGGGGTGTTCGTCTTGGCTCACCATCACGGCATCGCCTTTTTTCTGAGAGATGGTGACGGCGCAAATTTCGCGGGCAAAGTGCCCCGCTTGAATGGCCGCCAAGGCGTTGCGTTGGCTGCGCAGAGCCATCAGATCCTGGGCTTCGCGTTCAATCTTGTAATCCACCGCCACGTTCTCAGCTGTTTCGGGCATGCTGTCTACGCCGTATTGCGTTTTCATGAGCTTGTTCACAAAGCGCCAGCCAATGGTGGTGTCATACACCGCGTTGTTGCGGCTGAAAGCACTCTCGGCTTTTGGCATGACAAATGGGGCGCGACTCATGCTCTCGACGCCGCCCGCAATCATCAAAGCAGCTTCGCCAGACTTGATAGCGCGTGCCGCTGTGCCCACCGCATCTAAGCCCGAACCACACAAGCGATTGATGGTGCCGCCGGACACTTCAACAGGCAAGCCTGCCAACAACGCAGCCATGCGGGCCACGTTGCGGTTGTCTTCGCCAGCTTGGTTGGCACAGCCATAAAGCACATCGGTCACTTGCGACCAGTCGACTGTGGGGTTGCGCTCCATCAAAGCTTTGATGGGCAAGGCAGCCAAATCGTCTGCACGCACGCTGCTGAGTGCGCCACCATAACGGCCAAAGGGAGTACGGATTGCGTCGCAAATATAGGCGTGTGTCATAGCAATTCAGTCAAAAAGAAATTAGAAAAGTTTGAACAGGCTGGTGGCTTCTAAGTCCAGCACTTCAGTCTCAGCGTCATTGTGCAACTGCCAGCGCCAACGCAAGATGCCAAGGCTCGGATTACTCTGCGACACGCGGCTCTCGAGGACGGTCACGCGCAAGCGCAACACGTCACCGGGTCGAACCGGATGCGGCCACTTGATGTACGCCAATCCTGGTGAGGCATACGACTCAGAGCCTGCTAAAAACGCATCTGCCGCCAAGCGCATGGCGATGCCACAGGTGTGCCAACCGCTGGCAATCAAACCTTCAAATGGTCCGCGCGCAGCGGCCTCGGGATCGGTATGAAACCACTGCGGATCCCACTGCTTGGCAAAGTCCAACACTTCAGCTTCGCTCACCACATAAGGACCGGCGTGCAGTACTTGGCCCGTTTGAAATTCAGCAAACCTCATACACCACTCCTACCTTTAAACAGCGCGTTGCAACCAAGGGCTGACACGGTAACGCTCACCGCGGTAGCAAGCATCCAACGCGTGCAACACGGCCACCACGCGGGCGCGTCCCATGCGATCTAGCCAATCAAACGGCCCCGCAGGGTAATTCACACCCAATTTCATAGCAGCATTGGCCCCCTCGAGGGTGCACACACCTTGCAGCACAGCATCTGCCGCTTCGTTCACCAGCATGGCCACAGTACGCGCCACCACCAAACCCGGTGTATCAGACACGAGCACGGGCACATAGCCCAAAGCGTGCAACACCGAGGCGGCAAGTTCTGACGTCTCCTCACGGCCCACACAGGCAAACGCCAAGGCACCACCTGCGACAGCGGGCAATTCATCAAATACAGCCATGTCTTTCAAGCGCGCGTCTTGCGCGACTTGCCAAGCAGGCCGGCCATCGGTTTGGTGCAATTGCAAACCCGCCACCTCTACGCCAACCCAGTTGCTGCTGGTGGCGCGTGAAGCGGCTTTGCCCCCAAGAAGCTGACTCACTGCCGTGGCCAAAGTGTCAGCGACGGCACCGATGCCATGCACCACCCATTGCGCATTCGCAGGCAAAGCTGAAGCATGTGTCGCAACTAGCGCAGGCGCACCTTCGGGGTGACTGTAAAAACCTCGGCCCGTTTTGCGTCCCAATAACCCCCCCTCCACTAACTCGCGTTGCACCAAGCTGGGGGTGAATCTGCGGTCAAAGAAGTTGGCTTCAAACACCGACTGCGTCACTGAAAAGTTGGTGTCATGACCAATCAGGTCCATCAATTCGCAAGGCCCCATGCGAAAGCCTGCACCGCGCAGCAAGGCGTCGAGCTGCGCAGGCTGTGCAGCTTGTTCTTGCAACAACGCCAAGGTCTCGGCATAAAAGGGACGTGCAATGCGGTTGACGATGAAGCCGGGCGTGGAGCGGGCATGCACCGCAGTTTTTCCCCAAGCCTCAGCCAAATCAAAAATGGCTTGGCCCACAGCAGCATCGGTTTGCAAACCAGACACCACCTCGACCAACTTCATCAGTGGCACGGGGTTGAAAAAATGCATACCCACCATGCGCGCGGGATACTTCAAACCATTGGCAATCGCTGTCACCGACAAGGACGAGGTGTTGGTGGCCAAGATGCAATACTCGCTCACCAAGCCTTCGATCTCTTGAAACAAGCTGCGTTTGACAGCCA
This sequence comes from Comamonadaceae bacterium, assembly GCA_947447405.1. Classification (GTDB taxonomy): domain Bacteria; phylum Pseudomonadota; class Gammaproteobacteria; order Burkholderiales; family Burkholderiaceae_C; genus Limnohabitans. Next base: position 3,509 of record CANFKQ010000018.1, on the reverse strand, counting down.
AGTTTTCCACAATCGCTTCGACCACCAAGCCCACATGAGCGGCATCGCTGAGCTGTGCCACGGGTGTGATGCGTGCCAACAGGGCTTGCACTACCTCGGCGGTCATCTTGCCTTTGGTCACCAGCGCAGCCAAGCTGTCGGCGAGTTTTTGTTTGGCTTGTTCGGCAGCTTCTGCACGTGTGTCAAAGACCGACACGTTGTGGCCAGCAAGTGCAGCCACTTGAGCAATGCCCATGCCCATGATGCCGGCACCCACCACCAACATGGGGGCTTGGTTCAAATTGTGTGTACTCATCAAAAAATGCTTATTGCGGAATCCATCGAGCGGGTCGTTTGCCCAAGAAAGCGGAAAAGCCTTCACGCGCTTCATCAGTGCCACGCACGCGGGCAATGGTGCTGGCTGTGAGCTCACGCACTTGATCTGACACGGGTGCCACACTGAGGTGGTCCATCAGTTGTTTGATTTCAATTTGCGCTTGCGGACCGCCAGCCACCAGCTCAGCCACCACTCGGTCCACTTCGGCATCCAGTGCATCTGCACTCACCACACGCTGCACCATGCCCATGTTCAAGGCAGTTGCTGCATCAATGCGCGTTGTGGTCAATGCCAAATAGCGTCCATTGCGTTTGCCTACAGCATTCACCACATAAGGGCCGATCACGGCGGGCAAGATGCCAAACTTGGCCTCGCTCACCGCAAAACTTGCGTTATCAGCCACCACCGCCATGTCGCAAGCGCAGGTCAAACCCACGCCGCCGCCCAAGGCTGCACCTTGCACGCGTGCAACGGTGGGTTTGAGACTGGTGGCAATGCGGTGCAACATGCCGGCAAAGCGACGCGCATCCGCAGTGTTCCATTCGATCGAGGCTTCGCTCGCTCGCTGCATCCATTGCAAATCGGCACCTGCACTGAAGTGCTTTCCCTCGCCTGCCAACACGATCACACGAACGGCGTCATCTTGATTGAGTTGTGCAAACGCCGCATCAAGCTCACCAATCATCACCTCGTCAAAGGCATTGAACACCTGTGGGCGTGACATAGTGATTTGCGCAACGCCTGCGCCACGCTGACTGATGACCAGGGTTTGAAACGCTGAGCCCATCAATAGGTCTCCAAGTGCAAACGGCCTTCTTGTTTGAGCGATTGGCCAATACTGTCCCAGCTCAAGCCTGCTTGGGTAGCCACATCGCGCAAGGCCAACACCACGCCCTCTTCCATGCTCTTTAATCCGCACACATAAATGTAGGTATTGGAATCTTTGAGCAAGGCCACGAGGTCTGCACTGCGCTCGCGCAGCAAGTCTTGCACGTAGCGCTTGGTTTGACCTTGTTCGCGAGAGAAGGCGAAGTTGATATCAATGAAATCCTTAGGCAACTTTTGCAGTGGGCCAAAGTAAGGCAATTCTTTTTGAGTGCGTGCGCCGAAGAACAGCATGAGCTTGCCACCTTCAAACTTACCGCTTTGACGCAAGCGACGACGCCACTCGGTCATCCCGCGCATAGGCGCACTGCCCGTGCCTGTGCAAATCATGACGATGTTTGACTTGGGATGGTTGGGCATCAAGAAGCTGCTGCCAAACGGACCAATCACTTGCACGGTGTCGCCTGTTTTCAGGTCACATAAATAATTGGAAGCCACGCCTTTGACAGGCTTGGCATCGTGGTCTTCCACCACACGTTTGACGGTGATGGACAGGTTGTTATAGCCAGGACGCTCGCCATTGCGAGGGCTGGCAATCGAGTATTGACGTGCGTGATGGGCCTTACCATGCGCGTCGGTGCCAGGAGGCACGATGGCGATCGACTGACCTTCCAACACGGGAAAAGGCATGTTGCCAAAGTCCAGCACGATGTGATGGGTTTCGTTGGCTGTGCCTGCTTCATTTACTTGCACATTACCAACCACAGTGGCAGTGGTCGGTGCTTTAGGACCATGCAAATTGGTGTACGGGTGTGCCGCAGACCAAGGTGGCACGGTCGCACCATACGCTGCCGAGTTGAACGCATCGCTTTGAACCGCTGAACCCACAACAGCCGAGGCGTTGGAAGCTTCGGTAGCAACTGACTCAATAGATGCCGCATCCGCACCCAATGCCACCAATTCGCTCTCAGACAACACTGCAGGCAAATCGTCCCAAGACAATTGTTCTTCCACGGTGTACGCCGCAGATTTGGGACGCATGTGCCAGTTGTCAATTGAGCCTGTGGGGCACGGTGGCACGCAAGCCATGCAGAAATTGCACTTATCGGCAATCACCACATAGTTGCGGCTGTCATGCGTGATAGCACCCACCGGACAGGTGGCCTCGCACGTGTTGCACCGGATACAAATTTCCGGGTCGATCAAATGCTGGTTAAACAGTTCGGCAGGTGCATTCATGGCGTTACGACTTGTAAATGATCAGTTGAAACGAACGTAGTCAAAGTTCACTGGCTGGCGGTTGATGCCCATCACAGGAGGGGAAATCCAGTTCGCGAATTTACCGGGTTCAACCACACGGCCCATCAAGCTAGCCACATAAGCACGGTCTTCGTTGGAAGGCAACCACTCGCCTACTTTGGCCATCCATTGTTCATCGGTCACCACCTCGCCATCGGGTGTGATCTTGGCGCCAGACAAAGAGCCAATGTTGCGATGGAAAGCCTTGTGAGGCGCTTTGAGCTTGAAGGGGATGCCCGCCTTTTCGATCACACGGTTCCAACGATCAATACCGCCTTTGGAATCGGTGATGTAGTCGTCACGCAGCACTTCGTTCAACGCGTTGAGCATGGGCACTTCTTTTTCGACAAGCTTGCCATCTTCGACTGACAAGATCTTGTAGCTGTTGCCCTTCAAGACGTGGTCATCCGTACGCTTGCCTTCTTCGTAACGGCCTTTGAGACCGGAGCTGTAGAAGGTCGCCGCATTAGACGATTGGTCAGCACCGAACAAGTCGATGGTCACTGAGAAGTGGAAGTTGATGTAACGCTGGATGGTTGGCAAATCAATCACACCGGCGGCACGCAGCTTGCCCACGTCGTCTGTTTTGAGTTCATTCATCACGTCAACGGTGCGCTGGATGGTGCGGCTCACGCCAGACTCACCCACAAACATGTGGTGCGCTTCTTCGGTCAGCATGAACTTAGTGGTGCGAGCCAATGGATCGAAAGCCGACTCAGCCAATGCGCACAACTGGAACTTGCCATCACGGTCTGTGAAGTACGTGAACATGAAGAAGCTCAACCAGTCTGGGGTCTTCTCGTTGAACGCCTGCAAGATGCGTGGGTTGTCTTCGTTGCCGCTGTTGCGTTGCAGCAGTGCATCGGCTTCTTCGCGGCCATCTTTGCCAAAGTATTTGTGCAACAAATACACCATGGCCCACAAGTGACGGCCTTCTTCCACGTTGATCTGGAACAGGTTACGCAAGTCGTACATGCTGGGCGCAGTCAGGCCCAAGTGGCGTTGTTGTTCGACCGATGCTGGCTCGGTGTCGCCTTGCGTCACGATGATGCGGCGCAGGTTGGCGCGG
>CANFKQ010000017.1 GCA_947447405.1 Comamonadaceae bacterium | reverse complement strand
TCGTTCGGCGGACGACAGCACGCGCACATTGGGCAGCCCCATTTGCAAGCGCCGTATCAGTAAGCCATTCAATGCGCCACCGCCACAAACGATGAGCTCAGATGCGTCTGCGGCATGGCGCAGCACATCGTTCACGCAAGCGCGTGCGGTGAACTCGGTGAGGGTGGCTTGCACATCCGCAGCGTTGGGGTTGGCAAATCCACTCAACTGGTGCGTTAGCCAAGTGGGGTGAAACAAATCACGCCCCGTGCTTTTGGGGGGCGTTTGGCGTAAAAAAGGTTCGGCCAGCATGGCTTGCAACAAGGGTTCAATCACGGTGCCGCTCGCGCCCCAAGCGCCGTTGTTGTCAAAGGCGTCGCCTGTGTGTTCTTGGCACCAGTGGTCGAGTAAGGCGTTGCCCGGGCCACAATCAAAGCCCCGTGCATCGCCGTTGGCGTGCAGTACGCTGAGGTTGGCAATGCCGCCAATGTTCAATACGCCTACGGTGCGGTTTGGTTGACCAAAGATGCCTTGGTGAAACACCGGCACCAGCGGCGCGCCTTGGCCGCCGGCCGCTACATCACGGCTGCGGAAATCGGCCACCACGTCAATACCGGTGAGTTCTGCCAGTAACGCTGGGTTATTCAGTTGCAGCGTATAACCTGTGCCATCAAACGCGCCTGGTTGGTGACGCACGGTTTGACCATGTGCACCGATGGCGCAGACATCGTTGGCGCTTGTGTGTGTGTCAGCCAACAAGGCTTGCACGGTAAGCGCATACACGCGCACAAGGCCGTTGGCGGCCAAGGCGGCTCGGTGCAGTTCGTTGTTAGAGGGGATGTTGAGTGCCAGCAACTCTTGCTTGAGGGCCGGCGCAAAGGGCATAGCATGGTGCGCCAAGACGCGGGGCAGCGCGCCACTGAAGTCTGCCAACACGCCATCCACGCCGTCGAGCGATGTGCCCGACATCAAGCCAATGAAAAGCTGTGGCGATGTTCCTGCTGTGGGCATTTATTCGGCGTTGCTCATTTGGCTGCTGGCTGCCGCCGCCAAGTCCACCTTGGCAATTGCCGCTTGATGTTTGAATTGATCGCGCGCGGCGGCAGACACTTCCACCGCCACGCTTTGGCGTGCCATGGTGAGCGGGTCTTTGTGTTGACCATTCACACGGAACTCAAAATGCAAGTGCGGGCCGGTGGCCCAGCCGGTTGAGCCGACTAAACCTAAGGTTTGGCCTTGCATGACAGATTGGCCGCGCTTGACGTTGATCCGACTCAGGTGCGCATAAACGGTGGTGTGGCCGCTGGCGTGTTTGACCATCACCACATTGCCAAAACCGCCTTGCGAGCCCGCCACATCCACGATGCCTTGGCCCACGCTGCGCACTGGCGTGCCGGTGGGGGCTGCGTAGTCCACGCCTAAATGGGCGCGCCAAGTTTGCAGAATCGGATGAAAGCGCATTTTGAAGCCGCTGGTCACACGCGAGAACGCGAGGGGGGATGCCAGGTAAGCGCGGCGCAGACTGACACCGTCGGCGTTGTAGTAGCCACCTTCTTTGGCGCTGGCTTCTTTGAACCAAAACGCTTGGTGTGTTTTGCCGTTGTTTACAAACTCTGCCGAGATCACGCGGCCTGTGCGCAACACTTCGCCATCAGCCTCGAGGGATTCGTAGACCACCGCAAAGCGATCGCCTTTGCGCAGTGCGCGGTGAAAGTCGATATCGCCCGCAAAGATGTCGGCCAACTGGCTGGCCACGCTGTCGGGAATGTCCGCATCGTCAGTGGCTGCAAACAGCGAGCTTTGAATTGTGCCGTTGCCCATGCGGGTGCCCACACTCAGGCGTGCAGTTTCTTCGCGTTCTGTAAAACCGGTGGGGGTGCGTTCCATCACCCAACGGGTGAAGTTTTCGCCATCGTCGTTAGCCCAACGCGCGGTCATACGGTTGAGGCGGTGTTCGGCATCACCTTCCACACTGACAAGTCGGCCTGCGCGACCAATCAGTTGCTGGCGCGCTGTGCGTGCATGACGCAAATAGGTGGAGGCTTCGAGGTCGCTCAAGCCAAGGCGAGACAGCAAGCTGTCTGCGGAGTCGCTGGAGCGGGTGACGTCCGAGCGGAACAGTTGCAGTGACTTATCGGCCCACAGGCTGGTCAATGAAACGGTGTTGACGCTTTCAACCACTTGGTTCAAGGGAAGCTTGGAGGCGCCATCGTCCAAATTGGCAACCGCAAACGCGCCGCCGCCGAGGACTGAGAGAGTGATAGCCACGCCCGCTAAGACGCGGCGGTGGTGTGTATGAAGGCTGTTTTGCAGGTGCGTAACCCACAAAGAAAATGATGTCTGCAAGGTATTTCTCCGGCAGTAAGTAGAAGGCGGGGACGCCAGCCCAAGGCCTCAAGGTTTGGGCCTCTAAAATCAGGCTCAAACACCAAACCGTCGAGTATACCTTGGACGGTAAAAAATCCTTATGAATCAAGCATCTTTACAAACTCTCCCTGTCGCTCATCCAGTGACCGATCGCGTGCTCGAAGCCTTGGCTGTGACCAAGCGCGGCTGCGAAGAACTGATCCCTGAAGACGCATGGGTGAAAAAGCTCGCACGCTCTGAGGCTACAGGCCAACCCCTTCGCATCAAATTGGGTCTTGACCCAACTGCGCCCGACATTCACATCGGCCACACCGTGGTGCTCAACAAGATGCGCCAGTTGCAAGACTTGGGGCATCAAGTTATTTTCTTAATCGGCGACTTCACCAGTTTGATTGGTGACCCATCGGGTCGCAACAGCACGCGCCCACCACTTACGCCTGAACAAATCAAGGTGAATGCCGAGACGTATTACAAGCAAGCCTCGTTGGTGCTCGATCCAGCTAAAACCGAAATTCGCTATAACAGCGAGTGGTGTATTCCTCTGGGCTCGATGGGCATGATTCAGCTCGCGTCCAAGTACACCGTGGCCCGCATGATGGAGCGAAACGATTTTCATGACCGCTTCCATGCCAACACCCCCATCAGCGTGCACGAGTTTTTGTACCCCCTCATGCAGGGCTACGACTCCGTGGCGTTGAAGTCGGATTTGGAGTTGGGGGGGACCGACCAAAAATTCAATTTGCTCATGGGCCGCCATTTGCAAGCTGAATACGGCCAAGAAGCTCAGTGCATCTTGACCATGCCTTTGCTCGAAGGTTTGGATGGCGTTGAAAAAATGTCCAAGTCTAAGAACAACTACATCGGCATTAGCGAAGAGCCCAACACCATGTTTGCGAAAGTGTTGTCCATTTCTGACGTGCTGATGTGGCGTTGGTATACCTTGCTCTCGTTCAAGTCGATGGCCGACATCGAAGCGCTGAAAAAAGAAATTGAAGGCGGTCGTAATCCCAAAGATGCCAAGGTTGCGTTGGCCAAAGAAATTACGGCGCGCTTCCACGGCGCTGCAGCTGCGGAGGCGGCACAGCAAGACTTCATCAACCGCAGCAAAGGTGGTGTGCCCGATGAGATTCCAGAAGTGTCGCTCGGCGGTGCACCCATGGGCATTGGCGCGTTGCTCAAAGCCGCGGGCTTGGCCCCTTCCACCAGCGAGGCCAATCGTTTGATCGACGGTGGCGGCGTGCGTGTGGATTCCAGCGTAGTCAGCGACAAAGGATTGAAGCTTGACGCGGGTACGTTTGTGGTGCAAGTTGGCAAACGCAAATTTGCGCGTGTCACCTTGGCTTAACGAGTCGCAGTCAAACTCAACACATGAACATTCTCTCCAAATGGTTTTCGCCCAAAGGGCTGCTGTGGGCATCTGTCGTGGTAGCGTGCATCACCATCGCGCTCAAAACGCTGGCATGGCACCTGACCGATTCAGTGGGTTTGCTGTCCGACGCCATGGAGTCTGTTGTGAACTTGGCCAGCGCCATATTTGGCTTGATGATGGTCACCGTGGCGGCAATGCCTGCGGACGAAGACCATCCTTATGGTCATCACAAAGCTGAGTATTTTTCGTCTGGTTTTGAAGGCATCCTCATTGTGGCGGCGTCGCTGGGCATCATGTGGGCCGCAGGGCATCGCATTTTTGACCCGCAGCCCTTAGAGCAAGTGGGCATTGGTTTGATTTTGTCGGTGGCCAGTTCTGCTCTGAATGGGTTGTTGGCGTGGGTCATGTTCAAGGCTGCCAAAGCCCATCGATCCATTGCCCTAGAAGCGGATGCCCGCCATTTGGTGACAGATGTGTGGACATCGGCTGGCGTCGTGATTGGTATTGGCTTGGTGAGTTGGACGGGTTGGTTGTGGCTGGATGCCTTGGTTGCGTTTGGCGTCGCGCTCAACATCCTGCGCGAAGGTTGGCATTTGATTTGGGACGCCTCGCAAGGCCTCATGGATGAAGCGGTCGAGCCCGAGGTGCAAGCGCAAATTCAACAGGTGTTGGAAGACTTTTCTCTCGGTCACGAAGAGTCGTGGGCCAAGCACGTGCACGTGGTGCGTTTTGACCATGTCATTACGCGTAAAGCGGGGCAGCGCCGTTTTGTGGATATGCACATGCACATGCCTGCGGATTGGTCTTTGGGACTGGCTGCTAATTTGCGTGGCAATGTGGAGCAATCCTTGATGAATGCGGTGCCCGGTTTGCGTGCCACGATTCAGCTGCTGCCCAACGATGTGGAGGCTCATTTCGACGACCCGAAAGACATCGCATGAAAGTGGTGTTGCAACGCGTGAGCGAGGCGCGTGTGTTAGTGGATGGCCAAACTGTCGGTGAAATTGAGCAAGGCTTGATGGTGCTGTTGTGCGCCGAAAAAAGCGACACAGAAGTCGTCGGCCAAAAGATGCTCGACAAAATTTTGAAACTGCGCGTGTTCTACGACGAAGCAGGCAAGATGAACCGCAGCGTGACTGATGTGAACGGCGGTTTGTTGGTGGTCAGTCAATTCACCTTGGCAGCAGACACCAGCAGCGGCACGCGCCCTAGCTTCACCAGTGCAGCATCAGCCGACGAAGGTCGCCGCTTGTATGACGCGTTTGTGGCCCAAGCTAAAGTGCAGCACGCCAAGGTGCAAACCGGCATCTTTGGCGCAGACATGAAGGTTCATTTGGTCAATGACGGTCCCGTGACCATCCCAATCACGATAATCGGTGCATGACCGATTTAAAAAATACCGCTACGACATTTGCTTCCCTGAGCCTCGCGGCCTCTTCTCTCGATAACTTGACGCAGCTGGGCTACACCCAGATGACCCCCATTCAAGCCGCTAGCTTGCCGCTCACCTTGGCAGGTCGTGACTTGATCGCCCAAGCCCGCACGGGCAGCGGTAAGACGGCCGCCTTTGGCATCCCCTTGGTTGAAAAGCTGGACCCTGCACAGTTCGATGCGCAAGCCATGATCTTGTGCCCGACGCGTGAACTCGCAGACCAAGTGACGCAAGAGATTCGTCGCTTGGCCCGCGCGGTGGGCAATATCAAAGTTGTCACGTTGTGTGGTGGCGTCGCCTTGCGCGGCCAGACCGTTAGCCTAGAGCATGGTGCGCATGTCGTGGTGGGTACGCCGGGCCGCATCATGGACCACTTAGAGCGTGGCTCGCTCAGCCTGCAAGGTTTGAAAATGTTGGTGCTGGATGAAGCCGACCGCATGTTGGACATGGGCTTTTTTGACGATATCGCCAAGGTGGCGCGTCAGTGTCCTAAAGATCGCCAAACTTTGTTGTTCTCGGCCACCTACCCCGAAGGCATTGCAAAACTCGCATCGCAGTTCATGCGTGAACCGCAAACCGTCAAGGTGCAAGCGCAACACGACGCACAAAAAATCAAACAAATTTTTTACGAGGTGAGCAACAGCGAACGCTTACACGCTGTGTCGCAACTGCTCAACCACTTCCGTCCTGAGTCCACGCTGGCGTTTTGCAACACCAAACAGCAATGTCGCGATTTGGTGGCGGTGTTGCAAGCCCAAGGCTTTAGCGCTTTGGCGCTGTTTGGTGAACTCGAACAACGCGAACGCGATCAAGTGCTCGTGCAGTTTTCCAACCGCAGTTGCTCGGTCTTGGTGGCCACTGATGTGGCTGCGCGTGGTTTGGATGTGGCCAACTTAGAAGCGGTCATCAACGTGGATGTCACGCCCGATTCAGAAATTCACATTCACCGCATTGGCCGCACAGGCCGAGGGGATGCCGAAGGTTTGGCTTTGTCACTCGCCAGCATGGACGAGATGGGCAATGTGGGCAAGATCGAGCAGCTGCAAAACCGTGAGTCCACCTGGGCGCCAATTAGCAGCCTCACGCCCGCTGCAGGTGGCATTTTGCAACCCCCGATGGCCACGCTACAAATTGTGGGCGGACGCAAAGAAAAAATTCGTGCTGGCGATGTACTGGGGGCGCTCACGGGTGATGCGGGCTTTACCAAAGAGCAAGTGGGCAAGATCAACGTGAACGAGTTTTCCACTTACGTCGCGGTGGAGCGCAGCATTGCGCGTGAGGCGGTCAAGCGTTTGAGCGCGGGACGCGTCAAAGGTAAGTCGGTGAAAGTGCGTTTGTTGGAAGACGCGCTAGGTCGTTAATACGGGCAAGGCAAACCAAGGCTGGCCATGATGAACATCTCTAGCGTTTCCATCTCGATGGCATCGGCTTCAGAGCTTTCATGGTCATAGCCTTGGGCGTGCAGTGCGCCGTGAATCAATAAGTGGGCGTAGTGCGCTTGCAGTGACTTGCCTTGCTCTTTGGCCTCAAGTGCTACCACCGGGGCACACAAAACGAGGTCTGCCATCACCATGGGTGCTTGGGCGTAATCGAAGGTCAGCACATTAGTGGCGTACTTTTTCTTGCGATAGCTACTGTTGAGTGCTTGACCTTCTTCGACATCGACGATGCGCACAGTCATTTCTGCCTCGTGGGCCAAGGCGCTACGGATGCAGCGGTTCACAAACGCGCGGGGCAGCGCAGAGCGGTGACGTGCGTCGTCGGGTATATCGCCAAATTGCAAAGTCAGGTCTAAGGTAGGTAGGGCCATGTTTTTAAGATTGTTTGCGTGAAGGGGCGCCGGTTGTCGCGGAGCGTTGGGCGTCATACGCGTCGACGATGCGGGCCACCAGTGGATGGCGTACCACGTCTGCGCTCGTGAAGCGGGTGACTGAAATGCCTTTGACGCGTTTCAACACACGTTCGGCATCAATCAAGCCGCTGAGTTGTCCTTTGGGCAAGTCTATTTGGCTCACGTCACCTGTGACCACTGCTTTGGCACCAAAGCCAATGCGCGTGAGGAACATTTTCATTTGCTCGGGCGTAGTGTTTTGTGCTTCATCCAAGATGACGAAGGCGTTGTTGAGTGTGCGCCCGCGCATGAAGGCCAGTGGCGCAATTTCAATCGCATTGCGCTCAAATGCTTTTTGCACGCGGTCATAGCCCATCAAGTCATACAGCGCGTCGTATAAGGGGCGCAGATACGGGTCCACTTTTTGGCCTAAGTCGCCGGGCAAGAAACCCAGTTTTTCCCCAGCTTCCACGGCGGGGCGGGTCAGCACAATGCGTTGCACAGTGCTGCGCTCTAGCGCATCTACCGCGCAGGCCACGGCCAAATAGGTTTTGCCTGTGCCAGCTGGCCCAATGCCAAAGCTGATGTCATACGCGGCAATGTTGTCTAGGTATGCTGCCTGCGTGGGCGTGCGTGGGCGCAAGTCTGTGCGGCGGGTTTGTAGGGAGGGGGCCTCTTCCTCCATCGTGCTGTCGCCAGCGAGCATGAGCTGCACTTGCTCTGGCGGTATGGATTTGGTTGCTCGCTCATACAAGGCTTGCAGCACCTCCATAGCGCGGGTTGCTTTGGCTTTGTGCCCGTCTACTTTAAATTGCTCGTGGCGGTGGGCGATTTTCACGTCCAAGGCCAGTTCGATGGTGCGCAGGTGTTCGTCGGTGGGGCCGCACAAATGCGACAGACGGGCGTTGTTGTGCGGGGTGAAGGTGTGGCGAAGAATCAAGTCGATAATCTCTCAAAAGGTACCCCAATGATAGGCAAGTTAACAGGCATCCTCAGCGAAAAAAATCCACCTCAGGTTTTGGTGGACTGCAACGGCGTGGGCTATGAAGTCGATGTGCCCATGAGCACGTTTTACAACCTGCCTGCCACCGGTGAAAAAGTGTCGTTGCTGACGCACTTTGTGGTGCGCGAAGACGCACAAATTTTGTTTGGCTTTGGCACAGCGTCTGAGCGTGCCACATTTCGCTTGCTTATCAAAATCTCAGGCGTCGGCCCTCGTATGGCCCTTGGTATTTTGAGCGGTTTGAGTGCTGACGAGTTGGCGCGTGCCGTTTCAGATCAAGACGCCGCGCGTCTCACCAAAGTGCCGGGCATTGGTAAGAAAACGGCTGAACGCTTGCTCCTGGAACTCAAGGGTAAGTTGGGGGCAGACCTCGGACCCAATATGTTTTCCACACCCGATCACCAAAGTGATATCTTGCAAGCGCTGTTGGCGTTGGGCTATAGCGATAAAGAAGCATCCGCCGCACTCAAGGCTTTGCCCGCTGATGTGGGAGTCAGCGACGGCATCAAGCTGGCTTTGAAAGCCTTGGCCAAATAAACCATGAGCATTCAAACAGACGATTTCGCACCTTCCCCCGTGCCTTCGCGCATGGTGTCTGCCGTGCCCGTGTCGCCCAACGAAGAGGCGATTGAACGCGCGTTGCGCCCTAAGTTGTTACAAGAGTATGTGGGGCAGGTGAAGGTGCGTGAGCAGCTTGAGATCTTCATCGGTGCCGCCAAGATGCGCAACGAAGCGCTGGACCATGTGTTGCTGTTTGGCCCACCCGGTTTGGGAAAGACCACGCTGAGCCACATCATTGCGCAAGAGCTGGGTGTGAACCTGCGCTCTACCAGTGGCCCTGTGTTGGAGAAGCCCAAAGACTTGGCGGCGTTGCTAACGGGCTTAGAAAAAAACGATGTGTTGTTCATCGATGAAATTCACAGACTCTCTCCCGTCGTGGAAGAGATCTTGTATCCCGCCTTAGAAGACTACCAAATTGACATCATGATTGGTGAGGGTCCTGCCGCACGCAGCATCAAGCTCGATTTGCAGCCCTTCACTTTGGTGGGCGCTACTACACGCGCTGGTATGTTGACCAACCCCTTGCGTGACCGCTTTGGCATTGTGTCGCGCTTGGAGTTTTACACCGCAGAAGAATTGCAACGCATCGTGGTGCGTAGCGCGCGTTTGCTCGATACGCCCATGGATGTGGAAGGCGGTTTTGAGATTGCACGTCGCTCACGCGGTACGCCACGCATTGCCAACCGCTTGTTGCGCCGTGTACGTGACTATGCCGATGTGAAGGGCACAGGTCGCATCACCGAAGCCATTGCCAAAAAAGCCTTGGCCATGTTGGACGTGGACCCGCAAGGCTTTGACCTGATGGACCGAAAGTTGTTGGAGGCTGTGATTCACCGCTTTGACGGCGGGCCTGTCGGGCTTGACAACATTGCCGCCAGCATCGGCGAAGAGCGCGACACGATTGAAGACGTGATTGAACCGTATTTAATCCAGCAAGGCTTCTTGCAACGTACGCCGCGTGGCCGCATGGCCACCTTGGCTGCGTATCGCCACTTGGGGGTTACACCGCCTAAGGCGATTGGCAACGTCACTACCGATTAGGTGGTCGTCTCGTCGCGCGGCGAGCCGTGTGCTTCGTCAAAGTGCGAGACATCGCCCCAGCCCACCAAGCTCAAGCCTTGGGGCGTCCACAGTAAACGATTGATGGCGGCATTGCCCAAGTGCCATGTGCGTGGGGCTTCCACCGATTGGTTGGTTGCTAAGCGGTACAACGCGTCCATCACGCCCCCATGTGCCACCAATACGATTTGTTCGCCTAGATGTTGACTGGCCAGCTCATTCACGCAAGTGCTGATGCGTTCGCGCAGCGCGATGAGGGACTCGCCGCCAGCTGGTGCCCAATGCGGGTCGCGGCCACGCCAAAGCTTGCATTCTTCGGGCCACTCTGTTTCGATTTCAGACCAAGTTTTTCCTTGTAAATGACCAAAGTGGCGTTCACGCAACTGCAAATGTGGGGTGACTTGGGAGGGGGTGGGCGTGCGCGCCGTGAATCGTGCGGGCGTTGTTGCAATGGCTTGCGCAGTCTCAAAAGCTCGGCGCAAGTCGCTGCTATAGATGGCATGAATGGGCTCTTCAGCGAGGGCATGACCCACACGCTCGGCCTGCCAGCGACCGGTTTCATTCAGGTCAATGTTGAGGTGTCCTTGGATGCGGGTCTCCACATTCCAAAGGGTTTCCCCGTGGCGGATGGCGAGAATTCGGGTGGCTTGCATAGTGGCTTAGTTTAAAGATTCAAAATCGTGCAAAATAGCACGATCGTTCTTTTCTAAGTCTTCTTCAAAAGTCTCGCATGACCACTATCCGCAAAAACATAGCCTCTGAAAGCAAGGCCCTGCAAAAAGGCCAGCAAACAAAAGCCGCTATTGTGGATGCGGCCTTGGGATTGGCTACTCAAATTGGCTTGGAGGGTTTGAGCATTGGCGCGTTGGCCGAGGTGGCCCGCATGAGCAAGTCGGGTGTGTTTGCCCACTTTGGCTCGCGTGAAGAGTTGCAAATTTCGGTGGTGCGTGAATACCACTTGCGCTTTGAAGTCGAAGTGTTTTTGCCGATCTTGCAAGTTGAGCGCGGCTTGCCACGTTTACGTCAACTGTTTGCCAACTGGACCAAGCGCACATCGGCAGAGATCGATTCGGGCTGCCTCTACATCAGCGGTGCCGCTGAGTTTGATGACCGTCCAGGGCCTGTGCGAGATGCGTTGGCTAGCTCAGTCAAAACTTGGCTCGCTGCTGTGCACCGCACCGTCGTTCAAGCGCGTGAGGAAGGCCACTTAGCCGCTGACATGGATGCCGAGCAAATGGTGTTTGAGCTGCATGGACTCATCTTGGCGCTGCAATACGAAGCACGGTTTTTGCGTTCGTCCAAATCCTTGGCACGCACCCTCAGAGGATTTGAAAACATTTTGCAGCGCTACGGCCCAAACGATGCTGTACCCGTCATTCAACCAGGCGCCAAGCGCACCAACTCATCTAAAAAGTAAGGAGACAAACCATGCCCAGTTACACCCCACCTCTGCGCGATATGCAATTTGTGCTGCACGAAGTGCTGCACGTCATCGATGACCTCAAGCAAATGCCCAAGCACGCCGACATGGATGCCGACACCATTGCCGCGGTGTTGGAAGAGGGCGGCAAGTTTGCGTCTGAAGTTATTTTTCCGCTCAACCAAGTGGGCGACGAACAAGGCTGCACGCTCAACCGTGACACCCACGAAGTCAAAACGCCCGATGGTTTCAAGGCCGCGTATGAACAATACGTGCAAGGCGGCTGGCCCGCCTTGAGCGCCGACCCTCAGTACGGTGGCCAAGGCTTGCCTGTGGTGGTGAACCAGTGCTTTTACGAAATGCTTAACAGTGCCAACCAAGCGTGGACCATGTACCCAGGGCTCACGCATGGTGCTTACGAGGCTTTGCATGCGCACGGTACGGATGCGCAAAAAGCCTTGTATTTGCCCAAGCTCACCAGTGGTGAATGGACGGGCACCATGTGTTTGACGGAGCCGCATTGCGGCACAGATCTTGGCTTGCTGCGCACCAAAGCCGAACCGCAAGACGATGGCACGTATCGCATCACCGGCAACAAAATTTTCATCAGCGCGGGCGAGCACGACATGGTGAGCAACATCGTGCACTTGGTGTTGGCACGTTTGCCAGATGCACCTGCGGGTAGCAAAGGCATCAGCTTGTTTGTGGTCCCCAAGTTCCAAGTCAATGCCGACGGCAGTCTGGGCGAGCGCAACGGCATTTACTGCGGCGGCTTGGAGCACAAGATGGGCATCCACGGCAACGCCACTGCGCAGATGGTGTTGGACGGCGCAGTCGGTACGATGGTGGGCCAGTCCAACAAAGGATTGGCCGCGATGTTTGTGATGATGAATGCCGCACGCGTGGGCGTGGGCATGCAGTCGCTGGGCTTGACCGAAGTGGCGTATCAAAACGCGCTGGCCTATGCCAAAGATCGTATTCAGTCGCGCAGCCTGACGGGCCCCAAAGACCCGAGCAAACCCGCCGACAGCATCTTGGTGCATCCCGATGTGCGCAAGATGCTGCTAACTGCTCGTGCCTATGCCGAGGGTGGACGTGCGTTGGCGTTGCACTGTGCCTTGTTGATTGACCGTGAACTGAACCACGCCGATGAAGCGGTGCGTGCCGATTCAGCCGAGCAAGTGGCTTTGCTCACACCCATCGTGAAAGCCTTCATCACCGACAACGCGTGGACTGCGACATCCTCCTGCATGCAGGTGTTTGGTGGTCACGGTTTCATACGCGAATGGGGCATGGAGCAATTCGTGCGCGATGCCCGCATCAACATGATTTACGAAGGCACCAACACCATTCAGAGTTTGGACTTGTTGGGCCGTAAAGTGCTGGGCAATCAAGGGGCGTCGCTTAAAAAATTTGGCAAGCTCATTGCCGAGTTGGTGGCCGAGTCCCAAGGCCACGACGAGATGGCTGAGTTCACTAACCCACTTGCCAAGCTTGGCCAGCAGATGACGCAGTTCACGGGTGAAATTGGTTACAAAGCGCTGCAAAACGCTGACGAAGTGGGTGCTGCAGCCGTTGACTACCTTCGCGTGGCGGGGCACTTGGTGTTTGGCTACTTCTGGGCACGAATGGCAAAAGTGGCGCTGCAAAAAATTGCGGAAGGCAACCGCGACCCGTTCTACCAAGCCAAAGTGCAAACCGCACGCTTTTACTTTGCCAAGTTGTTCCCAGAAACAGCATCGCTCATGCTCACGGCGCGTGCAGGTTCAACTGTACTGATGGAGACAGAGGCGGTGTTTGTCTGAATGGCTTTGTGAATCAATTCGAGTAAATTCAAACGATGAAGAAAACAAATTTTACGAAGTGGCTGGCTGCTGTGTTTTTTTTGCTGGCGAGCAGTAGCTTTGCGCAAATGACGCCCGTGGGGACATGGCACACGATTGACGACAAAACGGGTGAGGCGAAAGCTGAAATCCAAATCGTTGACAAAGACGGCGTGTTGAGCGGTCGAGTGGTGAAGACTTTGCGCAACGACGCCAATGCCAAAAAGACATGTGACGACTGCAAAGACGATCGCAAAGGCAAAGATATCATCGGTATGCAAATCATCCGCGAAGTCAAACCAGACAATGTGACCGAGTACGTGTGGGGGGGCGGTGGTCGGATCCTAGATCCAGAAAACGGCAAAGAATACACCGTCAAGATGCGGCCTCAAGAGGGCGGCCAAAAACTGCAAGTGCGTGGCTATATTGGCCCTTTCTACCGCACACAAACTTGGCTGCGTGCCCAGTAATAAGGATCACCATGACAGAAATTTTGAGCCACATCGACGGCGGTGTGATGACGCTGACGTTCAACCGCGTCGATAAAAAAAACTCTTTGACCGCTGCGATGTACACCGCGTTGGCCGATGCCGTGGAACAAGCACAGCGAAGCTCAGAGGTGCGCGTGTTGGTGTTTCAAGGCCACGAAACGGTGTTCTGTGCGGGCAACGACATTGCTGACTTTTTGAACCATCCGCCCTCAACACCAGACGCGCCAGTGTTTCGTTTGCTAAAAAATATCGCAGCATTCCCCAAACCCATGTTGGCTGCGGTGGCAGGTCCAGCCGTGGGCATTGGCACCACGCTGTTGTTTCATTGCGACTTGGTATATGCGGGTGACAACGCCGTGTTTGCCATGCCCTTTGTAAATTTAGGTATTTGCCCCGAAGCCGCGTCGAGCTTACTGGCTCCGCAAATGATGGGTTACCACCGCGCAGCCGAAGCGCTGCTATTAGGTGAGCCCTTCATGGCCGAGGCTGCACTCGAAGTGGGCTTGGTCAATCGTGTGCTGCCGCCCACCGAAGTGAACAGTTATGTGCAAGTCCAAGCGCGCAAGTTGGCAGCCAAGCCTTTGTCGTCGCTGCTAGAAACCAAGCGATTGATGAAAGCGGGCCAAGCCCAATTGGTGCAAAAACAAATGAACGACGAGGCTGCATCGTTTGGTCGTATGTTGAAAGAGCCAGCAGCAAAGGAGGCGTTTGGTGCATTCATGGAAAAGCGCAAGCCCGATTTTTCTAAGCTTTGATTGAGTCACCGTATGTCTCAAGATTTCGCCCACCCTCTTGTGTTTGAGTCTGAGTACCTTGAAGGATTTCGACAAATCTACGAAGAAAAGATTGTTTTCAACAAGACACTCGGTTTGAAACTGGTCAGTGTCACGCCCGACGAAGTGGTGGCGCGAATTGACATGCGTCCTGAGTTGGTGGGGCACTATGCCTATAACCGCATTCATGGGGGTGTCATCAGTGCGGTGCTCGATGCAATCGGCAGTGCAGCCGTGATGGCCTGCTTGGCTGCTAAGCATATGAAAGAAACTCCCATCGAGCGTTTAGAGCGTTTTGCCAAGTTGGGTACGATTGATTTGCGTGTGGACTATTTGCGCCCTGGCATTGGTGAGCACTTCACTATCCATGCCCACGCCTTGCGTGTAGGCACACGTGTGGGTACTTCGCGCATGGAGTTTCGCGGGCCAGACGGTACGCTCATGTCTACAGGCACGGGCGCCTACATCGTTTCGTAACGCTCAGTCTTTGGGGATCGTGCGGGGCTTGCCCGACTCATCAATAGCTACGTAGGTCAGGGTGGCTTCGGTCACTTTCATGTACTCACCTTGTGAGCTGAAACGTTCGGCAAAGACTTCGACCTTCACGCTGATGGAGGTATTGCCAATTCGTTGCACTCGCGAGAAAAAGCTCAAGATGTCGCCCACCTTCACGGGGTGTTTAAAAATAAATTCATTGACAGCAACTGTGGCCATGCGTCCTCGCACATAACGCGCAGGCAGCACGGCACCCGCCAAGTCCACCTGAGCCATGACCCAACCGCCAAAAATGTCTCCGTTTTGGTTGCAATCAGCAGGCATCGGTATGACCTTCAGCACCAACTCTTGGTCTGTGGGTAAGGGAACTGCGTGAGGATTTGAAGAGATAGACATAGGCACAATCGAAGAATTACTTTTTGGCATTGTGCAACATGCGTCATCACGCCCATTCTTCTGCGCCCACACCTGCTGGGCAGCCGGCTAAACAACGCCCTGACCGCGAAACGCTTAAGCGCCTTTTCCCCTATTTGTGGCAATACAAGTGGCGAGTGGTTGCAGCTTTGAGCTTCATGATTGGGGCCAAAGTGGCCAACGTGAGTGTGCCTTTGCTGCTCAAAGAGTTGATCGATGCCATGTCGTTCAAGCCAAATGACCCGATGGCTGTCATCGTGGTGCCAGTCTCTTTGTTGGTTGTGTACGGCGTGTTGCGGTTGTCAGTGTCGGCATTCACCGAGTTACGCGAGTTGGTGTTTGCCAAAGCGACGCAGGGAGCTGCCAGGCAAATTGCATTGGAAACATTCCAGCACTTACATGGCTTGAGCCTACGTTTTCATTTGGAACGTCAAACTGGGGGCATGACGCGCGACATTGAGCGCGGTGTACGTGGGATTGAGTCGCTCATTTCTTATTCACTCTACAGCGTGGTCCCTACGTTGATTGAAGTGGCCTTGGTGTTGAGCATCTTGGCTGTGAAGTTTGATGTGTGGTTTGCGGGCATCACATTGGCGGCGCTGGCGCTTTACATCGTGTTCACCATCAGCGTGACCGAGTGGCGCACGCAGTACCGTCGCCAAGCCAATGAGTTCGATTCGGCCGCTCACACCAAAGCGGTGGATTCCTTGCTCAACTACGAAACTGTCAAGTACTTCAACAACGAAGCGTTTGAAGCTGCGCGTTACGACAAAAGCCTAGAAGCATTGCGCCGTGCGCGTCTGAAAGCGCAAACCTCATTGTCATTGCTCAACACAGGCCAGCAGCTCATCATCGCGGTGGCCTTGGTGGGCATACTGTGGCGTGCGACGCAAGGTGTGGTTGAAGGACGCATGACCTTGGGCGACTTGGTGATGATCAATGCTTTCATGATTCAGCTGTACATCCCGCTGAATTTCTTGGGGGTGCTGTACCGCGAAATCAAACAAAGCTTGACGGACTTAGACCGCATGTTCACGCTGCTTGAAAAAGAGCGTGAAGTGGCCGATACGCCCAATGCCCCTGTTTTGCAATTGAGCGGCTCGCCCACGGTGCATTTTGAGTCGGTGGTCTTTGCGTATGAAGCCACGCGACCCATCTTGCATGGCATCAGTTTTGAAATTCCGGCGGGCAAAACCGTGGCAGTGGTCGGGCCTTCGGGGTCGGGTAAATCGACGTTGGCGCGTTTACTGTTTCGTTTTTACGACGTAGGTAGTGGCGCCATCACCCTCGACGGGCAAGACATTCGCCACGTGACGCAAGGCAGTGTGCGCCGCGCCATGGGCATCGTGCCGCAAGACACGGTGCTGTTCAACGATACCGTGCGCTACAACATCGCTTATGGCCGCACGGATGCGACCGAGGCTGAGGTGGAGCAAGCGGCCAAGGCCGCGCACATTCATGACTTCATCTCTGCCACACCCAAGGGCTACGACACCATGGTGGGCGAGCGCGGGTTGAAGTTATCTGGCGGCGAAAAGCAGCGCGTGGCCATTGCGCGCACCTTGTTGAAGAACCCGCCGATTGTGATTTTTGATGAAGCCACGTCAGCACTAGACAGTGCGAATGAACGCGCGATCCAAGCGGAGTTGCAAAGCGCAGCGCAGAACAAAACGACCTTGGTGATCGCACATCGCTTGTCGACCGTGGTGGATGCGCATGAGATTTTGGTGCTCGATGCGGGGCGGATTGTGGAGCGAGGTGCTCACTCGGAGTTGTTGGCGTTGAATGGCCGGTATGCGCAGATGTGGGCTTTGCAGCAGTCTTCTGAGGCTTGATTTGATTTGGCGTAGGCAAATGCGGCGCCATTCGTCGCGAAGCGATGTAAGCCGCGTCTGCCTACGCAAACTCGCATCCCCGAGGACCGAATCCGAAGACGCAAACAAAAAGGGCCTCCCGTAAAAACGAGAAGCCCTTAAGCACAAGCGCAGAAGCGTTTAGTTCACGCCAGCAGCCGCTTTCAGTGCAGCAGCCTTGTCGGTACGCTCCCACGTAAATTCTGGCTCTTCACGACCAAAGTGACCGTAAGCCGCAGTCTTGGTGTAGATCGGACGCAACAAGTCGAGCATTTGGATGATGCCTTTGGGGCGCAGGTCAAAGTGCTCAGCCACCAGTGCTGACAACTTGTCATCAGAAATCACGCCAGTACCCGCTGTGTTCACGGTGATGTTCATGGGGCGTGCCACGCCAATCGCGTAAGCCACTTGCACTTGACACTGTGTGGCCAAACCAGCGGCCACGATGTTTTTCGCCACGTAGCGTGCGGCGTAAGCGGCAGAGCGGTCGACCTTGGATGGGTCTTTGCCTGAGAACGCGCCACCGCCATGCGGGCATGCGCCGCCGTAGGTGTCCACAATGATTTTGCGGCCCGTCAAACCGCAGTCGCCTTGTGGGCCGCCGATGACGAAACGACCTGTGGGGTTGATCAAAAATTTGGTGTCTTGCAACCACTCTTTGGGCAACACGGGCTTGATCAGCTCTTCGATGATGGCTTCGTTGAAGCTGGCCTTCATCTTGGTGGCTGACTCGCTTTGGTCAGGACTGTGTTGGGTCGACAACACCACAGTGTCAATGCTGTGAGGCTTGCCGTCCACGTAGCGCATGGTCACTTGGCTCTTAGCGTCGGGGCGCAAGAAAGGCAGGCGACCGTCTTTACGCAACTGGGCTTGACGCTCGACCAAACGGTGTGCGTAGTAGATAGGTGCAGGCATCAGTTCTGGTGTTTCGCTGCAAGCGTAGCCAAACATCAGGCCTTGGTCGCCAGCGCCGATGTTGAGGTGATCGTCAGACGCGTGGTCCACTCCTTGGGCGATGTCGTTGGATTGTTTGTCGTAACAAACCATCACGGCACAACCTTTGTAGTCAATGCCGTAGTCGGTGTTGTCGTAACCAATGCGCTTGATGGTGTCACGTGCGACTTGGATGTAGTCGACGTGAGCGTTGGTCGTGATCTCGCCAGCCAACACAACCAAGCCGGTGTTGGTCAGGGTTTCGGCAGCCACGCGTGAAAGGGGGTCTTGCGCGAAGATGGCATCCAAAATCGCGTCAGAGATTTGGTCTGCCACTTTGTCTGGGTGGCCTTCTGAAACAGATTCAGAGGTGAAAAGGTAATTGCTGGACATGAAAAAAGCTCCTGTTTTCAATGGGTTGTTCGGCGTTGCCGACCCTGAAAACTTGGAGCCCAGCGAACGCTTTAGCAGTTGTGCGGACTTCGCCCTCACTTTCACACCGTGGTGTGTCGTCGCCCTGCAAGTTGTTCTGTAACTCAGCGACAATCATGATTCTAGTGGATTTATCAAAGTCATCAAAAAGTTCATGTCTCTCACCACCCGTATTTTTCGCTTCCTCGCCCGCTTGCCGCTGCCTTTGATGCAGCGCTTGGGTGCAGTGTTGGGTTGGTTGGTGTGGTGGTTATCTCCTAGTTATCGCCGTAACTTCAAAGCCAACGTGAAGGCTGCAGGCGTGGCTTGGCGTGGTGCCCGCCCAGCGGTGGCAGCCATTGGCGCGATGGTGGCTGAGCTGCCTTGGGTGTGGATGCGCCCGCACAGTGCCAAGCTTGATGGTTTGGTGAAGTGGAATGGCGCTGAGTACTTTGAGGCAGCCATGCAGGTTGGCAAGGGAGTCATCATCATGTCGCCGCATTTGGGCTCGTGGGAAATTGGTGCTCAAGCGATTGCAGAGAAATTTGGGCCTACGTATGGGGCCATGGTCGCGCTGTTTCGCCCCGCACGCAAAGAATGGTTAGAGCCCTTGGTCGCGAATGCCCGCACCCGTCCTTATTTAGATTCCGCACCCACGTCCCTCGCTGGCGTGCGCACGCTCATTCGCACCTTGCGCAACGGAGGCTACACAGCCATCTTGCCCGACCAAGTGCCGCCTTTAGGGCAAGGCGTGTGGGCGCCATTCTTTGGTCGCGATGTTTACACCATGACTTTGCTCGCAAAGCTTGCGCAGCAAACTGGCGCACAAGTCATCATGACGTGGTGCGAACGCCTGCCCGCAGGCCAAGGGTTTTGCATGCACATGCGCCCCTTTGACGCGCCTGAAATGAAAGACACGAGCGTATCGCCAGAGGTAGCTGCTGCTGCTGTCAATCGAGGCGTGGAGAGCATGGTGCTTGATGCACCTGGCCAATACCTGTGGGGCTACGCGCGTGATAAACAACCGCGTGCTGAGGGCTAAGGCATGTTGAGCAATGTCGGTTTGTTCGTGTTGCGTGGCTTGGGCTATTTGCCTTTGCCGTGGCTGCGTGCCTTGGGTGCAGGATTAGGTGTCTTGCTGTTATGGGTGATACCTTCTCGCCGCCGCGTGGTGCAAACCAATTTACGTGTGTGCTTTCCACAATTGAGCGATGCCGAGCGTGAAGTGCTGACGCGCCAAACTTTTGTGTATTTCGCACAGGCGTGGTTAGACCGAAGTTGGCTGTGGCATCGCAGTCCTGCATGTATCAAAACGCGCGTGCAGCTGTCGGGTGAGGTGACAGCTTTGTCCGAGGCCACGCCGACCGTGTTGTTTGCTCCGCACTTCATGGGCCTAGATGTTGGGTGGACGGCGCTCACCTTGAACTTGCCTTTGCACTTCACCACTATCTTCACGCCGCAGTCGAATGCCGCGGTGGATGCTTGGGTGGCTAAGGGGCGTCAACGTTTTGGCCAAGTGCGTTTGTTTCGCCGTGAAGATGGTGTCAAACCCATCGTCAGTGCTTTGCGCCAACACGAGTTGCTGTACTTGCTACCCGACATGAACTTTGGACCGAGTGAGTCCATCTTTGTGCCGTTTTATGACGAGTTAGCTGCTACCGTGCCGTCGCTGTCACGTTTTGCCAAGCTAGGCCGCGCAAGAGTGATGCCTGTCATCACGCGCATGACGGATGCTGGTTACGAGGTGGTGGTGCATCCCGCTTGGCGTGACTTCCCAACTGACGATGTCGAGGCTGACACGACCACCATGAATCAGCGATTAGAGGTGTTTATTAACACCATGCCCGCTCAATATTTCTGGGTGCATAAGCGCTTCAAGACACGCCCACCGGGCATGCCTGAAATCTACTGAAGACGACGATGAATTAAGGGTGCATCCACTTATACAAGGTGGATGCAACTTCATCCACACCTTGTTTTTTTAGTGCCGAGAACAATCGCACTTCACCACCGCCGGCTTGCAGCTTGGTGATTTGCAAGGCCTTTGCACCATCGGTTTTGTTGAGTTTGTCTGCCTTGGTGAGCAACACCAAAAACTTCATGCCTTCCGCCACACGTGGGCGAATCACGTCTAACAAAATTTCGTCCAGTTCGGTCAACCCGTGGCGTGGGTCGCACATTAACACCACCGCGCGCAGGTTCGGGCGGGTGAGCAAATAGTTGGCCATCACTTGTTGCCAGCGAATCTTGTCTTGCTTGGGCACGGCGGCGTAGCCGTAGCCTGGCAAGTCAGCCAGCACCGCGTCGGTTTTGCCTTGGCGACCCATGGCAAACAAGTTGATATGTTGGGTGCGACCTGGCGTTTTAGATGCGTAAGCCAAGCGTTTTTGCTGGGTCAGCACGTTGATGCAGGTCGATTTACCTGCGTTCGAGCGGCCCACAAAGGCAATTTCGGGCAAGTCGTAGGTGGGCAGGTGGTGCAGTTGGGCGGCGGTGGTCAAAAACCGTGCTGTGTGCAGCCATCCCATGGCGTATTTGGCTTGGTCGGCGGGGCTCAAGAGCTCGAATGCGGCTTTGGCAGCCGCGCGTTCTGCTTCGCGTTGTGCTTCAAATTCAGCGTTCAAGACCGCGATTTCGGGCACCTCAGGCGTATCAATTTGGGCGGGGGTGTCGTGTGGGTCAGGCTGGTTCATACGGCATTGTAGAATCACCTCAGTTTTTCGACGTCTTTGAGACCCATTAACCAAAGAATACTTATGAAGCTGATTGCCTCCTTGTTGATCGCCGCCGCCTTGGTGGCTCCCGCCCTTTCTTATGCGAACGAGCCAGCCGCGCCTGTTGCCAAGGCCGATTTGGCAAAAGGTGAAGCCACTTACACCGCAGTTTGTGCGTCTTGCCATGGTGCCGACGGTAACTCGGGCTCACCGGCTTATCCCAAGTTGGCGCAACAGCATCCTGACTACTTGGTCAAGCAGTTGCAAGAATTCAAATCTGGCAAACGTGCCAACGCCATCATGAGCGGTATGGCTGCTGGTTTGTCCGACGCAGACATGAAAAATGTGGCCGCTTGGGTAGGCTCTAAAGTATCGAAGCCTAACTTTGCCAAAGAAAAAGACTTGGTGGTGTTGGGCGAACGCATTTACCGTGGCGGTGTGGCCGAGCGTCAAATTGCTGCTTGCGCAGGTTGCCACAATCCAACAGGTGCCGGCATCCCTGCTCAGTACCCGCGCTTGGCCGGTCAACATGCCGACTACACCGTCGCGCAGTTGACAGCCTTCCGTGAGCACGGGACCAAAGGCGCTGGTCAAAATGTCGGTCGTGGCAACAGCGCTCAAATGAGTGGCGTCGCAGCCAAGTTGAATGACCGAGAGATCAAAGCCGTGGCTGACTATGTGGCTGGTTTGCGTTAATTCAGAGTTTTGAAGCTCTTCCAAAAAAGCTGGTTGTTCGCCAGCTTTTTTGTTTTCAGTGCCAAGGTCTTTTGATGAGTGGTGTGAGCTGATGTTGACTTTGCCTCACAATGCGAAAACTTTTTAATGCAAAGGAAGTTCTCGTGCGCTTCAACCAATTTTCGAAAAGCTCTGACTCAGGTTTTGTGCATCCCTTGAGTCGCGAGATTACTCCGCAAGCGACGTATGTTCAGCGCAGAAATTGGCTCAAACAAATGGCGGCTGGTGCAGCAGAGCTGTCGATGGCGACATGGGCTTCACGTGAGGCTTTTGCACAGGCTCCCAACGAAGCCGTGGTGCGCCCAGGTAAATTGGCTCAGCTGACAGGCGCTGTGAGTCGCGTGAATGGTGCCAACACCATGGAAAAAATCACCACCTACGCCGACGCGAGCAGCTACAACAACTTCTACGAATTCGGCACTGACAAATCTGACCCTGCCAAATACGCCCATACCTTGCAAACCAAACCGTGGGCGGTCGAGGTCGAAGGCCTTGTCAAAAAGCCTGGCCGCTTCGACCTAGAGGCCTTGCTCAAACTCAGCCCCATGGAAGAGCGCATTTATCGCTTGCGCTGTGTTGAGGGCTGGTCGATGGTGGTGCCTTGGGTGGGCTACTCGTTGGTCGAACTTATCAAACGGGTGGAGCCTTTGGGTAGTGCCAAGTATGTGGAATTCATCACCCAGGCAGATCCGAAAACCATGCCCGGCGTGCGCTCGCGTGTGCTCGATTGGCCGTATGTCGAAGGTCTGCGCATGGACGAGGCTATGCACCCGCTCACGCTGTTGAGCTTTGGCATGTATGGCGAAGTGCTGCCCAACCAAAACGGCGCACCTGTGCGCTTGGTGGTGCCTTGGAAATACGGTTTTAAGAGCGCCAAGAGCTTGGTGAAAATTCGCTTTGTTGAAAAGCAACCCGTCAACTCATGGGGGCGATCCGCCCCGCAAGAGTACGGTTTTTATTCCAATGTGAATCCCACCGTGAACCACCCGCGTTGGAGCCAAGCCACCGAGCGCCGCATTGGCGAAGACGGTTTGTTTGCCAAGAAGCGCAAAACCTTGATGTTCAACGGCTACGAAACGCAAGTCGGGCAGCTCTACGCGGGCATGGATCTGAGCAAACTGTATTGACGTGAAAGCCGTTTTACGCCAAGCCTTGCAGCACCGCAGCGCCAAACCTGTGGCGTGGTTTTTGTGTAGCCTGCCATTGGTGTGGCTCGTCTGGGGGGCTGCCAACGAGGCCTTAGGCGCCAACCCTGCTGAATACTTAATTCGTGCCACGGGCGATTGGACATTGCGCCTGTTGTGCGTGACATTGGCTGTGACGCCTTTGCGCATGATGTTGGGCTGGCCAGAGTTGCTCAAGCTGCGACGTACGTTTGGCGTGTACACCTATTTTTATGTGCTGATGCATTTGCTTTGCTACAGCTGGCTGGATATGAGTTTTGAGTGGAATGACATTGCGCATGACATTGCCAAGCGTCCGTTTATCTTGGTGGGCTTTGGTGCCTTCGTGCTTCTCACGCCTTTGGCCTTGACCTCATTCAATCGAGCTATTCGCTGGTTAGGTGCCAAGCGTTGGCAGTGGTTGCATCGCTTGGTGTATTTAGTGGCTGTACTGGCGGTGTTGCACTTTTTTTGGATGCGCGCGGGCAAGAGTAACTTTACTGAGGTGTTTGTTTACGCCTCGGTGTTGTTTGTTTTGTTCGCTTGGCGAGTTGTTCACTCTTCTGTGTGGCTTCAGTTGTCGCGCTCGGTCGGTCTTACTCGC
Source organism: Comamonadaceae bacterium (assembly GCA_947447405.1). Taxonomy (GTDB): domain Bacteria; phylum Pseudomonadota; class Gammaproteobacteria; order Burkholderiales; family Burkholderiaceae_C; genus Limnohabitans. Next base: position 2,092 of record CANFKQ010000017.1, on the reverse strand, counting down.
TGATTGTCGGGGCGGAGCGAGAGAAAAGCGCCATGAAAGCAAAAACTTAAGAAACCAAAGACTCACAAGCCATCTGATCCGCCACCGTCTCACGACGACGAATCACATGCGCCTTAGTGCCGTCCACCAAAATTTCAGCCGCACGCCCACGCGTGTTGTAGTTGCTAGACATGGCCACGCAATACGCACCGGTGGACAACACCGCCAACAAATCGCCCGACTGCACTGACAGTTGACGGTCACGTCCTAGCCAGTCACCGCTCTCGCATACGGGGCCCACTACGTCATAAGTCACGGCCTCGTCTGCGCGCCCAGATACAGGAACGATTTGGTGAAAGGCCTCGTACATCGCAGGGCGGGGCAGATCGTTCATTGCAGCGTCGACGATACAAAAGTTTTTTTGCTCGCCAGGCTTTAGATACAGCACCTCGGTCAAACACACGCCTGCATTGCCCACGAGTGAACGGCCGGGTTCAATCATCAGCTGCCGCTGGCCGTAGCCACGTGCATCGAGCTTGGCCAGCAGTTGTGCCCACAGCACGTCGGCGGCAGGTGGCGTGTCGCCGTTGTAGTTGATGCCTAACCCACCGCCAAAGTCAATGTGGTGAATGGCGATGCCGGCGGCCTCGATGGCTTGCACGAGATCCAGCACGCGGTCCATCGCGTCTAGGTAGGGCGTCGACTCAGTGATTTGCGAACCAATGTGGCAGTCGATGCCCGTCACATGTAAGCCTGGCAAGCTGGCGGCGCGCTGGTAAGTGGCCAAGGCACGTTCGTGTGCCACGCCAAATTTGTTGCCTTTGAGACCTGTTGAAATGTAGGGATGGGTTTTGGCATCTACGTTGGGGTTGACGCGAATACTGATGGGCGCGCGCTTGCCCATGCTTTGCGCCACTTCGCTCAAAACTTCAAGCTCGGCTTCGCTCTCGACGTTGAAGCAGGCAATGCCGACTTCCAAAGCTTTGCGCATTTCGGTGCGTGTTTTGCCCACGCCAGAGAAAATCACTTTAGAAACATCACCACCTGCGGCGATCACACGGTCTAGCTCTCCGCCCGACACAATGTCAAAGCCACAGCCTGCTTGTGCAAACACTTGCAACACGGCCAAAGACGAGTTCGCCTTCATGGCGTAGCAAATGCGCGCATTACGGCCTGCAAAGCCGCGTTGGTAGGCCGCCAGGGCGCTGAGCATGGCAGCTTTAGAGTACACAAACAAAGGTGTGCCGTGTGCGTGTGCTAGGTCGGCGAGTTTGACACCTTCCAAATACAAATTGTTATTCTGTGTGGCCACAAAAGGCGCACCGGCAAGCGTGGTGTGTGTCATCGACGGTTCTCGAAAGGTTAACGACCCGTCGCGGCAGAGGCCGCGTTGGCGGGGGATGTGACAGCGGGTGCTGTGGTATTTTTTGTGTTCGCGCTCGAGGGGGCAGAGGCTGCGCTCGATACTTGGGGCGCTGCTGGTGTAGCAGTTCCGCTTGGGAATTGACGGCGCACAATGTCGGGCAACGTGGCGCGTTGTTTGAATTCGGGGTCATTGGGCATATACAGCGCGCCCTTTTGCCCGCAGGCCGTCAGCAAAAAACCAGCCACGCACAAGGCAGAGGCCACACACGCACCACGACTTGCGCCCCTGACTAAAATCTTTTGTTCAATACCCATGGTGCAAATTGTAATGACCGATATCGAATTCTTAGACCGCGCAGAACTTCTGCTCAAAGCCGTTGAATTGGCCTGCGACCGTATCAACGACGATGGCGAGGCCGATATCGACAACCAGCGCGTTGGCGGCATGATCACGCTCACGTTTGAGAACAAAAGCCAAATCATCATCAACTTGCAAAAGCCCCTTCATGAGGTGTGGTTGGCGGCTCGATCAGGGGGTTATCACTTCAAGTTTGATGGCGCTCAATGGGCCGATACCAAAGGCCAAGGCGAATTTTTTGAGCGCTTAAGCAAAGACGCCAATACCCAAACTGGCCTGGCGCTTGACTTTGACGCGTAACTTCTGCGGTTCATAAAAAACAAGGGCGCTGATAGCGCCCTTTTTTCTTTGTCGAACGGTGACGTTACGCGTGAAAGGTGAGCGCCAAGC
>CANFKQ010000016.1 GCA_947447405.1 Comamonadaceae bacterium | reverse complement strand
TGTGACTGCCCCTCCGGGCAAGCGCATGGGCCATGCTGGTGCTTTGATTTCTGGCGGTGCTGACACAGCAGACGCCAAACTGGCCATCATGGAAGAGTGCGGCTTCATCGTCACACGCAATCCATCTGAATTGGGCAAATTGCTCAAGGCGCAATTGAAGTAATTTTCTTCGGGAATTACCAAGATCAAAGCGAGCGGTGTTTCACCGCTCGCTTTTTTTTGAACTCACGCACCTGCTTGTGTTTTGGCGGTGATGCCTAGAATTTCTGCCCAACTTCAAAAGGACTTGCGATGAAACACACCCTACAACGCGGATTCACCTTGATCGAACTCATGATCGTCGTCGCCATCATTGGCGTGCTGGCCTCGGTGGCTTTGCCTGCTTACCAAGACTACATGATTCGCGCGCGCGTGAGCGAGGGCCTTGGCTTGGCCTCTGCTGCTAAAACGAATGTGCTGGATGTGGTTAACAGCGGCAACATCGCGACGGCAACGCTAGGCTATAAAACGGGTTATGCCTTCGGTGGTGTGACCAAAAACATCAGCAGCATTGATATTGCTGCCAGCACGGGCGTCATCACCATCACGACAACGGCTGCTGCAGGCGGTGGCAGTTTGTTACTGGTGCCCTATACCAAAAGCGGCACCACAGATGCAGCTTTGCCAGCACCTACAGCGACCAGCGTGACGATCGAAGGCGCTGTGCAGTGGAAGTGCATGGCTAAAGAGGCCGCAGCTTTTGTAGGTGTGTCTGTGCCGGCTGATGCGTTGGACAAAAAGTACGTGCCGAGTGACTGCAAATAAGTGGCTTAAAACAGCGACAAAGGCACCTTCGGGTGCCTTTGTTTTTTCTAGGTGTGAGTGATAGAAAATCCATCCATGAACTCGTCTACAGCTCAAAGCATCTTCGTGCGCAATGCCATCCTCGTCTTGTGCGTTGCCCTGCCGTGGCTCAACCCTTTTTCCAGTAGCCCGTCCACAGCAGTTATCCCCTTGTTGGTGAGTTGGATGCTGGCAGCTTGTGCGTTGTTGGCTGTGGTGGAGTTGCCCTTGGCAAAACCGCGTTGGACTGTTTCAGAGCAGGTGGTGTGTTGTGTGTTGCTGGCCGGGTTGGTCGCTTCGTTGCTGTGGGTGCCACAAGTTGTGGACCGTGCACTGACCGCCGGTCTGGTGGCTTCACTCATGTGCGTGTGGCTCATGGCAGCCGTTGGGCGTCGTGCGGCAGTGGATGAATCTCCATTGCGTTGGTTGGTGGCGGGCTTGTTGGCGGCAGCGGTCATCAGCGCGGTGTTGGGCATATTGCAGTATTTGGGTATGGCGCGTGAGTTGTCGCCTTGGGTTAACCAGCCACTGAAGGGCGATGCCTTTGCCAACTTGCGCCAGCGCAATCAGTTTGCATCGCTCACCAGTTTAGGACTTGTGGCGTTGCTGGCCTGGGTGGCTGCGCGTGCCAAGGCGCAAAGCATGTCGCGTGACTGTTGGGTATTGGCTTTTGCGCTGCTGAATGTGTTGGCCGCAGGCGTTGCGTGCTCGGTGTCACGCACAGGGGCTATGCAATGGGTGATGGTGGGCGTGCTGATGGCGGCTTGGGGTTGGCACAGCGCTAAGAGACATGCTGCTTGGAGCAAAGGCTTGGTGTGGCTGGGGTTGGCATCCCCTGTGCTGGTGGCGATGTGGTCCGTCTTGATGCCTTGGCTTGCTTTGCAAATCACGGGAGAGTGGGGAGCGAGCATGATTCTGCGCGTGACGGGCCAAGCGTCCGACTATGCGGTCTGCGGTGGCCGCCGCGTGTTGTGGGCCAATGTGCTGGCGCTCGTGGCTCAGCACCCATGGCTGGGCTGGGGTTGGGGCGAGACAGACTATGCGCACTTCATGACGGGCTACAGCAGCCTGCGTTTTTGCGACATGCTGGACAACGCACATGACTTTCCGTTGCATTTAGCGTTGGAGTTTGGCGTGCCGTTTGCGTTGGCGGTGATGGCGTTGCTGAGCGTCTGGGTATTACGCCGAACGCCGTGGCGTGAGAAGTCCGTGTGGCGTGTGATGGCCTGGTGCTTGTTGGTGGTGCTGGGTTTGCACAGTCTGTTGGAATACCCGCTTTGGTATGGTCCATTTCAAATGACACTGGGTTTGGCCATCGGTCTGTTGTGGGCCGGGCCAGATGCGCCAGCGAGGGAAGAAGCACAAGAAGGCCCCCTGTTGGTGGCCGCGTTGCTGTTCGTTGGTTGCCTGTATGCTGCTTGGGATTTCAACCGCGTGGGCCAAATTTACCGCCAAGCCGCGTCGCGCGATGCGGCTTATCGCGACAACCCTCTCTACCACGCCAAGCAATCGTGGTTGTTCAAAAACCAAGCTGACTTTGCCGAACTGACCACGCAAACTGTCACCTCAGACAACGCGGCTGAGCTATACCCGCAAGCCCACCGCTTGATGCACTATTCACCCGAAGCACGTGTGGTGCAACGTGTCATCGACAGCGGCAAGCTGCTAGGCCATGACGAAGAAGCACACGTGTTGACCGAGCGGCTAGAAGATGTGAAGCAAAACACACCACGCTAAACTCATCTGCAACATGACCCACACACGCCCCACCCTCTCGGCCATCGTCATCACGCGTAACGAGGCGCACAACCTGCACGACTGCTTGCAGTCTATGCAGGGCTTGGTCAATGAAATCATTGTGGTGGACAGCCAAAGCACGGATGCTACGGTGGCTATCGCGCAGCAGCATGGCGCCAAAGTGGCACAGCCCGCGGATTGGCCTGGCTTTGGCCCGCAAAAAAATCGTGCGCTTGATTTGGCCACTTGTGATTGGGTGTTTTCGATTGACGCAGACGAACGCGTCACGCCCGAGCTGGCAGCCGAAATCAAACAGGTCTTGCGTAACAGGGCGTCAGACGTGGCATACAAGCTACCACGCTTGTCGTCATACTGCGGCAAGTTCATCCACCACGCAGGCTGGCAGCCCGACTATGTATTGCGTTTATTCAAGCGAGGCACAGCCAAGTTTTCAGACGACTTGGTGCATGAGCGTGTGGTGACTGGGCAAAAGGTGGTTGCCCTGCAAAACCATCTGCTGCACTACAGTTACCTCAATTTTTCACAAGTGCTGTCTAAGGTCGACGCTTATTCCAGCGCGTCAGCCAAGCAGGCCTATGCGCGTGGCAAGCGCTCGTCGGTGGCGGGTGCCTTGGGTCACGGTGCTTGGGCCTTTGTTCGCACCTATGTGATTCGCCGAGGCTTTTTAGATGGTGCACACGGCTTGGCGTTGTCCATCTCAAATGCCGAAACCAGTTACTACAAGTATTTGAAGCTCTGGCAAATGCAGCAGGCCGAAGAGGCTGCGACAACTTAAGCGCCTATCAACAACTTTCAAGCAGCGATGTAGCTGCCCGACTTACCCCCGTGCTTTTCCAGCAAATGCACATCGGTCATCGTCATGCCTCGATCGACTGCCTTGCACATGTCATAGATCGTGAGCAAAGCCACTTGCACTGCGGTGAGGGCTTCCATCTCCACACCGGTTTGACCGACCGTCTCCACAGTGGCTGTGCACTGCACGCTGTGTGTGGTTTCGTCCACCGCAAACTCCACCGCCACGCGCGTGAGTGCGAGGGGGTGACACAGCGGAACCAAGTCGCTGGTTTTCTTAGCGGCTTGAATGCCCGCAATGCGAGCAATGCCCAACACGTCACCCTTCTTCGCGGTGCCGCTTTGAATCAAGGCCAGGGTGGCGGGTCGCATCACGATGCGGCCTGTGGCTACGCCCACGCGCTTGGTGTGGGCTTTGTCGGCCACGTCCACCATGTGGGCTTGGCCTTGTGCATCAAAGTGAGTGAGTGAGGGCATGCTGAAATTTACAACGGGTTAACATCAAAGCAGCATCATACGGTCCATGGCACATATGTTTTCTACCCTGCTATCACCTGGCCTGTCACGCCGTCTCGGCGTGTTGACTGTGTGTGCAGCATTGTTGCTGCCAATGGCACCTGCGCAAGCGCAGCTTAATAACAGTCGGTTGCCCAATTTGGGCGATGGCGCCGAAGTGCCGTTGGGTGTGGAGCGCCGTTTAGGCGAAAGTATTGCCCGCGAAATTTACCGTGACCCTGACTATTTAGACGACCCCGTGTTGGGGGATTACGTGCAGTCGGTTTGGCAAATTTTGCTTGCCTCGTCACGCCAGCGTGGTGAGTTGACGCCTGAACTAGAGCAGCAGTTTGCGTGGGAGATCTCTCTCATTCGTGACCGCAGCATCAACGCGTTTGCACTGCCTGGGGGGTATTTGGGTGTGCATTTGGGGTTAATTTCAGCGGTCAGCAGTGCCGACGAATTGGCCTCTGTGCTAGCGCACGAGCTGAGCCACGTCACACAGCGCCACATTGCCCGCATGATTGCGCAGCAAGGCCGCCAAGGACCGATGGTGATGGGCGCCATGATTTTGGGTATGTTGGCTGCGACGCGAACGCCCAGTGCCAGTGGCATGAGTGCAGCGAACGCGGTGATGGTCGGTGGGCAAGCTGCGGCGATGCAAAGCCAACTCAACTTTTCGCGAGACATGGAGCGTGAGGCTGACCGCGTGGGCTATGGCGTGATGACTGAGGCGGGTTACGAGCCGCAAGGATTTGTCACCATGTTTGAAAAATTGCAACAAGCCTCACGCCTCAACGACAACGGCGCTTTTCCTTATTTGCGCAGCCATCCCATGACGACCGAGCGTATTTCAGATGCGCAAGCCCGTCAGCAATTACTACCTGCACGAGCCACTGTGGCCACCACATCCACGCACGCCATGATGTCTGCGCGTGCGCAGGTGCTGGCTAAGCCGGGTGTGGATGTGTTGCGCAGCATGGCCTCCATGGCTAACGCCACAAGCTTAGGCTCGGAGAACAAGGCCAAGCAAGCGGGCCTGCTCTACGGCGCCGCCATGGCTGAAATGCAACAACGCAATTTTTCAATGGCTCGTCAGCACTTGATGCGCTTGCAAAGCCTGAATGGTTTGGATCTCAGTGCCGTGCGCGTGGTGCGTTTGCTTGCCGCTGAACTGGCGCTGGCGGCGAGTGACGCTGCGCAAGCGGTCGCGTTGTTGGAGCCTAAAGCCACTGTGCTTGCCAATAACGACCGCGCGACACGCATGCAACTGGCGCGTAGTCGTGTCGGTACACAAAAACCTGCGCAAGCAAAAGTAGCGGCGAGTGAGTTGTCAATCTGGTTGAACTTGCATCCGCGTGACGCATCGGCTTGGTTGTTACAAGCCTCTGCTTATGAGTTGCAGGGCGACGCTTTGCGTGCCATTCGCGCGCAAGCTGAGGCGCGTGCCATGGAGTTGGATTACGGCGCAGCCGTAGACCGATTCAAGGCAGCACAAACATTGGCGCACCAAATGGCGAGTGAAGGTAAGTTAGACCGTGGGGGCCATATGGAGGCGTCCATCATCGACGCTCGTCTGCGGGACTTAGAGCGGTTGCGGCGGGAACAAGCGCTCGAGCGCAGCATCAATTAACACGCCAAAGGCTGAATAAATCAGCGAGCCCAACAGGGCTGAACCAAAGCCGCGAACCCAGAAGCCTTCCAGTAATCCGGCAGCAGCCCAAAACATGAAGGCGTTGATGACAAACAGAAACAAGCCTAAGGTGAGAAACGTCACAGGCAAAGTTAGCACCACCAAGGCCGGACGTACGATGAGGTTAAAAATGCCCATCACCAAAGCTGCTGTCATCGCCGAGCCAAACCCCGTCACTTCGACACCGCTGTAAAGGTGTGCCAAAGCCATCAAGGCGGTGGCGTGGAGTACCCAAGTTAAAAGTAGTTTCATTGCGTGGCCAGCATAGCATTGCCGCTATCATCCAGTCCCCAACTTTTAACCTGATTTTTAGATAACAAACTCTAACGCGATGGCTGGCATTCACATCACTGACATTGAAGCGGCCATAAACTATTGGCGCGAACAAAAGCCCTCGCCAGATGGCGTCACACTCGCGCCCGAGATTCGTGCGTTAGCCGAGGTGTATGCGCTGATGGTCTATTACCGCCATGAAGAAGCAGCTGAAAAAGGCTTTCCACCCAAAGCCTACGAAGCATGGCTAAGCTGGTACCGCACTACGCCAGATGCGCCATGCATTGCCATTTGCTCGACCAGCCAAGGCGACGAAGAGTGCAAAGGCTGCGGCCGCACGTTTGAAGAAGTGCAGTACTGGCCAGAAATGTCGCCAGGCGACAAGCGCAGCACATGGCGCCGCATCACCATGATTGGCACGTCTTGGCGTTTCAATAAATACGCAGAGCGTGCGCTGGCGGAATAAGCCTTACTTCCAACGCTCGCACTCGATGTCAACGGTGGTCTTGCCATTGCTCATCATCACCACACCTTCTTGAACGGTGGCTTGCAGCTGCATGCTGCGCTCGGCCAGTTTGGCTAAGTCTTGCGAGGCGCTGCTAGGAATGCGCCACACCTGCAGTGACGTGGGTTTGATGAGTTTGTTTTGCATGTTCTTCCACCAGACATCGCCTGAGCTGGAGAACACATACAACATCACTTGGTCCGCCTTCCCGCAGGCTTTGAGCAGCGGTTTTTCTTCGGGCTGGCCCACTTCAATCCATAGGCGTTTGCGGCCTGTGAAATCGGTCAGCATCACATCGGGCTCATCCGGATCAGATAAGCCTGCGCCAAATGCCAGAACGCCGTCGCCGCCGCACATGTCTTGCAGTTGATGCGCTTGCAGTGACAACGCAACCAAACGCACCATCATGCGCTCGTCCGTTTCGCTGGGGTGGCGCGCTAACGTCAGCGCGTGGTCGGCGTAGTAGCCGTGGTCAATGTCAGCGATTTGGACGTTCGCTTTGAAGATCGTGGCTTTGATCGCCATGCTTTAAACGCGACGCGCCAGTTCGGCGGCTTTGCCCACGTAGCTACCGGGCGTCATGGCCAACAAACGGTCTTTGTCGGCTTGAGGAATTTGCAGCGAAGCAATCAAACCGTGCAGGGCTTCGGCGGTGACGGTTTTGCCGCGCGTGACTTCTTTGAGCTGCTCGTAAGCGCCCTGCACGCCATAGCGGCGCATGACGGTTTGGATGGGTTCGGCCAACACCTCCCAAGCTGCATCTAAGTCAGCAGCCAAAGCCTCTTCGTTGAGCTCGAGTTTGTTCAAGCCCACCATCATCGACTGATACGCTAGCGCGGCATAGCCTAAGGCGACGCCCATGTTGCGCAAGACAGTCGAGTCAGTCAGGTCACGTTGCCAGCGGCTGATGGGCAACTTTTCGCTGAGGTGCTTGAGCACGGCATTGGCCAGACCCAAATTGCCTTCGGCGTTTTCAAAGTCAATTGGGTTGACTTTGTGCGGCATGGTGGACGAACCAATTTCGCCCGCCTTCAGGCGTTGCTTGAAGTAGCCTAAAGACACATAGCCCCACACGTCACGTGACCAGTCGATCAAGATGGTGTTGGCACGCGCCACGGCATCGAACAACTCGGCCATGTAGTCGTGGTGTTCGATTTGAATGCTGTAGGGCTGAAAGGTCAGACCAAGGCCCAAAGGCGCAGGTGTCTCGACCACTTTGCAGCTGAAAACTTCCCAATCGAAGTCAGGCCAAGCGCTCATGTGGGCGTTGTAGTTGCCCACGGCACCATTCATTTTGGCCATGATGTGCACGCCTGCAATGCGCTCGCGCACTTGGCGAAGACGCATCACCACGTTGGCCACCTCCTTGCCCACTGTCGTGGGGCTGGCGGTCTGGCCATGTGTGCGGCTGAGCATGGGTACATCGGCGTAGGTGTGGGCCATGTCACGCAGCTTGGCAATTAAGCCATCGATCCCAGGCAAGATGACTTCATCGCGACCTGCTTTCAGTTGCAGGGCGTGGCTGGTGTTGTTGATGTCTTCACTGGTACAGGCAAAGTGCACAAACTCAGCAGCGGCTTCGAGTTCGGCGTGGCCTTTGAATTTCTTTTTGATCCAGTACTCCACGGCCTTCACGTCGTGGTTGGTGACCTTCTCTTCATCTTTGATAGCCAGCGCGTCTTCGGTGCTGAAGTTCGTGACCAAACTGATCAAATAGGCGCGTGATTCAGCGCTCAAAGGTTTGAATTCAGCAAACCCGGCATCGCTTAAGGCGATGAACCAAGCGATTTCCACTTGCACGCGCCGGTGCATATAGCCTTGTTCGCTCATCAGCGGACGCAAGGCAGCGACTTTGCCAGCATAGCGGCCATCGAGTGGCGAGAGGGCGGTGACTTGGGAAACGGCTTGGGATGTATTGGTATTGCTCATGTTGCAATTTTAGGTGCTCGACTCAATGGCCATGTATACGCAAGCCAGATAAACTACACATCCAACAAAACTGTGAAAACCTTATGAAACTGATTGGTTCAATCACCAGCCCTTATGTGCGCAAAGTGCGCATCGTCATGGCCGAGAAGAAACTGGATTTCCAGTTTGTGGCCGAAGACGTGTGGGCGGCAGACACCAACATCAGCGCATCCAACCCGCTGGGCAAGGTGCCGTGCCTCATCATGGAAGGCGGCGAAGCTTTGTTTGACTCGCGCGTCATCGTGGAATATGTGGACACCCTCTCGCCCGTGGGCAAGCTCATTCCTGGCAGTGGCCGCGAACGCGCGGAAGTCAAGACGTGGGAAGCTTTGTCCGACGGTTTGTTAGACGCCGCCATTTTGGCCCGCCTCGAAGCCACCTGGCCAGGTCGCCAAGAGGGCGAACGCAGCCAAGCGTGGATTGATCGTCAAATGAAAAAAATCGACGACAGCTTGATCGCTATGGACCGCGCCTTGGCCGAGCGCAGCAACTGCGTGGGCATTCATCTGAGCTTGGCCGATATTGCGGTGGGCACCGCGGTGGGTTATTTAGATTTCCGCTTTCCCACCATTGATTGGCGGGGTCAACACCCCAACCTCGGGGCTTTGTACGAGCGCTTATCGCAGCGTCAAAGTTTCAAAGACACGCTGCCGACTTAACGGTTGGCGCGTTTCTTCAGCCAACGCATCAGCCCGCCCAACACGGGCAGCTTTTCGTACAACTCTTCGGCCGCATCCCAGTAGTCACGGTGCACAGCCACGCGCCACACGCCGGCTTCTTCACACAGCACAAAGTGCGTAGCCCCGCGAATGGTTTGTGTTTTGCCGCTGTCTATGCGCGGCATGGCAAACAAAAAATCCCATGTCAAAAAACAATGCGCACCTTGTTGCACCTGGGTGGTGATCACAAAGCGTGGCGCATCCAGTGCTTCAAACATATGGGCAAAGATGTGTTCAATCGCAGGTAGGCCCTGCACCTCGTTGAACGGGTCTTTGAATTGGGAGTCGGTGGTGTAAAGCTCGGCAATACGCGCCACATCAGCAGGCTGCAAATGCTCGAAAAAATGCACCACACGCTGCATGGCAGCTTCGGGGGTGTCGGGTGCTTGGATGTGTAGAGACATGTGCTGGCTCACATCCCTGTGCTGCGCCGCACCAAGGCAAAGTACCAGCGATAAGGCAGCAGGCGCAGCAGCAGCAACATGCGTGTGAAGCGCTTGGGAAAGTGAATGTGGAATTCACCTTTGCGCCAACCTTTGAGAATTTCAGTGGCAGCCGTTTCCGGCGTGATGAGTGCAGGCATCGGAAAGTCATTGCCTGCCACCAGCGGTGTTTCTACAAAGCCAGGGTTGATCAAGCTCACACCCACGCCGTATGGCGTCAAGTCGTAATACAAAGCCTCTGCCAAGTTGATGAGCGCCGCCTTGGTCGGACCATAAGCCAAGCTCTGAGGCAAGCCACGAAAGCCAGCCACGCTGGAGATGAAGCTGACGTGACCAGCACCTTGAGCTATCAATGTGGGCAGCACGGCATCGAGCACGCGCAATGCGCCGGTGTAATTGACATCGAGGTGGCGCAACATATCGGCCAGTGAATAGTCAGTTGCACGCATGGCTTGGTAGTAGCCTGCGCAGTACATCACCACGTCTAAGCCCTGTTGCGCTTGCACGTACTTGGCAGCTTCGACCATGGCGGCTGCGTTGCTGACATCCAACACCACGGCTTGTGCCCCGGGATGTGCGTCGACAAACTGTTGCAACAACTCAGCCTTGCGTGCGGACACCACAACGCGTGCTCCGGCAGCGTGCAAGGCTTTCGCCGTGGCCAAGCCAATGCCGCTGGAAGCGCCGATCAACCACACGCTGCGGCCATGCCAGTCGGTGATGGGGGAGTTGAGTGGTTTGAAAAAGTGCATATCAAGCGCGGCGTGTGAATGACAAGGTGACATCACCTAAATGCAAGCCCCATTTACTCATGCGAGCCTTGTTGAGCATGACGCGGTCGTTCATCAGGTACATCCAATCGTCCATGCTCACATTCAGCACCGTACCATCCACTGGCAAGGCCAAGGTGTAACCCCAGCGAAAGGTGTTACCTCGTATTTGTCCCTCTGCCTTACCCACCACATCGCCGGCTGTGCCTTGGTAGCGGCCATCCCCCAAATGCGTCAAGCGCCAAATGCGTTTTTCTTGTGTGCCATCGGAGTACACGAAGTCTTCATCCAGCACGCCTTGATCACCGTCCCAACTGCAGTTCATCACAACGGTAAAACGCTTGACCACTTTGCCTTGACGGTCGGTGAACACTCCCCACGCATCCACCTTGCCTTGGAAGAAACTGCGCAAGTCTAGGGATGGCTTTTCTTGGGCGTAATCGTCAATCGTGGGGCCGGCACAGCCGGTCAAACCCACGGTGGCTAGCGCACCTGCGCCTGTTGCACCACGCGTGATCACTTGTCGTCTGTTCAACATGCTGTTTCTCCAGTGTGTGTGTGGCTCAAGGCTGGGCACCTGCCAAGAGCTGTTGTCGCAGTTTGCGTTGCGAGGTTTCAGGGGCTAACCAAATGCCCAAAAACCTCTGTGCGAATTCGGTGTCGCGCATCTCACCAAGCAAACGGTCTTGGTGCAACAACTGCATGCCTTTGTCTGGGGTGTAAATGCCGGTGATGTGTTCACCCGCGCGCACATCGGGAATGAACGCTTGCAGTGTGGCCAACCAGTTGTTTTGTTGGGTGGTACTCAGTGGTCGTTGGCCCTGCATTTCGTCAATAGAACGCTGCGCAATGTCTGCGCCTTTGAAGTCGCGCAAATAGCGCAATTCAAGCACCAGCAGTTGCTTGGCCCAGTCGTCGGGTGCAAAGGGTGCGCTGGCCCACAGGCTGGCGTCATAGACCTCAAAGCCCCAATAGGTGAAGCGCTGTTGACCCACCAAACGTGGTGTGCGCAACACGTTGCGCAACTGCGGCGTGGGCTGCAGCTGTTCGCGCTTGGTTTGCGCATGCGCCACGCCGAACGACCCAACGCTTACGTTGGCCAGCAGCGCGGTGCGAAACCCAAGCCTTAAAGCCGAGCGACGCGTGGTCATGGTTTGAGCAAGGTGAACTGAACCACGTCGGTGTTGTGTTGATCGAACGCGGCTTCGCAGTACGCCAGGTAGAACTCCCAAATGCGAATGAAGCGTTCGTCAAACCTGAGCTGCAAGACCTGCGCTTTATCCGCCATGAACTGGTGACGCCAGCGGCGCAGTGTTTCGGCATAGTCCAAACCAAACGCCAGCTCGTCCACCACTTTCAGACCAGCGCGCTCGGCGTGTGCACGGAACTCACGCGGGCAAGGCAAGCAGCCACCGGGGAAGATGTATTGCTGGATAAAGTCGGTGCTCTTCACATAGCGATCAAACAAGCTGTCGTCGATGACGATGGTTTGGATGCAGGCTTTGCCACCCGACTTGAGCAAGCGGGCCACACTTTCAAAATACGTGTCCCAATATTCCTGGCCCACGGCCTCTAACATTTCGATGGAGCAAATGGCGTCGTAAGGACCATCGTCAATGTCGCGGTAGTCTTGCAGTCGCAAGTTGCTCGTGCCTTCCAAACCGAGTTTTTGCATGCGCTGATTGGCAAAGGCCAGTTGTTCGTGGCTCAGGGTCACGCCACTCATGTGCGCGCCAAACTCTGTGCCACCCAGCTCTGCCAACGCACCCCAGCCGCAGCCAATTTCAAGAATGCGGTCACCCGCTTTGGCGTCGACCATACGCAGGGCGCGGCGAACTTTGGCTGTTTGAGCTTCGGCCATGGGTTTGGCGTGATCGTTGTCAAACCACGCCGATGAGTAGTTCATTGTGGGGTCCAGCCACAGCTCGTAAAACGCATTGCCCAAGTCGTAATGCGCGTGGATGTTTTTCTTGCTGTTGCTTCGCGTGTTGCGATGCAACAGGTGGCGCACGCGGTAATACAAGCGGCCCAACCAGCTGCCAAAAATCAGCTCGTCCATGTCGCGGCGGTTGGCCACCAAGAGTTGCAACAACTCAGACAAATTGTTGGTGGTCCATTCGCCTGCGATATAGCTTTCGGCAAATCCAATATCACCGGATTTCAACGCTTGCGTGAGCGGTGCATAGCTGTGCAAATGCAAGGTGGCGTTGAGCGATTTGCCCGACGTCGGTGCTGAGCCAAATTGCTCCACGCGACCATCGGGCCACTGCACATGCAAAGTGCCGTGTTGCAAACGTTGCAGCAAGCTCAGCACACGGCGTGCGGCAGCGGGCATGGCTTCGGTGGTAGAGGCGCGGGTGGTGGAGGTCGTGCTATTCATGGGCGTGTCTCAACATCAACGGGTCACAAAATCTTGTGGGGGTGTGGGTTTGGTGAAAAACGGCACGCGCTTGAGCCACAGCTTCAAGGCTTGCCAGTGGATGCGTGCCACCACCATCAGTGTCATGAGTGGGTAGCCCCACAAGGCGTGGCGCAACTCGGTGCGTGTGATGGGTTTGAGTTGGCCGCTCACACTGGTTTCAATCAATGGGCCGTGGACATCGTCGTAGTCCACGCGGGCCACGGTGTGGTCAGCCGTACGCATGAAGCGAAAGCGGTAATCGCCTTGCACGGCACAAAACGGGGACACATGAAACACCTTGCTGGCGCGTTGCTCCACGCCGTATTGTGGACGGTCCAGCAAATAGCAATGGCGCTCGCCAAAAGTGTTGTTCACTTCCACCACGATGGCGCGCAAGCTGTTGTCTGCAGCGTGGCAATACCAAAAGCTCACGGGCTTGAAGGTGTAGCCCAGCACGCGCGGGTAGCAGTGCAGCCACACCTCGCCGGTGGCGTCGGTGATGCCTTCGTTGTGCAGCAGCTCATCTAGCCAAGCGAGTGCGCCGCCTTCTTTGGTGTCACGGCCATCGCCATGGTCTTCGTCGTGAAAGCTGATGGCGGCTGTGCGGTTGATGGGCAAAGTCGCGTCGCCCTTGGTTTGCAGCGTGCGCATGGGCAACATCAAAAAGAAGGTGCTGTAGTTGAACGCGTGCGGCGTGGGGCGCAAGCGCGTGTGGCGCACTTGGCCAAAACCGATCATGGCTTTAGGCTCATCGGCTGCTAACGCACCCAGCGTTGACGAACGCAAGGTGTGGGTGACGGTTGCCGTGTTAAACATCATGCGTTGAGCATGCGTGATTTGGCCAATAAGTTCTGTGCGGCATCGCGCCCAGCCTTGAAGCCATCTTCATGAAAACCGTAGCCCATCCACGCACCAGCAAACCACGTGTGTTGCTGGCCTTGCAATTGCGTCATCTGTGCTTGTGCCTGAATCGCGGGCAAATCAAACACAGGGTGGGCGTAGTCGTATTCGCCAAGGATGTGCGCAGGGTCAATTTCGTGCACGGGGTTGAGCGACACGATCACGTCTTGGGTGAACGGTAGTGGCTGCAACAGGTTGAGCCAATAGTGCAGACACACGCGGGTGGACTCCGTGTTGCTGTGCGCGGCGCGTTCGTAGTTCCAGGCTGCCCACGCAAGCTTTTTCTTGGGCATCACCGAGGTGTCGGTGTGTAACACGGCGCGGTTGGGGTGGTAACGAATGGCACCCAAAGTGGCCACTTCTTGCGGTGTGGGCTCGGCCAACATGGCCAGTGATTGATCAGCGTGGCTGGCCAAAATCACTTGGTCAAATCTCTCCGAGCCATTGTGCGTTTGCAGTGTCACACTGTGTGCGTCGCGCTCGATGCGCAGCACGCGTGTGTTGAGGCGCTTGTCTGCAATGCCCGCCAAGATCTTCTCGACATAGTGGCGCGCGCCACCTGCCACGGTGTACCACTGGGGGCGGTTGTTGACCTGAATCAGCCCGTGGTTGTGGCAAAACCGAATCATGGTGGCCACAGGAAACTTCAGCATTTGGTCGGTGGGGCAGCTCCAGATGCAGCCCAACATGGGTAGCAAATACCAATCGCGAAATGCCTCGCTGAATTTGTGTGAAAACAAAAAGCCGCTCAGGGGCTGAGCCAACTCGTGGTCTTGGTTGCGCTCGGCCAGTTCAGTGGCTAGCGTGTTGAAGCGCATCACATCGCGCAGCATCAGCAAGAAACTGGGCTTGAACAAGTTGCTGCGCTGGGCAAACACGGAGTTGAGATTGGCACCATTCCACTCCAACGCGCGCTTGCCGTTTTTGTGAGGCACTTGCACCGAAAACGACATGTCTGATTTGACAGTCGTCACTTGCAAGGCTTCAAACAGAGCAATCAGCCCAGGATACGTGCGCTCGTTGTAAACCAAAAAGCCGGTGTCCACACCGTGTGTTTGTACGCCGGTGGCGGTCGGCAAGGTCACGTCAACGGTGTGGGTGTGGCCGCCGAAATAGTCCCCCGCCTCAAACAAGGTTAGGTCTGCAGCCCCAAGCAAATGGTGCGCGGCTGACAAGCCAGAAATGCCCGAACCCACGATGGCGATGCGTGGCTTCATTGCGCAGCACCTTTCACGGTCAATTGCTTTTCAATCTCTTGCACAAAGCTTTTGTCTTGCGGACCGGTCATACTGCTGAAGCTCTTGATGCTTTTGCCATCGCGGCTGATGACGTATTTGTAAAAGTTCCACTTCGGTGTGGTGCTGGTTTGTTCCGCCAGTTGTTTGAACAGGGGCAAAGCGTCTGGGCCACGTACCGTGGTTTTGACAAACATGGGGAATTTCACGCCAAAGGTGTTTTCACAAAAGTCAGCAATCTTTGCGTTGCTGTCGGGCTCTTGTGAGAAGTCGTTGCTGGGAAAGCCCAGCACCACCAAGCCACGGTCTTTGTATTTGGCGTACAGCGCTTCCAGACCTTTGTATTGCGGCGTGAAGCCGCAAAAGCTGGCGGTGTTCACGACCACGACCACTTGACCTGCATATTGGCAGAGGTTTTGCGGCTTCTCGTCTTGCAGCCGCAATACGCTGTGTTGCAACACTTGGGGGCAGGTGCTGGCTAAGTCGGGTGCGCTGTGTGCGGCATTGAGGCCCAGAACAAGCCAAGCTAATAAAGAAACGAAACGAGGTATCACGGGAAAGCCCTTCTTTGACAAGGGGGAATCATGGCTTAGTATTGGATTTATGTCTAGGACAACGGCCATTCTCCACGTTCAATGACGGGGATTTCCATTGATGAACTCACGCGACAACCATTTGCAAATGACGCTCTCCATCGCGGCAGTTGAGCGAGATACCGGTATTGGCAAGGACACCCTGCGTGTGTGGGAGCGCCGTTATGGCTTTCCCATGCCCAGTCGCGATGGCAATGACGAACGCATTTACCCGATGGCGCAGGTTGAAAAATTGCGTGTCATCAAACGCCTGATGGACCAAGGCCATCGCCCGGGGCGTATCGTGGCGCAGTCGATGGAGGCGTTGCAACATCTGAGCCGTGGTGAGGCTTTGTTGCACCCTGGTTCAGGCGCGATGCATGGTCGAGAAGACTTGTTGGCATTCATTGCACAGTTGCAAGCGCAAGATCACGACGGCATGCGTCGTGAATTACTCAAAACTTTGACGAAAAACGGTCTGCAACATTTTGTCGCAGAGGTGGTCGCACCGATGACCATCTTGGTGGGCGACGCTTGGGCGCGTGGCGATTTGGCCGTGCATGAAGAGCATCTCTACACCGAGTGTGTCAGCAGCTTGATGCGTCAGGCCATGGCCGCCATCTTCAAGCCGACACAAAATGCCACTCCCAAAGTATTGCTCACCACGTTTCCGCAAGAGGCCCATGGTTTGGGCTTGCTCATGGTCGAAAGCCTGCTGACGTTGCAGGGCTGTCGTTGCGTGTCGTTGGGTACGCAAACCCCAGTGCGCGACATTGCACAAGCCGCCGTGGTCCATGGTGTTGATGTGGTGGCTTTGAGTTTCAGTGTCAACATGAATGCCAACCATGTGGTGGATGGTTTGCAGGAGTTGAATTTGCTTTTGCCGGCTCATGTTGAAGTTTGGGCGGGTGGCAACGCGCCTGCGTTACGCCGTCGCCAAATTAGCAGAGTCACGGTGTTGCACGCCTTGAACGAGATTGACGCTGCAGTGAGTGGCTGGCGCCTAAAATTGCGCCACCATGCCTGACACCACTTTGATTCCCCCCGCTTTTCTTTCCAAGCTGTCTTCACGCCAAGACGCGGTGCATCGTGTCGCTGCCTTGCGTGCGCAGGGGCCTGTGGTGTTCACGAACGGTGTGTTTGATGTGCTGCACCGCGGCCATGCGTCTTACTTGGCGCAAGCCCGCAGTGTGGGTGGCAGTTTGGTGGTGGCTTTGAACAGCGACGCCTCTGCACGCCGCTTGGGCAAAGGGCCAGACCGCCCGTTGAACAACGAGCTCGACCGTGCTGCCTTGATGGCCGCATTAGAGTCGGTGAGTTTGGTGACGTGGTTTGACGAAGACACGCCACTGGAACTCATCACCGAGTTGCGTCCCGATGTGCTGGTCAAAGGCGGTGATTACGACATGAGCAAACTCGCTGAGACACAAGTGGTGTTGGCCTACGGCGGCCGTGCCCAAGCGATTCCGTTTGTCGACGGTTACTCCACCACGGCGTTGGTGAAGAAAATTCGTCAAGGTTAATTGCTAAACACCGCGCGCCATAAAGCCTGGATGGCCGCGCACTCGTTCACCAGCTCATGCGTTGGCACTTGCGTGGGTTGCTCATCCAAACGTGCACGGTGTTGTACGCGGCGCAATTCACGGTAGGCGCTACCCGCTGCCTCGCCAACACCCGCAGGCAACAAGCCAGCTTTTTCAGCGCTAAGTAACAAGGCAATGTTGCCCACGTTGGCCAGTAAAGAGGGGTGTTGCTGCGCATAGGCCAGAACCAAGTACTGCACGGCAAACTCCACATCCACCATACCACCTGCGCTGTGTTTGACGTCAAACAAATCGGGCTTCACAGGATGGGCGATGCGCATCTTGTCGCGCATGGTCACGATCTCTTGCCCCAGCGAAGCGAGGTTGCGCTTGGCATTGATGACGTTGGCACGCACAACATCAAAGCGCGCTTGCAGCTCTGGTGTTCCGAGGCAAAAACGCGCACGCGTCATGGCTTGGTGTTCCCAAGTCCAGGCTGTGTTTTCGCCGCGCTGGCCTTGGTAGTCGGCATAGGCCTCAAAGGTGGACACCAAGAGGCCCGAGTTCCCGTTGGGGCGCAACGCGGTGTCAATTTCGTACAAATCGCCTTCACCGGTTTTCACGCTCAACCAGCTGATGAGTTTGCGCACATAAGCCGCATAAATTTCGCCAGCCCGTTCGTGGGGGTCTTCGTACACAAACACAATGTCAAGGTCACTGCCGTAGCCAAGCTCTTTGCCGCCGAGCTTGCCGTAGGCAAGAATGGCGAACAGCGGTTCGTCGCGGTGGCGCTGCTTGAAATGTTGCCACACCCAACGGCTGGTGATTTTCAAAACACTGTCGGCCAAAGCGCTCAAGTCGTCGGCCACTTGCTCCACTGTGATGCGCCCCTCTACGTCACGTGCCAAGGTGCGAAACACTTCGGCATGGTGGGCGCGACGCAGCAGGTTGAGCAGGGTTTCTTCGTCGGCTTGCCCCGTGGAATGCAGAGAAACCAAGCGCCGCTCTAGCTCTAGTTCAAATTCCGCAGGCACAAAGCGCTCAGCCAGCAAGGCGTCACCCGCCAGCTCGTCGATCACGCCTGGGTGTTGCTGTAAATACTTGGCAGGCCAACGTGCCATGCCGAGCAGTCGCATGAGTTGCTCGTGGACACGCGGACGCTCTATTAACAAAGCCAAATAGCTTTCGCGGCGCAGCAGTGGTTCTATCCAGTCGCTCCAACGCACCGCCGCTTCTTCGGTGACTCGGCCATCGTCAATCCATGCATTGGTGCGTTGCAGCAGCTTGAGCAAGCGCTGCACGCTATCGTCACGCAGGGCGCGGATGCGGGGCTGCTCACACCAGTGCATGACGCGTTCGCGCAAGCGCTCATTCAAGTCGGGCAGCAAGGATGCCAAATCGACATAGTCGTTCTTGGGTGTACAGCCTTTGCAGTCGCTTTTGCTGTTGCTTTCTGTTGTGTCGCCCAAGCCCAGCAAGCGGTCAAACTCTTGCGCTACCAACTCGCGGTGGCCATCGAGTTCTGTGAGGAAGTCGCATGTGTCACCAAAGCCCATGGTCAGCGCCATCCAATTCAAGTCGTCGTCGCTGGTGGGCAGTACATGGGTTTGTTGGTCATCCAAGTATTGAATGCGATGCTCAACTTGCCGCAAAAACACATACGCCTTGGCCAGTGCATCGGCGGTGGCAGCTGCCATGAGGTTCGCCTGGCTCAAGCGCTGCAAGGCCTGCAACGTAGGGCGTGTGCGCAGTTCTGGGAAGTGCCCGCCACGCACCACTTGCAGCAGCTGCACGGTGAATTCGATTTCGCGAATGCCTCCGCGTGCCAGTTTCACATCGTTGGCACGCTCAGGCCGCCCTGCGCTGCGCGATATCGCGTGCTTGCGAATTTGCTGGTGTAAACCGCGCAGCGATTCAAACACGCTGTAGTCCAAGTAGCGGCGAAACACAAAGGGCAGCACAGTGTCGCGCAGCTCATGCGCGTTGGCTTTGGCGCTGAAGGGTGCGACCACGCGGCTCTTGAGCCACGCAAAGCGTTCCCACTCGCGCCCTTGCACTAAGAAATACTCTTCCAGCGATTGGCGCGACACCACACTCGGGCCCGAGTTGCCGTTGGGGCGCAGGGCCAAGTCCATGCGAAACACAAAGCCGTGGTCTGTGGTGTCGCCTATCAAGGCGTAAATCAGTTTGACGGCTTTTGCAAAGTAGTCGTGGTTGCTGATGCGTCCGCGACCATCAGACAGGCCTGTGGTCTCACCGTCTTCGTCGTACACATAAATCAGGTCGATGTCGCTGGACACATTCAGCTCGCGTGCGCCTAATTTGCCCATGCCAACAATCCACAACGTGGCGCGTGCGCCGCTGGGTGTGGTGGGCATGCCGTAGCTGGCGTCGAGCTGCGCTTGGGCTTCGTGAAAGGCCATGTCGAGGCTGAATTCACCCAGCTTGGTGACTGCGTGTGTGACCACATCAAGGCTGGCGCCTTGTTCGCAGTCGAGCACCACCAAGCGTTCCATGACCAGTTGGCGCAGCATCCGCAGCGCGTCGCCACAGCTGTGGCTTTGGCGCAGCGACGCAAAGCAAGCTTGCATCGAGGCCAGCACGGGCGCACCCTCGGGCAGCAAATGCAGCTCATTCGCGTAGCGGCGGCGTAAACGCTGGACGAAGCGGGAATGTGTACTCAGATTAGGCATAGAGGAGGGGATAATTCCGATTACTTTGCTCGCACCATGAAACATTTTGTCTGACTCGGTCAACTCCACTCCCGAAAGCCTTGGCACCGATTTGAAAACCAAATCAGCTTGGCGACGCGCACTCAACTGGACTTTGGGTTTGGTGGCCTTTGCGTGGGTGGCGGTGTTGGTCGCTTGGAGTGCCCTACACATTTTCATTGTGCCGCGAATTGGCGACTACCGTGAAGTGTTGCAACAACAAGCCACACGCGCTTTGGGTGTACGGGTGAACATCGGCAGCATCAGCGCTCGAGGCGGTTGGTGGGTGCCGTGGTTTGAGCTCGCTGATATTCAGTTGTTTGACAAAGAAGGTCGAGAGGCTTTACGCCTGCCGCGCGTCTTGGCCGCGGTATCGCCGCGCTCGGTGTTACTGGGTCAGTTTGAGCAGCTCGACATTGAACAGCCTGAACTAGAAATTCGACGCGATGCCAACGGTCATGTGTGGGTGGCTGGCCTCGACACTGGCGTAACGAGCGACGGCAGCGGCGCAGATTGGTTTTTTTCGCAGCCCGAGTTTGTGGTGCGCGCAGGCGTGGTGCATTGGCGCGATGAGAGCCGTTCGACTGCTGTTCAGGTCAGCGCACCTGTGTTGACGCTGCAAAGCGTGGACGTGTTGATCAAAAATCAATGGTTCCAACACGAGATGCGTGCCGACGTCACGCCGCCGGATGTATTGGGCCAGCGTGTGTCTATGCATGGCAAGTTTTACCAGTTGCCTTGGCAGCGTTCGGGTGACCTGGCGCAATGGTCGGGCGAGATGTTTGCTGACCTGCCTTTTGTCAATCTTGCCACCCTTCGCCAATGGGTGCCCATGGACAAAGGCTTGTCCCTGCAAGAGGGCCGCGGTGCCGTGCGTTTGTGGGCCGATGTGCAACATGGCGAAACCATTCGCGTGACTGCTGATGTGGCACTGGATGCGGTGGATGCCCGCTTAGGCGCTGACTTGCAGCCACTGGGTTTGCGTCATGTGCATGGGCGTATTGGCGCACAGGCGTTAGATGGCGGCATAGAAATTAGCAGCCAAGACTTGGTGTTTGACACTCAACAGGGCGAGCACTGGCCAGGCGGTGTGGTGCGCGTGGGCTGGCGCGGTGACGCGTTCGAGTTGGGCAACTTGAGCGCTGACCGTTTGGACTTGGATGCTTTGGCGCGAATCAGCCAGCGTTTGCCGCTGCCCGAAACCTGGCGTGCCATGTTGTCGCGTGTGCAGCCGCAAGGCCAAGTGAACCAGCTCAAAGCGACTTGGGAAAAAAACGAAGATTCTTCTTTGCACTACAGCGCAAAAGGTCAAGTGCGCCAGTTAGTCTTGCAGCGCGATGTGCTGCAAGACAGCCCGTTGGCAAATTGGCCTGGCTTGCAAGGGGCTCAATTGGATTTTGATGTCACAGAAAAAAGTGGCAAGGCTCGCATGAGCATTCAAAAAGGCAGTGTCACGTTGCCTATGGGGTTGGACGATCCCTACATTGCTTTAGAAGAAGCATCGGCCCAAATTGCGTGGCAGCTCAAAGGCGACGAGGTGGCGTTGCAGCTCACGCAAGGCCGCGTGGCGAACGAAGATGTGGCGGGTGAATTCAATGGCAATTGGAAAACCGGTGAAGCCAATGCGCGTTTGCCTGGCGTGTTGGATTTAACCGCCACACTCAGCCGTGCTAAAGCGGCGCAGGTGCACCGCTATTTGCCCAATACCTTGCCTGCTGGTGTGCGAGCCTATGTGCGTGAAGCGGTCCAAGCGGGTGAGGCCAGCCATGTCACCATGCGCTTGCATGGCAACTTGCGCGACATGCCGTTTGAAAACCCCAAGCTAGGCGAGTTCCGTATTGCCGCCCAGGTGGCGCATGGCAAATACGCTTATGTGCCCACTGTGTCTGGCAAATCTAAATTGCCGGCAGCACCTGCATGGCCTGCACTGACCGAGGTGAATGGTGAGTTGGTGTTCGATCGCAGTGCTTTGCAGTTCAAAGGCAGCACACAGTTGGCGGGTGCGACCGGTGTGACGTGGCAAAAAGTGGTTGCCAATATTCCGCAATTGGCCGAGCCCG
Source organism: Comamonadaceae bacterium (assembly GCA_947447405.1). GTDB lineage: Bacteria > Pseudomonadota > Gammaproteobacteria > Burkholderiales > Burkholderiaceae_C > Limnohabitans. The sequence continues at coordinate 4,191 of CANFKQ010000016.1, read as the reverse complement.
TTGTCACTGTCATGGGTGAGGCGCGCGGGCCCGTGGCGCAAGTGTTGAATGTCATTGCCACGTCTGCCCTCAACGATTTGACGGGCGCCGTGCTGAGCAAAAGCCAAGCGACGGGCGATGCGAATTTCAAACTGGATTTGACTTTGCCGATGGATCACCTAGATCAATCCAAAGTGCAGGGCAGTGTGGTGTTTGCGGACAACGCCTTGCAAGTCATTCCTGGCACCCCGGTGCTCAACCGCACGCGTGGCACATTGCAGTTCAGCGAACAAGGCTTTCAGCTCAAGGCTGTGCAGGCGCAGTTGTTGGGCGGAGACGCCACGCTTGACGGCGGCTTGTCGTTGGTGACTGCTGAAGGTCAATCGCCCTTGCAGCTCAAAATCCGTGGCGACTTGACGGCTGAGGGCTTGCGTCAAGCGCGTGAGCTTGGGTTTGTCTCCCGCTTGGCGCAGCGCGCCACAGGCACGTCGAGTTACAGCGCCACATTGGGTTTGCGTCGCGGACAGCCTGAGTTGTTGATCACCAGCGATCTCAAAGGCATGGCCTTGACCTTGCCCGCGCCCTTGAACAAAGCTGCCACCGCGAAGTTGCCATTACGCATAGAGTCGCACCTCACGCGTGAATCCCTGCAGCCCAAAGCGCGGGTGCTGCAAGACCAAATCAGTGTCACCTTAGACCGCATTGTGTCGGTGACGTATGTGCGCGATTTGAGTGGACTGCGCACGCGCGTGCTCCGTGGTGGCATTGCCGTGGGACAGTCGGTGATGGATGCCGTGCCTCTGCGTGACAACGCCGTCAGCTTGAATTTACAACTGCCTTTGTTAGACGTAGACGCATGGCAGCTTGCACTCACGCAGCTCACGGGTACATCGCCCATGAGGCGCAAAGTCGCCACCCCGTCCGTCATTGGCAGCGAGGCGAGCGGCGACGGTGCGCAAGACTACATGCCCACATTGGCCGCGTTGCGTGCAGACCAGATCAAAGTGTCGGACCGGGTCATTCATCAAGTGGTGGTGGGTGGCACGCGGCAAGATGATTTATGGCGTTTGAACATCAGTGCGACCGAGCTCAACGGCTCAGCTGAAGTGCGACCTTCCAATGGCAACGTGCCTGCGCAGCTGTTTGTGCGCTTGGCATATCTGAACATTCCACCCAGCTTGGTACCAGATGTGGAGCGTTTGTTGACCGAGCAGCCCAGCAGCATTCCTACCTTGGATATTGTGGTGAATGACCTGACCTTGCGTGGTAAAAAACTGGGTCGATTAGAAATTGATGCCGTGAACCGGGTGGGCGCCAACGCCGCGCGTGAATGGCGCCTGAATAAATTCAATGTAACTTTGCCAGAAGCCACATTGACGGCGCATGGCAGTTGGGCTGCAGCGGGCCCCCGCGTGCGCCGCACCCAATTCAATTTTGTCTTGGCCATTCGCGACAGTGGTGAACTGTTGACTCGCTTAGGCACGCCAGACGCGATCCGTCATGGCGAAGGGCGTTTGGAAGGTCAAGTGTCTTGGCAAGGCTCGCCCATCACCTTGGATTACGCCAGCATGGGTGGCAAGATGAACTTGGCGATTGAAAAAGGACAGTTCCTCAAAACTGAGCCCGGCGCAGCCCGCTTATTAGGTGTGCTCAATTTGCAGGCTTTGCCGCGTCGCTTGACCTTAGATTTCAGTGATTTGTTCAGCGATGGTTTTGCCTTCGACTTTGTACGCGGTGATGTGCGCATTGATCAAGGTGTGGCATCGACCAACAACCTGCAAATGAAAGGCGTGGTGGCTGGCGCTTTGATTGAAGGCAGTGCCGACTTGGTGCGTGAAACCCAGAAACTCAAAGTGGTGGTCGTGCCTGAAATCAATGCGGGCACGGCATCGCTCTACATGGCCACCATCAACCCCTTGGTGGGCTTGACCTCTTACTTGGCGCAAATGGTTTTGAGCAAGCCTTTGGTGCGTGCAGGGACCAGTGAGTTTTTCGTAGACGGCACGTGGACCAATCCGCGCGTGACCAAAGTCGAATGATGCCTTGGCCATTAGGACCGCAGGTGCGCCGCTGGGTGCTATGGGGACTCTTGGTGGTCTTGGTGCTGTCCATGCTCAGCACCTTGGTTTGGTTGGCGGGGCGCTACGAAGTTAGCCAAGTGCAAAGTCGCATTGAGCGTGACGCAGCTGATGCCGTGAGTGACATTCGTACAGCCCTCAACCGCAATGTGCAGAGCTTGCAAGCTCTGCAATATGCGGATCGCAGCACAACGCTTTGGGAGCAAGATGCCCATACCTTGTTACGTGAACATCGTGAATGGGTGCGCTTGGAGTTGCGTGATACAGATTTGCGGGTCCTCAAGAACATCGACACGCCCTTTCGTTTGCCTGTTTTCAATCGGTTGGGTCGAGTCGCCAACCAGCCCGAGGTGGTACAGGCCTGTGGCGTGGCACGTCGACAAAGTGGACCCGGCTACGGTGCAAGCACCTATGTGCCGCAAGCCGATGGTTTGGGCATGGAAATCATGGACTTGTGTTTACCTGTCATCACCGATGGGGTGTTAACGGGCTACACCATCGCCACTTATTCTTTGAGCGAAGTGTTGGTCAACATGGTGGCCCCGCAACTCACCCGCAGCCAAGAGGTGTCGTTCACCGAGTCTGACGGCACTCGCCTTGCCATGCATGGCACGGCACGCCGCGGCTCACGCGTGTTTATCGCCAAACATTTGTTGGATTTGCCTGGGCACACCATGGTGTTGCGTCTAGACAGTTGGCGCAGTGCCCCTGACGTATTTCCCAATGTGTTGACAGCCTTGGTGACGGCAATGGCCATTGCATTGGTCACGGTGTTGGTCATGTTGGCGCGGGACATGCGACGACGCCAACGTGTGGAGTTGGATTTGGCCAACGCATTGGCTTTTCGCAAAGCGATGGAGGACTCGTTGGTGACGGGTTTACGCGCGCGTGACAACGAAGGGCGCATCACATATGTCAACCCAGCATTTTGTGAAATGGTGGGATTTGAGTCCAAAGAGTTGATTGGCCAAAGTATTCCTGCGCCCTATTGGCCATCCGAGATGGTGGACGAATATGGTCAACGCCAAGCCTTGCGCTTGGCGGGTAATGCCCCACCGCGTGAAGGTGTCGAGTCTGTGTTCATGCGCAAAAACGGCGAACGTTTTGCGGTGATGATCTTTGAGGCCCCGCTCATCAACGCTTTGGGTGAGCAAACGGGTTGGATGGGAGCCGTTCTTGATGTGAGTGAGCAACGCCGTGTGGAAGAGGTCTCACGTGCCAGCCAAGAGCGTTTGCAAGCCACAGCCCGTTTGGCCACGGTGGGCGAGATGGCGTCGTTGTTGAGCCATGAGCTCAACCAGCCTTTGGCTGCGATTTCCAGTTATGCCACGGGCAGCATGAATTTGTTGCAAGACGCTGCGCTGACCGATCCGCAGTTGGCCGACACCCTGAGCAGCGCGATTCAGCGCATTGGCCAACAGGCAGAGCGTGCAGGCAAGGTCATCAAAAGCGTGCACGACTTCGTGCGTCGACGTGATCAAGCGCGCGAAGCGGTCACGCCTCGCGCATTGTTGGATGACGTGATGCCTCTGGTGATTTTGCAAGCCCGCAAACTTGGCGTGCGTGTGGTCGTGAATTGCCCCACGGATTTACCCGCCGTGCTCTGCGACCGAACCATGGTGGAGCAAGTGTTGTTGAACCTCGCACGAAACGGCATGCAAGCCATGGGTGAGGACACGCCACACAAAGTGCTGACCTTGGCCGTACGGCCTGCTGCCTCAAATGCCACCAGTCGCTGGCTTCAATTTTTGGTGGCCGATTTGGGCCAAGGGATTGCTGATGGCGTGGCCGAAAAACTCTTTACGCCATTTTTCACGACGAAGCAAGAGGGCATGGGCTTGGGCCTGAGCTTGTGTCGAACCGTGGTGGAGCAGCATGGTGGCTTCTTGAGCCATCAACCTAATATCCCGCGCGGTACGGTGTTCAGTTTCACCCTGCCACAATCTGGCTCTGAGGCCTGACACATGCAACCCACAGAAGACGCTTTGGTATTTATTGTTGACGACGATGCCGGCGTGCGCGAAGCGCTGGCGTGGCTATTGCGGTCGCGTCGCTTGCCTAGCCAATCGTTTGAAAGTGCCGATGCTTTTGCTGAATTTCTCAGCACTAGCAGTTTTCCTTGGCAGCCAAGCCA
>CANFKQ010000015.1 GCA_947447405.1 Comamonadaceae bacterium | reverse complement strand
TGCCGTTGGGCATGGCCTTGATTCACACGCAGCACCCATGGTTGCGGTTTGTCGATGTCGTGCACCGCAGCAGCTGGCACCAGCACAGCTTGCGCACGCCGTGCCACTTCGATGTCCACCGACACCGTCATGTCTTGCTTCAAATAAGCAGGTGGCTTGGGCACATTCAGCTTCACATCCACCGAGCCCCTTTGTGCATCCACACCCGGATTGATGTAGGCCACGGTGGCCTCAAAGCGGTCGTTGGCATACGCATCAGCGGAGGCCAAAGCAGACTGCCCCACCCGCACCAAGCTCAAATTTTTCTCGTCAATCTGCAGCACCAACTGTGTCTCACCCGCAGGCGACAACACCATCAAAGCTTTTCCCGGTTGCACCACATCGCCCAGTTCCACACTGCGTGCAATCAGCGTGCCACTGGCGGGTGCTTTGACCTGTGTGTAGTTCAACCGTGAGCGTGCGCCATCCACCGCTGCTTGTGCAAATGCAAGCGCAGCATCTGCTGCCGCAAGTTCACTACCGCCTTGGCGCACACTAGCCAGTTGCTGGCGCGCACTGTTGAGTTGAGACAGCGCCACATGAGCCGCACGTTGCGCCTCATCCTTGGCCGCTGCCCCTAAAAAGCCTTTGTCAAACAACTCTTGGGTACGTTCTAAAGTGCGTTGGGTGCTGTCACGGTTAGCTTGGGCTTGCACCACCGCTTGCTCGGCCATGGGCGCTTGCAGCTCTTTGAGTTGACGCACATGGGCCCGCGCTTGTTGCTCGGCCAGCTCTGCTTGTCGCAAAGCCGCTTGCAACTCGGCTGAGTCCAGTTGGATCAACACCGTCCCTTGTATGACCTTTTGGCCTTCACTTACTGGCACCGCTGTGACGGTGCCCGTCAACTGCACCCCCACATCGATGCGGTGCGGGTTCTCCACATGACCACTGGCGACCACCGTTTGTATAAAGTTGCGTTGAACCACACGATCGATTTGTACCTTGGGCCCATACAACGCACGCGGGACAAACATCCCCAACACAACCATCACAGACAGCGCAGCTGCCGCAACTTTGTAACGCGTTTGAACCACAGTCGACCGCCCTTCTTCATCAAAACACCATTGTGCGCTCCGCCAACGTTCATAATCATTTCACCATTTGATGTAAAGCAAGACAACATGACAAGTACACACAACGCAAGTTCCCAAGTCCCTGTCAGCGACTTGCGCTTGACCATCAACCCCACAACGTTGGGGTTTAGCAACACGTCTGAATTGGTGTCGCAACCCTTACCGTGGATCGGTCAAGAACGTGCCCAAACCGCTGCACGGTTTGGCTTAGAAATGGCACAAGCCAACTACAACTTATTTGTCATGGGTGAAGAGGGCAGTGGCCGCTCCACCCTGCTGCAACACATGATGCACAGCGTGGCCGCCACGCGTGCGGTGCCACCTGACCTGTGCTACTTGCACAACTTCGACACACCCGAACACCCGCATGCCGTTCACATTCCTGCCGGTGAGGGGCGCAAACTACGCCTGCACATGGCACAGCTCACCAAAACATTGCTGGCAGACATTCCCAAACGCTTGACCGCCCAAGACTTCAAAGTCGAGAGCGAACACATCGAGAAAACCTACAAACAAGAAGAAGACCGCGCCTACGCCGTACTGGACGCTTATGCAGAAGCTCGCAGCTTCTCACTGTTCAGAGAAGGCGGCCATTTGGTATTCACCCTGCGCGATGACAAAGGCATACCCCTCACCGAAGCCCAAGCCTTGGCTCTGCCCAAAGAACGCCGCACCGCCATCGACCAGGCGGAGAATGAACTACGTGCTGAAATTGCCAACTTTTTGGACAAAACGCGTCCCATCGATCGTGTGAAAAATGAAGGTCTGGCCGCCCTGCGTCGACAAACCATCAAACCCTTGCTCGAGCAAGAGTTGTTGCACATCCAACAAGCCCTGGCCAAGCCGACACAAGACAACCCAAAGCTCGGCCACTACTTTGAAAAAGTCATGGCCGATGTGCTTGCGCACATCGAGTTGTTCGAACCACAAGATGATGCTGAAGATGAAGAAGACACACGCCTTGAAGCCCTCAATACCTTGTTGATGCGCTACCGCATCAACGTCGCAGTGGACAACCATGACACCCAAGGCGCACCCGTAGTAGTGGAAGACAACCCCGTGTTTCGAACCTTGTTTGGCAGTGTGGAATACCAAACCGAAGACGATGTGTTGATGACCGACTTCTCACGCATCCGTGCCGGCAGCTTGCTCAAAGCACATGGTGGCTTTCTGATGCTGCATGTGTGTGACCTGCTCACAGACCCCTTGGTATGGGAAAAACTCTCCCGCTTCTTGCGCAGCGGCCGCCTGCAAATTGAAGAAGCAGGTGTGCATCCATCACCCATTGCGTCGATTGCCTTAGAGCCAGAAGCTGTGCAGCTCAACGTGAAGATCGTTTTGATCGGCAACATGGAGGAATACTACGCGCTGCAAGAACTCGCACCCGAGTTTTTTCGTCGCTTCATGTGCAAAGTCGAGTTTGCCGAAAGCCTACCTGCCAGCCCTGACACACACCGCGCCTCAGCCATTTTTGTAGCCCATTGCTGCCAACGCCTTGGTCTGCCGCACTTCAACGCCGATGCCGTGGCTCGTCTGATTGAGTGCACCCACCGCGAAGTGGATGACCAAACACGCCAAAGTGCCTTGTTCTCACACACCGAATCCTTGGTCATTGAAAGTGCCAGCCAAGCCCGTCAACGTGGCACAGCGTGTGTACAAGCTGTCGATGTTGATGCCGCCATTCACGCACGCGCCGAACGCAATGGCTACACCGAACAGCGCTTGCAAGAATCCATCACTGACGGCGAACGCCTCATCACAGTCCAGGGTTCGCAGGTGGGTCAACTCAATGGACTGACCGTCATTGAGCTGGGTGACCATGCGTTTGGTTTTCCCGTGCGCGTCACTGCGCGTACTTATGCGGGCATCCAAGGTCTGGTCAACATCGAGCGCGAAGTCAAGTTGTCTGGCCCCATCCACGACAAAGGCGTGCTCATCTTGCACAGTTATTTGTCCGCCTTGTTTTCACACATCGCACCCTTGGCATTCAATGCATCGGTGGTGTTTGAGCAAGAGTACAGCGGCGTCGAGGGCGACTCGGCCTCTTGCGCAGAGTTGTATGCCTTGTTGTCGTCCCTCTCCGGTTTGCCGCTCCTTCAAAACATTGCCGTCACGGGCGCAGTCAACCAAAACGGAGAAATCTTGCCCGTGGGCGGCGTGAACGAAAAAATTGAAGGCTTCTTTCGCACCTGCCAAAACCAAGGTTTGGATGGCACACAAGGCGTGCTGATTCCACGCCGAAACCGCCACCACCTCATGCTCAGCCATGACGTCGTTGAAGCGGTGGCGCAAGGCAAGTTTCACATCTACAGCGCAGACCACGCCAGCGAGGGCGCTGCCTTGCTCATGAATACACCGTTTGAAACCATCTTGACGTTGTCGCAAAGCGTCTTACAAACATATCGCCAACTGTGCCAAGCCACCTTGGCACATGCGCCATGATGCGCATCGCAATCTGTCTAATTCAACAACGATACAAAGCCACCCAGCGAACAGCTACTGACGGGCGCTGGACGGCTTTGTCCCTCAGGCGTTCTCAATGCTTTTGGTGTTTTACAAATGCCGCAACATGTCGACGACGCGATTTCGACCAACGTCTGAACAAGTCATAAAAAAACCCGCTTGGAAAAGCGGGTGTTGGCGAAGAAAAACAGAACTTAGCGGAACTTGCTTTGCGGAACAGTTTTTAAATCACCTTGCTGTGAGGCTACGTAATTGGCCAGTTCTTTCAACTCAGCATTGCTGAACTGTTTGGCAACCCCACCCATCACACCATTGCTTCGACCCCAAGTTGCATTGCCCTCCACCTTGTAGGACTTGAGCGCGACAAAAAGATAGTCTGAATGTTGGCCAGCAATTTTGGGATAGGTCGGATCAATTGGTTTGGCTAAGTTTTCGCCATGGCAAGAGGTGCAAGCACCTTTGGTCAACAAGGCGGCCACATTGCCTTTGGGCTCTGAAGCTTTCTCGGGCAATACAGCGCCATCGACTTTGCCGTGGTTCGCGTAATACGAGGAGATGTCCGCAATGTCTTGGTCTGTCAAGCTGTCGGCAATGCCGCGCATGGTGGGATGTTTGCGTTCGCCCTTTTTGTAGGCATTCAACACAGTGGTGATGTATTTTTCACCTTGGCCAGAAATTTTGGGGACTTTATAAACTTCAGGAAAACTGGCTTGATAACCAATGATGCCGTGGCAGCCAATGCACATGGCGATTTTCTTTTCACCTGCGTTAGCATCGCCTTTGACGTCTTGCGCAAATGACAGCGAAGACACAGCAGATACAGTTAAAGCAAACGCGAACGCGACAATCTTTTTCATAAGCAAACCACAATCCCCAAAGGTTGATGTAAATCAAATAATAGGCGAAACCACCCATGAAATTCAAAGGCACTGACACTTACGTTGCAACCCAAGACTTAATGCTCGCGGTCAATGCAGCCATCGCACTCAAGCGGCCCTTGCTGGTCAAGGGTGAACCAGGCACAGGCAAGACTATGCTTGCAGAAGAGGTGGCTGAGGCCCTGGGTTTACCCCTGTTGCAATGGCACATCAAATCCACGACCAAGGCCCAACAAGGCCTGTACGAATACGATGCGGTGAGTCGTCTGCGTGACAGTCAGATGGCCGACATCGAAAGCGCCGAGCGCGTGAAAGACATCAACAACTACATCCTCAAAGGCGTGTTGTGGCAGGCCTTCACCGCCGAAGAGCCCGTGGCCTTGTTGATTGATGAGATTGACAAAGCCGACATCGAGTTTCCGAACGACTTGCTGCGCGAGCTCGATCGCATGGAGTTTTATTGCTACGAAACGCGCCAGCTGATCAAGGCCAAAAATCGCCCGCTGGTGTTCATCACCTCTAACAACGAGAAAGAGTTGCCAGACGCGTTTTTGCGCCGCTGTTTCTTCCACTACATCAAGTTCCCTGATGCCGACACCATGCGCCACATCGTGCAGGTGCACTTCCCCACCATCAAGCAAGACTTGCTGAGCGTGGCCATGAAAACCTTCTTTGACATTCGTAACTTGCCAGGCCTCAAGAAAAAGCCATCAACGAGTGAGTTGATCGACTGGCTCAAGTTGTTAGTGGCCGAGGACATTCCGCTTGAAGCACTGCAAACAGCAGACGACAAAGTGTCCATCCCACCACTGGTGGGTGCACTGCTGAAGAACGAACAAGACATCACTTTGTTTGAAAAACTGGTGTTCATGCAAAGTCGCAACCGCTGAGCAGAGGTCACCATGTTTGCATCTCTCATTGAAGGTCTGACTGACGCGATAGGCTTCGTCGCAGGCGCCCTGCTGGGCTATGGCTTGGGCGTAGCGTTTGGCTTGAATTTGTTTGCTGAAGGCTATGGCACGGGCAGCATCATCGCCATTTTGTTGGTGGGTGTTGGCGGGGGCATGGGCTTGCAAGCCGCACGTCACTTTCGAGCACTTAAATCCGACAACGAATAAAGCACAGCCATGCTGATTGATTTTTTCTACACCCTGCGTGCCGCCAAGCTGCCAGTTTCGGTGAAGGAATACCTCACCCTGTTGGAAGCACTTCAGGCACAAGTGGTAGGTCCGGGCAGCGATGCGTGTAGCTTGGATGACTTTTACTTTTTAAGCCGCCTCATCCTCGTCAAAGACGAAAAGCACTACGACAAGTTTGACCGTGCGTTTGGTGCGTACTTCAAAGGCGTAGAACTGCTGACCGACTTCACCCAAGAAGTTCCACTCGACTGGTTAGAAAAGATTCTTCAAAAAGAACTCACGCCTGAACAAAAATCCGCCATTGAAAAAATGGGCTGGGACGAGTTAATGGAGACCTTGAAGAAACGCCTCGAAGAACAAAAAGAACGCCACGAAGGTGGCAACAAGTGGATTGGCACAGGCGGCACATCGCCCTTTGGCAATGGGGGCTACAACCCACAAGGCATTCGCATTGGCGGCAAGGGTGGCAACAAAAGCGCGGTGAAGGTGTGGGACCAACGCAGCTACCGTGACTACGACGATACCCAAGAGCTGGGCACGCGCAATATTAAAGTAGCCCTGCGCCGCTTGCGCCGCTTTGCACGTGAAGGCTCGGCCGAGGAACTCGACCTAGACGGCACCATTCACAAAACCGCAGCCAACGCGGGCTTTCTGGACATCTTGATGCGGCCCGAACGCCACAACAATGTGAAGGTACTGTTGCTCATGGACGTGGGCGGAACGATGGATGACCACATTGCCCGTGTAGAAGAACTGTTCAGCGCCGCCAAGGCTGAGTTCAAACACCTCGAGTTTTATTACTTCCACAACTGCGTGTATGACTTCATGTGGCGCAACAACAAACGCCGCTACGCCGAGAAGTTTGAGACCTGGGACATCATTCGCAAATACAACAAAGACTACAAACTCATCTTCATTGGCGACGCCACCATGAGCCCCTATGAAATTGTGCAGCCCGGTGGCAGCGTGGAATACAACAACGAGGAAGCCGGCGCTGAGTGGCTGCAACGCTTGCTGCACGCTTTCCCTAAGTTTGCGTGGATCAACCCCGAGCCCCAAGGCGTGTGGGAGTATCGCCAAAGCATTGCCATGATTCAACAAATCGTCAGCAATCGCATGTACCCGCTCACGCTCAAAGGCTTGGAAGAAGCTATGCGGATGCTGAGTAAATAAGTACTGACTTGATAAATGGCAAGTGCTTGCCAAAGATATGGGCGTACGATGAAAACATATCAGCCATTGCCACACATCCTCCATGTCATCCAACCTTCCCCTTGCCGAAGAACTAGCCGCACGCTATACACGTTTGTTTGAAACCGCGCAAGACGGCATTTTGATTTTGGATTTTCCAGACGGAATCATCGAAGATGCCAACCCCTTCATTGTTCAGCTCATTGGTTTTACCAAAGAAGAACTCGTAGGCAAGAAACTGTGGGAAATTGGCCTCATCGCAGACAAAGAAAAAGCGCTGACTGCCCACCGATCCATCCTTGAGCATGGTTACGTCAGGTACGAAGACATTGATTTAGTCACTAAAAATGGTGTGGGCTTGCCCACCGAGTTCATTTGTAACTCTTATTTGGTGGGTGAAAAAACTGTCATTCAATGCAATATCCGAGACATCTCTGCGCGCAAGAAAGCAGAGCATGCGCTGACCCTAGAGCAGACGCTGCGCATCACGCAAATTTATGAAACGGTGAACAGTCTTTCTAATGTGATTGAGGCGCGAGACCCATTCACGGCAGGTCACCAACGTCGCGTGGCCGATTTATCGGTGGAGATCGCCAAAGAGCTGGGCATGCAACCGTCAGACATTGATGGACTCAAATTAGCAGCTCTCATCCATGACGTAGGAAAAATCGGCATTCCCGTCGAAGTGTTAACCAAGCCCACCGCCCTGACACCGCTGGAAGTGGCCATCTTAAGAAGCCACGCACAAGCGGGCTACGACATTCTCAAACCCCTGTCATTTCCTTGGCCCATCGCTAAATTTGTGTTGCAGCACCACGAGCGGCTCAATGGCAGTGGCTACCCCAATGGCCTGCGCAACGAACAAATATGTCTGGAGGCAAGAATCCTTGCCGTGGCCGACACCGTCGAAGCCATGGCCAGCGACCGTCCCTATCGCCCCAAACTGGGCATCGAAGCAGGGTTAGAAGAAATCTCAAACAAAAGTGGCGTGCTCTATGACCCCATCGTGGTTAAGGCCTGCCTCACCTTGTTTCGGGAACGCGGCTACAAATTGCTTGAGATTGCGGGAAGCACCACAACAAAAAATCAGGTACGTGGCTAAAGCGGCAAGCCTCTCCTACGCATTCAAGCTGCACCGTAAAATACCCATCGGTTGCCGCCGTAGTTCAATGGATAGAACGACTCCCTCCTAAGGTGTAAATATGGGTTCGATTCCCGTCGGAGGCACCATAGCCCACTCAGCGCACACAATAAAAAGATACAGACTCGTGGTTGGTGTCTGCAGGTGTTCTGACAGGCGTTGGATTACGTGTGTCAGGGTTGAGCACACGGTTGCCAGACAGGGCCCAAAGTTTGTGGTCCAAAGAAATGCCGTTGTTCCAATCCCCCTTCACCGACAAGAACTCATACTCATCTAAGGTTGGCAGTCGTGCTTTGATCAGTGCGCAAGAACGCTCCGCGATCGCCGGGTTAGGTGCGGTGTTGACAGGGCTGCCCGCCGTGCCCACCAAAATCAAACTCTTGTCACCCATCATCACCACCGATGGAAATGAGGTGCGCTGAAAGTAACGCACCATGTCGGCCGCAATGGCAGACATCACCGTCTCGGGTTTACCTTGCCCCTGAAAACTCACCCCCGTGCCGTTGACCAACTCGATGTGGATGGTCACCAGCACATCACCTTTGCAACCGGGGCCATAGGCATAGGTGCCCCACGCAATGCCACTGAGCACCGACAGCTGCTGCACGTCCAATTTGTCTTGGCGCTGATGCTCTCGCAAGTTTTTAATCAACTCACCCAAAGGGCCTGGGTTGAAGAATTTCAGCTTGATATCGCTGGGGTTGAACCCCAGATACATGCGGTCTAAGTAAGCCTTCAAACTGGCCTCCAGCGTCACATCCATGCGGCTGCCCGCCGTGGCCTGTGCCCGGTGGCGGTCTGTCATGGCGTCCAAGTTCAGCAGCGCATCTACCCCCTCAGAGGTGGTCGCACCAAAGCGCATCAAGTCTTTGAGTTGTCCGGTCATCTCATTGACCTGCTCAATGCGTGTGGTGCCGTAGCTTTCTTCGAATTGGCACAGATCTTGGCCTTTGACAAACAAGATGGTGGGCCATAAATAGGTGCTGCTTTGGCTCCATGCCATACAACTGAGAAAACCAAACAACAAGCCAATGCTGATTTTTTTCATCGCCTTCAAACCTTCCTCTATGTCCAAAAATCCATCGAAGCATGGATGCTAGTGGGTATAGCACCCAGTTGCTTGACATTCATCAAATGGTCGACTGTTTAAAAAGAGTGACCGATGCCAGAATCGCGACATGACTCACCCCTTAAAAAATCACCGCTATGACTTGGCCACCATCGCCACATGGGCCATGTTCAGCAGAGGTCTTGAGCCCGACTTTTCCAATGCGGTGCATGAGCAACTCGAGCACCTCAAGTCTCCTGCACAAGACACCCACAGTGACATCCGTGATCTAACGACACTGCCTTGGTGCTCCATCGACAATGACGATTCACGCGATCTCGATCAACTCACCGCAAGCGACATCCTGCCCCAAGGGGGCGTGCGCATTTACGTCGCTGTGGCCGATGTGGATGCCTTGGTGAAAAAAGGCAGCGCTGTCGACCAACACGCGCGACTCAACACAACCTCGGTCTACACCTCGGCGCGTATTTTCCCCATGCTGCCCGAGCAGCTCAGCACCAACCTGACTTCGCTCAATCCCAACGAAGTTCGGTTGGCCCTGATCAACGAAATGGAATTTCGCAACGATGGCACCTTGCTGCATTCAACCATCTATCGGGGGCGCGTCTTAAACAAAGCACAGCTCGCCTACGACGCGGTGTCGGCTTGGATTGAAGGCGAAGGTGATTTGCCTGAAGCCGCTAAACGCATTCATGCCATGCCTGTACAAATTCGCACACAAGATGCATTGGCGCAGAAGCTAAGAAAGCTCAGGCACGCACAAGGCGCCCTGGAATTTCAAACGTTTCAGCCACGGGCACTGTTTGAAAACGACCGCATCAGCGACATCCAACAGCAAGTACAAAACCGCGCACGTCAAATCATTGAAGAACTGATGATTGCCACCAACGGATGCATGGCACGCTTTTTAGCGCAGCATGGTATTCCCGCATTCAGACGGGTTGTGCGATCGCCTGAGCGTTGGCTGCGCATTGTCGAAGTGGCGCATGAATATGGCGAGACGCTTCCCAACGAGCCCGATGGCAAAGCCCTCGAACACTTCTTGGCCAAACAACACAAGGCTGACCCCTTGCGCTTTCCCGATCTGTCTCTGGTCATCATCAAGTTGATGGGCTCGGGTGAATACATCGTCGAGCGGCCGCGCAACGAACCCATCGGCCACTTTGGCTTGGGCGTGCAAGACTACACACACTCCACGGCCCCTAACCGGCGCTTCCCTGACCTCATCACACAGCGACTCATCAAGGCGGCACTGGCGGGTACCAACTCCCCTTATTCCAATGCTGAGTTAGATGAATTGGCTGCGCACTGCACAGCCCAAGAAGATGCAGCCAAAAAAGTTGAACGACAAATGCGCAAATCTGAAGCCGCATTGCTGCTGCATTCACGGATTGGCCAACGCTTCAATGGCGTTGTCACAGGCAGTGGCACCCATGGGGTATGGGTGCGCATTTTTGAACCACCTGCAGAAGGCCGCCTTTCGGGTGATATGCCTGAACTCAAAGTCGGACAAGCTGTACGCGTGCGATTGGTGTCCACCTCGGTCGAGCGGGGATTCATCGACTTTGTGCTGACGCACTCCGCAGAGAACGCCTAAACCGTGGGGTCCTACATCAGTCGTCGGCCCTGTGCTACTCGAAAAAAACATATGCACTTGCAGCAACACATCGATTCGCTGAGCCACGAAAGAAGCATGCATGACCGCTGATTTGAAACAAATCAACAAGAAACAACACGGTGCGCTGACGACCATACAGTTCAGCAGCAAGCTCTCCAAAACTATTGTGGGCCTGTACTTATTTACGCTCGCGAGCGTATCGGTTGGTACATGGTTTGCGTTGTACCAAAACTGGACTGTGCGATTAGATGACGCCCATTCACGATTAGTACGTAGCGCGAGTGTGGGTAACTTTTTAGTTGAAACAGCGCTCACCAGTGCCGCCAAATCCCTAGACAGCACGCAAGCGGCAATAACTAAAGCTATTCAAGCGAATCAAATGAATCACGAGCAGGCGCACTTCATACTGAGCAGCAGCTACACCAAGTTTCAAACCTTCAACAAAACCGATGCATTTGGCTTGCTATTTTTTGTTGACAAACACGGTAAGTTGTATGCACAAAGTAGTGGAAAAGCTGACACAAATATTGATTTTACGGATCGGTTTTATTTCAAAGAACTGCGTGACAACCCCGACATCCATCGAACCATAGGACCTTTGGTGCTTGCGAGAACCACAGGCCAATGGGTATTTCACATGTCAGTTCCTATTTACGGAAAAAATGGTGAATTTTCTGGCGTGTTGGTGCAACAAATTTTGGAAAAAGACATTGCCAACAAACTGATGCAATACGCGGATCCAAATCACTTTGAGTACATGATGACGCACTTTGATAGCAGCGCGCCCTCATTTGTCTATCCACCACCCGGCACCCAATTCACTGTGCCTAGCGCGTTTAGTTTCACCTTGGGTCACAAAAAAGAAGAGATGTCAAACATTAGCGCGCATACCGACAAGCTGCTGATGAGCTCTGCAACGTCTCCTACTTACGATCTTGAAACCTATGCGACCTATCCCATTTCAAAGTTAAAAAATGAATTTGTATCGGGCAACAGGTATCTGATGCTGTATTCGTTTATCGGGATGCTTTTTTTCACTGCAATTTTTTATTACTTGCATGATCTGTCGAAACAACTCATTGCTGCGCAAATGTCATCGCTGCACGATGCGCTCACCAAACTTCATAACCGTCGCGCACTGGATGAGGTATTACCCACCCTGCTGCGCGAATCTATGCGATCCCAAGAGCCAATCAGCGTGTTGTTCATCGACATTGATCATTTCCGATATTTCAATGAAAACTATGGTCATGAAAGTGGCGATATAGCACTGCAAGCTGTAGCACAAGCACTGTCAGTATCGTTACATCGACCGCTCGACTTTGTGTGCCGCTGGGGGGGGGAAGAATTTGTAATCGTGCTACCGCAAACCAATCGGCATGCCGCGAAAAAAATTGCAGACGACATCTTAGACGCTGTTCGTCAGATTGAATTCCAATGCACCAACGGCGATCAACCTCGACTGACAGTCAGCATCGGTCATGTGACATCAACCATCACGACAACCCCTGTACAAGATGATTTGGTCGATCAAGCTGACAAGGCCATGCTTCTGGCTAAAAGCCAAGGCAGAGACCAGCGCGTGGAATACACGCTCAAGATTTAATTCGTCGCGCGAAAGTTATCTGGATATTTCGCTTTGGTGCGTGCTTGAGATACGTCAATCAAGCCTTCATTGACGAGGGCTGACAAACTTTGGTCCAAAGTCTGCATCCCGGATGCGCTGCCGGTTTGAATGGCTGAATACATCTGTGCCACTTTGCCTTCGCGGATGAGGTTACGGATGGCCGTAGTACCCACCATGATTTCATAGGCTGCGATACGACCTGCGCCGTCTTTGCGCTTACACAGCACCTGCGAGATCACTGTATTGAGCGACTCTGACAACATGCTGCGCACCATTTCTTTCTCTTCGGCAGGAAAGACGTCAATGATGCGGTCAATGGTTTTGGCAGCGCCCGAGGTGTGCAAGGTGCCCAAGACCAAGTGGCCTGTTTCTGCAGCGGTGATGGCCAAACGGATGGTTTCTAAATCGCGCATCTCACCCACCAAAATGACATTGGGGTCTTCGCGCATGGCAGCACGCAACGCGTTGGC
The DNA here is from genome assembly GCA_947447405.1 of Comamonadaceae bacterium. Taxonomy (GTDB): domain Bacteria; phylum Pseudomonadota; class Gammaproteobacteria; order Burkholderiales; family Burkholderiaceae_C; genus Limnohabitans. Next base: position 13,209 of record CANFKQ010000015.1, on the reverse strand, counting down.
AAAGCTCAAGGTATGACCGCCCACTTCTCGTTGATTGACCAAACATTGCTGCGGCGTGTGCACAAATTCAATTGGGTCTTCGATGGTCAAAATATGTTTGGGTGTGCTTTGGTTGAGTAAATCAACCATGGCGGCCAGTGTGGTGGACTTACCCGAACCCGTGGGGCCGGTGACCAAGACCAAGCCGCGCGAGCTGTGTACAAACTCAGAAAAAATAGCCGGCGCATTGAGGTCTTGTAAACGTGGCATGCGGCTAGGAATGCCACGAAACGCCACAGACACGCCACGTGCCTGATGAAATGCATTTACCCGAAAACGTGAGACTTGGGGAATTTCAATAGAGAAATCACACTCCATCGTATCTTTGAAATGCGCTTGCTGAATGGGGTTCATCAGGCCCACCACAGCTGGGTGAATTTCTTCGTGGCTCAACACCGCGTCTGATAAACGCGTCAAGTCGCCATCAATGCGCACCATGGGCGGCACGCCCGAGGACAGGTGCAAATCAGAGGCTCGGCGCTCGACACACTGAAGCAATAGGTCTTGAATGTTCATGGGTGTCTTTGTAGCAGAGTTATCTGATCAATTGACGAAGCCTGTCTTGCGCAAATTGCATGAGTGATGGCGACAAACCCAGTTCAATCGCACGTTGGTAGGCCTCAGCAGCACTGGCTTTGTCCTTTTTTTCTTGCAATGAAATACCCAGTCCAAGCAAGACATTGGCCGAATCCGGCTGCTTGCGCAAAGCCGCGACGAAGTGCTGGATGGCTTCGTCGTGACGACCGCTGCGCTGCAGCAACGTGGCCAACAAGGCATGAAACTCAGCATTGTCAGCGGCCACAGGCAGACCGCTTTGCATGGTCTTGATGGCAGCTTCCAAGTCATTGTCCACCAAGCTCACTTGTGCCAAGGCCATATAAAAGTCGAGGCGTTGTGGCGCCAAGGTCAGGCCATCACGCAACACGGTTTTAGCTTCGTCCAACTGTCCAGTCTCCAACAAAGAACGCGCCCAAAGCTGACGCGAGGCATGGTGCAGCGGGTATTCAGACAATGCACGCTTAAGCACACCTTGTGCATCGGAGTTTTGCCCTTGACGAATGCGCTCGACCGCATCGGTGTACAAGTTTTCAGCACGTTGCTCCGCCGTCAGCACGCGAGTGACCGAACCACTGGGGGAGGCATTCGCGGCCGGCGTTGTGGTTGGTTTGAGGGTTGGCATCACAGGCGGCACAGCGGCAATGACCTGCGCGACTGGCTGCGGCTTCTGTACAGATGCAGGAGGCTCTGCTGATTTGCTCACCGCTGCAAAGCTGGCCATCTGCACAGGAGCACTGGCGACCACAACGGGCAAAGACGACGCAACAGGTGTTGGCATAGGCACCGCACGTTTACCGTTGAGCACCAGCACACCTGCCATGACCAAGGCGGCCACCAAGCCACCACCGAGCAGTACCGTGCGCCACGGAAACGCTGACCGCATGACACCTTGCAAGTCGTGGTGAGATGCAGGCATGGCGGACGAAGCGGCATGGCGCTTGTCGATATCCTTGAGCATTTGGTTGACGAGACTCATCGGAAATATCCTTTATCAATCAGCAACAAGCACACGCTGCCAAACAACATCAATAACAAAAAAAGAAGACGAAATTTAGACCCAAATTCACGCAGGGAGGCCGTGTCGTTGACGGCGGCATTGACGTCCCAAAACGTCACGTTCTTACGTCCTCGACCATAGGCACACAGCAACGATTTGTGAGCCACGATGTTGACCAAACGGGGTACGCAGTGGGTGCGTAATTTCAGCAGCCACAAAGCAGGACGGGTGAACATGCGCGTACCTTGATGGCCTGCAATAGACAAGCGGTGCTGGATGTAATAGTCAATCTCATCACGCCCCATCGGAGCAAGGCAGTATTCAAACGCAATGCGCTGCTTGAGCTGACGAATGGAGGGGTGGTTGAGTTTGTCTTCAAGCTCAGGCTGCCCAAAAATAATGACTTGCAACAGCTTGCGTTTCTCTGTTTCAAGGTTGCTTAACAGGCGCAAGGCCTCTAGCGTTTCAATGGGCATGGCCTGCGCCTCGTCCAAACACACCACCACGCGCTTACCCGAGTTGTGCAGCGCCAATAAACGTTCTTTGATGGCACGCAGAACTTGGTGTTTGGCGATGGTTTCTGAATCAAATTCGACGTCAAGCTCAGCCGCCAATTCCATGAACAAAGAATCGGGGTCCAAATACGGGTTGGGGATGTAGGCCACTTTGAAGTCAGACGACAAACTCGCCATCAATTTGCGACACAGCATGGACTTACCTGTACCCACCTCACCCGTGATTTTGATAAAGCCCTCACCCGTTCGCGCAGCAATCAGTAGCGTGTTGAGCGCTTCTTGAGAAACCCCTGATGAAAAAAAGAATTCCGTGTCAGGCGTGATGCTGAAAGGAAATTCTTTCAATCCAAAGTGTTCGAGGTACATCAGGGTTTCTTCTTTCGAATTAACGAGGTGCGCTCATCGCGCCAATGCGTTCACCTGTGGCACTGATGTCATCTGACCAAGCACTGTCGTCTTTGACCACAGTAGATTTCAGCAAGATCACCAACTCACGCTTGCTGGAAGTCTGTGCACCCCAGTTGAAGAATGCACCCAAGCCTGGGACATCACGCGCGCCTGGAACGCCACTGCGAACGTCTGAATTTTTCTCGGTCATCAAACCACCAATCACAATGACTTGGCCGTCTTTGGCTTTGACCACGCTGTCGGTTTCGTTGATCGTGTTCACGGCAAAGGGCACCATTTCAGCGGATGCGTCCAACAAAGCGAGCTTGGCTTTCTCCACCACGTTGTTGACCATCGAATGCACATGCAAGGTGATGTTGTCTTCAGCATCAATTTGAGGCGTGACGTCCAATGAAATACCTGAAAAGAAAGGTTGGTAAGACAAGGTAGGTGGCACGTTGACGGGGGCACCCACCGTGGGCACGGTGGTGCTGCCACCCGTGATGCTGGTGACAAAGGGCTCTTCGCTGCCCACCTTGATGACGGCTTTTTGATTGTTCAAAGTCGCAATGCGAGGGCTAGACAACACATGCACACGGCCCTGCGATTCCAAGAAGTTGATCAAGGCAGAAAAGTTACGAGTTTGCATGGCCACACCCGATGCGCTCGACAGCGCATTGGCCGGTGCTTGGTTTTTACCCAACAAGGTTTGCAGGCTGGTGGCACTCACTGCACCGCCAAATTGACCAGCTTGGTTTGGGCCAATCGTGCCGGCACTAGCGCCCACCGAGAAGCGGTGCAAACCATCAGGGAAAGAACCCCAGTTGATGCCTTGCTGAGAATCTTTGTTCAACTCGACGTCGATAATTTTTGACTCGATGATGACTTGGCGCGAAATGCTCAACTGCATGGACTTCAGCAGTTTTTCAACCGTGCGTAATTCGGAGGGCATGCCACGGGCCAAGATGGTGCCGCTCATCTGGTTGATCGACAGAGCGCGACCTTGTACGCAGCCGTCCGAGCCACGTGAACGTTCACCCAAGGGGGCGTCACTTGGATGCGTCACATCCGCACGCGAAGCATTGCCCTGATTCGTGGCCGAAACGCGCGCCACAGCCACCGTGGCAGACGCCTTGGGGATGTTGCAACCCAACACGGTACGCAAGGCATCTTCGGCCTCGCCCCAAATGTCAGACTTCACCGTGGTGCTCAACCCTGTGGCCTGAACTGAGGCATAGCTGGAGGTTGTGGATGTGGAGCCACTGGACGACGACGAACTCGACGAGTGGCCCACGGATGCGCCACCAATGACCTGCAAGTCACTCACGCCACGGCGTTGACCCAAGATGTAATTCACGTAGTAAAGCTGGGTTTGCAACTGAGCGGGCTGAACCAAGATGCGCTGCTTGTCTAAGGTGTAGTCGTAGCCATACACATCGCGCAAGGCATCGAGCGCTTGAAACAGCGTGATGTTTTTCAAGTTCAAGGACACACGTGTTTCCAACACCTCGCCGCTGGCGGCGGCAGATTGCGCGCTCACGGGCTTGAGCATGATGCTGTACTCGGTGCCCGCCACAAGGCCAGACAACACTTGGGCGATGGGGGCATCGTTCACCACCAAATCAAAGTGCTGCTCTTTGACACGCGAGGGTGACTGACGCACCAAGCTGTTGAGCGATGGCAGCAACAACTCATTCAACACAGCAGGAGGCATGACCGCGTTGGAGGCGCCCGACTTGTTAGAGGCCGCTTGCGACAACTCACGCGTGACGCGATCTTGCGTTGAAAGATCGGGGGTGGGATACATCGATGAGCAAGCGGTTGTCAACGCCAAGGGGGCGATGAGGGCAAGTGTGTTCCATTTCATGGACGGTTCCTTGAAGGTTGGTTGTCGACTGAATCGTTGCTGCTGTTTTTGCGATTCGCGGTACGAACCGTTTTAACAACAGAAGGGCTGATACTGAATTCTTGTGTGACCGAGGCATTGCGCATCACCACACCTTGGCGGCCAATGCTGACCAACTGCCACTGGTTGACGGACTCGCCGGGCTTGACAAGCACACCGTCAATCACGGCAAAGGTGCGTTGACGGCCAATGACCAACATTTGAATGTTCTCGCCGCTGGGCTGAGCCGTATCGGGTGCAGGGGCCTGCGCACTGAACGGCGCTTGACTCGGGGGACGCATGGGGTCATGCAAACTGCCTTGGGCCCAGAGCGCGCTGGACCCCATGGCCCACCATGCGGCGATAAATAAAGGTCGGAAAATATGTTTCATAGGTCAAGAGATTTTCAAAATGGGTTGATCACTCAGAATGAAAATAGTCAGTGTCAATGCGGCTTCTGGATACTTGACCGTACGTAAGCGGAGATCGGACCAAAAGACGTTGTGTGAGCTGTTTTCTAAATTTTTGAGATACGACAACAAGTCCAAGAAATTGCCATGTATCTCAATCTCAACGCCATGTTTGTAGAGCGTTCTCATCGGAACAACAGTGGCCGTGGTGGCATCTTTCTTGCCTTGCGGTAAGGCCACCAAAGATTTCACAGGCAATGTTTTCAAGGCATCCAAGGTCACATGTGGGTAGTCTTTGAGCACACGGCGCACCAGCTCACCCACTTGTGGAGAGCTGCCTTGCAGGCTGTTCATCACAGCATCCAACATGGCCGATTGTTTTTTCAACCGAGCGTTTTCGTCTTGTTCTTTTTTCAAAGCGCCGTCACTGTGCCCCGCGGCCAAAATTTCAGCACGCAGCACCACCACGCGCGAATCAGCCATCACATGCGAAGCCATCAGTTCCGTGTGGCGTGTTTTTTGTGGTGTGAAGACCAAACTTTCAAATACGAAGTACAGGGCCACGCCCAGCACCATCACCACCAGCAGCTGTTCACGCGCAGACAAGGTGTAAAACTTGTCTCGAATTCGTCCGAATGAAAAAAGTGAATTCATGTTCGCCTTCAATGAAGCTTAAATTTGATGCTCTGACTTTTAGACGATGCACCAGGCACATCCTCGGTCAACATTTCCAAAGAAGAAAACCCAATGCTCATGGCTTGAAAAGCCTGATTGAGCTGCTCGGCATACTGCATCACCGCTGCGGTGGAGTAAGCCGTGCCCGAGACACTCATCGTTTGCCCCGCATTGGTGATGTCTACCCCCTGAAGCCATACCCCCGATTGCGGTGTACTGGCCAAAATTTGAATCACGCCGGCATGGCCAGACAAACTTCCCACCTCGCCTTTTTGCACCAGTTGCATGAGGGCATAGTGCTCTTCCATGCTGTGGCGCATGCGTGCAGAGTCTTTGGCCAAGGTTTGCACATCGTCTAAACCTGCCTCACGGCGTTTTTGCTCTAGCTCAGTCTGCAAAGTCACCACAGTTTGCTGTGCGTCGTCATTGGCACGCGACAACTTTTGCAAACTGACTTCTGTCACCAAGCTCCACAGCACCAACAAGGCGACCAAACCGCTCAAACCTCGCGTAGCCACCCACGCCATGCTTTGGTGCGCACGGCGCCGTGACAAAAGATTGATGTGTTGTGTCATGCGTTACTCCTTCAAGCGCAAGGCTGTGCCTAAGGCATTGAAATACAAGGCTTGCACTTCAGGCTTGTGCAAGTCAGAGCCTTCAGGCCAGTCGAAGATGCGGCTCAGGTCCAAAGCACGCACCTCATTTAACAAACGTGCTTGCAATTTTTCGAGCAGGCCAATGTCACTTTGTGTGGGGGCTACAAAGATACCGTCAAAGGGCATCGATGCCGCATTGCGGTGTACAAAATCAATCGAGCGCTGAACCTCGAGTGCCACACGGTCAAACTTTTGCACCTCGGCGGCGTCTGACGCGTCATCCTCAGTGGTGAACAACGACTCGCGGATGTAGCGTTCCAAAAACAACTCACCTTTGTAGGCCACGGTCAGCTGCACGCCGTTGGGTTCTGCGTAAATCAAACACACGGCGGCATCTTGCGATTTGATGGCTGCAGAAATATTGCGCTGCCCCGTCTCGCGAATGTCCAGCGCATTCACTGGCATATGTGCACGCTCAAACAAGTCTGCCCGCTGATTCATCACCTCACGTCTGGCTGCAATCACATACATCTGTGCCGTGCGATTGGCATTGACAGTCGGGGTTTGTGGAATTTCCATCCAAGACAGATTGGCATCTGCCGCTGGGTAATCTAACAACGGCGTCAAGGACCAACGCAAGCTGCTTTCCATTTCTTCGGGTCGCACGGCAGCTTTGTCTACCAAAAACATTTGGTATTCCTTGCGAGCCAACACATGAATCAAGGGAAAGCCATGGCCATGCATCAGCTTGTCCATCTGCGCCAAGCTTCCTTGGTCCAGACTCACGCCGGGGATAGAGGCGTGCTTGACAACGAGGGCACGCTCATCAAATGTGCGCGGCGATTTCACACTGACGCCATACATGCCGCCTTGACAGTCCAAAGCTGTCCAGCCATCAGGGGCACTTGACCAAAGCCGTTTGAATGACATCAATTGAAACCCATCCTAAATTTGTCAACGATCGCTGAAGTCTAGGTGGCATCACGCATCACGTGTGCCCTAAACGCGTGGGAATTCCTCAAATACGCGGCTCTCTTGACAATTGTCAAGTTGAGTTAACTTCACACTTTTCATCGACAGAACTTGCGCAAATAATGAGATGTGTCTTTTTAAAAACTCGGAGTTAATTGCATGAAAAACTTAAACAACACATTCAAACGCGCCAAACAAGCTGGTTTCACCTTGATTGAATTGATCGTGGTCATTGTGATCATCGGCATCTTGGCCGTCATCGCCATTCCTCAATTCACAGGCCTGACCACCAAAGCCGATCAAGCTGCTTTGCAAGCCGTGGCGGCCAACGTGAGCAGTGGTGCTGCCGCTGCCTTTGGCACAAACCAAACCGCGTTGCCATGTACCAATGCAGCGCTGGCAGCCTTGGTCACACCTAACTTGGATGCAACCTACGTCATCAGCGGCGATGCACCGTCTTGCACCATCACACACAAGACGTTGACAGCCACCTTCACGCTGCCAAACTGATGCCAAGCATGAAACCTGTTGCACACCTCGGGGGGCAAAGACCACCGTACGCGGCGGCAGGTTTCACGTTGATTGAGATGGTGGTTGTGTTGGTGATGATGGGCATCTTGGCTCTTGTGTCAGCCCCGCACCTCGTCAGCCTCTCAGCCGCCACGCTAGATTCCCAAACCAAAGCGTTTGCCTCTGATGTGCGCAGGACTCAGCTCTTAGCCAGTATCCAAGGTGTCAGCCTGTGCATACAGGCCAGCGGCACGCATTACAGCGTTGTGCAATGCGCACAACCCACTGTCCCCTTCATTGATCCAGCCACAGGCTTAGCCTTTGCGGGTGATTTTCAAAATGGTGTGACGTTGACCAATGCAGCCATCGTGCCGACGCTTGCGTTCAACAGTTTGGGTGCACCCAACCACGCCACACGTTTCATTGTGTCAGCCGACACATCCTCATACCTTGTAGACATTGCCGCGTTGACCGGCTATGTGTCTATCACTGTGGCGCCATGACCATGAAGACGTCCAGTTTTCTCCAACGCGGCTTCACGCTCATTGAGCTGGTGGTGGTGATCGTGCTGCTGAGCATCACAGCCGCAGCCATCATCCAATTGAATGGGGGTCTGTTCAAGAGTGGCAACAGCATTCGTGATCTGCAAAGCGACACGCAACTGCTGCAAGCCTGTGCAGAGCACGTGCTGGCGACACGCCGCCTGACAGGCTATGACGACACGCCCGATTACGACGCAGCCTGCGAAGCCTTGCCCGTGGCCACCAAAGCCGACAACAACAACTTTGATGTCACGACCACACCCAATTACACCGGCAACAGCTGCCCCATCGGCGCCACCTGCCAATGGGTGGACATCAAAGTCAACAGCACGGTGGGCACCCTGGGTCCTATGGCATTGCAGTTGATGAAGTATTGACATGCACACCCCCCCTCGCCCCCACAACCAATGCGGTGTCACCCTGCTGGAGATGGTGCTGGTCATCATCTTGCTGGGTGTGTTGTCCGTGATTGGCTTGAACATGATTTCAGACAGCTACACCACCACGCGCATCCTCAACAACGGCAATGCCAACACCAGCATCGCCAGGTACGCGATGGAGCGCATGAGCCGAGAGATGCGGCAAGTGGCGATGGACACGAATACAAAACTCATCATGGTCACCAGTGCATCGGCGACTCAGATGAGCTTCACCAAATCAGAACCCACGCTCAACGCGTTGGTGACTGTGCGCCTGAGTGGCCAGTCGCTGATGCTGAGTTACCCAACCCCCAGCACGGAGTCTGTGCTGGCAGAACATGTGACAGAGTTTTCATTGCAGTACTTTGATGCTGGCATGGGGGCATCACCCAGCATGGACCAAATACGGTTTGTACAAATCAATTTAAAAATCGCGGCGCCCGATGCCGCACCTGTTGAACTCCATTCACTGGTCGCACTCAGGAACGGATGATGCTTAGCCCCAAAACCCAATACTTCCCACACCGTCAACGGGGATTCGTCTCCATCGCTGCGGTGGTTTTTGTGATTCTGTGTGTGCTCTTCATCCTCATGCAAACGCTGGGCATGCTGGGCAACAAAAGCATCGACTCGGTGCAATACCTCAACGGTATGAAGGCGCTTTACAACGCAGAAAGCGGCGTGGAGCGTGCACTCGGATCCATTTCTAAAACCATTGCCGGTGATGACTCGCAGTTGAACGCGGCCTGCGCTGTCGCGCGGCTAGACAACAGTGGCAGCACCAACCCCATTCCATTTGCGGGGGGTAGCTTTCAATACGACAGCAACATCACACCTACGCCGCCCGTGGGTACTTGCGGCATTCGCGTGATTGGCAAATTTGGCCAAGCACAACGCACGGTGCAATCGTTGGTCAATGTGTCATCCGAAATCGGCACAGCGGGCTTTGGCCACAACATCATGATGCGGCTAGAAAACAGTGCCAGTGTGCCGGGCGTGGCGGTGTTTAACTTGGCATGGCGCCGCCATGGCAGCACAGGTCACAGCACATCGGGCGGACAAATAAACGCCAGCGCATGCACACTGCCCAGTTGTGGCATGGAGTGGAACATCGAATCTAGCAGCGGTATTCCCAGCATCGGCACACTGGGCACGGCGGTGGGTATTGGCGCGACCTCGGGTGTCGATGTGGTTCAAACGCTCAGCGGGGACAGAAACTATTCGGAGGTGGGCATGGTCATGCCAGGCTTGTTGGCGCAGCCTGTCATCAAAGGCGCTTTCGCTGACGACAAGCGAACAGCCAACACCGCCAACAACACCGTCACCACGGGCGACACCTCGAGTGGCGAAGCCAAGGGCTGGTGCAACGCGGCAGATACCTTGGTGTTTGGTGTGTCAGGACGTGGCAACGATGACGTGACGGGTGCATTTGCATCGGTGGTGTTCAACAGCGCGGGCAGTCCCGCGCAGCCCATTCCTTTGACATGGATTGCACATTTCCCCAACACCGACGGCACAACGCCCGCTGTGTTTGGTGATGTGTTCTCTGAAATTTGGTACACGTACAACCCCTATGTGCTGCTCAGCGGTGCCACGTCAGTAGGCACCACCATCACGGTGCCCAGCGCTGTGACGCTGAAAGCGGGCACGATTTTGAAGGTCTACAGCGGCACGGGCACCTTGGCCGGCAACACCAAGGTGGTGGCTGATGTGGTCAGCAAAACCCAATTTCAAGTCACTGCAGCGCCCACCACCGCACTCAACAACGCCACGGTGTGCGGTGGCATTTGTGCTTTGTTCAACAACCCCGCCTCTGCCAGCTCGTCCACCACCTTTGCACTGACCCGCGCCACCAATGCAGCACAGCAATGGGCCGGTGGCTTTATATGTTTGAGCGGTGTCGACCCCACCAAGGTTCACCGCATTGCGCGTTCGAGTGCCAAGATAAGCCAATGGAACGAAATCGTTTCTGACTGATGACTTAAAACAAATAGAAAGTTTTTTATGCAAGCAGCTAAAAATCAAATGCTAGGTGAAGAACTTGTCGCCAAAGGCTATCTGACAGCTAAGAAACTGGCAGAAGCACTGAGTGAACAAGAACGCACAGGTCGCAAACTAGGCCAAATTTTGCTGGACAACAACTATGTGAGCGAAGAGCAAATCGCCCGCGTGTTGGCGTCTCAACAGGGCCTGCCCTACATTGACCTCAAGCACTACAACGTCAGTCTGGATACAGTCTGCAAGTTGGATGAAATGCAGTCTCGCAAATACCGTGCGGTGGTTTTAGAAGATCGAAAAACCACTTACTTGGTAGCGGTGTCAGACCCCTACAACTTGTCAGCACAAGACGCGCTGTCTGCGCGCTTGCATCGACCGCTAGAAATTGCGGTGGTGGCCAACGACCAACTGAATGCTTTGATTGAACGGGCCTACAGCAAAGATGAACAACTAACTGCCTTTGCGCGGGCGGTTGAATCAGATGTTGACAGTGAAAGCAACATCATCAACTTGAACCAGATCAGCGCCACGGTGGATGATGCCGATGCGCCCGTGGTGCGACTGCTGCAAACCATTTTCCGAGATGCCACACAGCTACGCGCTTCTGACATTCACATTGAGCCGCAAGACAAACAACTGGTGGTGCGCTACCGCATTGACGGTGTGTTGCACACACAGGTAGAAGCCGACTTGAAGGTGGCACCGCCGCTGGTCGTCAAGCTCAAGCTGATGGCGGGCTTGGACATTGCCGAAAAACGCTTGCCGCAAGATGGCCGCATTTCCATTCGCACGGAAGCCAAGCAGCTCGACATTCGGATGTCGACCATGCCCACGCAATATGGCGAATCTGTGGTGCTGCGAATTTTGGTGCAAAGCCAGGGCATGAAAGACCTCAAGGCATTGGGCATGCCCGAAGAACTTTTTCAAAAATTCACCCAGGCCATCGCAGCCCCGAGCGGTATCGTGCTTGCCACCGGTCCCACGGGTAGCGGCAAGACCACCACGCTTTATGGGGCTCTCTCTCGCTTGAACAGCACGGAAGTCAAAATTCTCACCTGCGAAGACCCCGTGGAGTACCGCATTGGCGGCATCAACCAAGTGCAGGTGAATGAAAAAATTGGCCTCACGTTTCCGCGTGTGTTGCGTTCGTTCTTGCGCCAAGATCCGGATATTTTGTTGGTGGGTGAAATTCGCGACAACGAGACTGCCGAAATTGCCACCCGCGCGGCGATGACCGGCCACTTGGTCTTGTCAACGCTGCACACCAACGATGCGGTGAGCACGCCCTCACGCTTGATGGACATGGGTGTGCCAGGCTTCATGATTGCCACCACCCTGCGTGCGGTTTTGTCCCAACGTCTGCTGCGCTTGGTGTGCAAGGAGTGCGCTCAGCCGCATGAGCTCACCCACGAAGAAACCGAATGGGTGAAACGATATTTCGGCGAAGTGCCCAGTGGTGCCGCACTCAAAAGTGGCACGGGATGCTCAGCCTGCAACGGCTCGGGTTACCACGGTCGTATTGGCATTTTCGAATTGCTCGAAATGACGCCCGAACTGGCAGTCGCGCTACATAAGGAAGACCCCATTGCATTTGAAGCAGTGGCCCGCAAGCAAATTGGAAAAGACAGCATCATGCATCACGGATTTGACCTGGTGTTCCAAGGGCTGACGACGGTGGCCGAAGTCACCAAAAACGCATTGATGTCCGAATAACGCGTGCACGCGAGAAAGCCAAGGTCGCCCCATGGAAATCTATGAATACAAAGGACGCAACAAGCGCGGAGACGTGATGCAAGGCACCGTCGAAGCGCCCAATGCAGAGGGCGTGGTGAATTGGATGACCTCGGCTGGCATCTCGCCTATCCATGTGCAACTGAAAGAAGACCCGCTCAAAGACCAACCGGGATGGATTCGTGCGCTGCAAGGCGCCAAGAAGCTCAACGACAACGATTTGTTGCTATTAACCCGACAAATGGGCACCCTGATGAAAGCGGGCGTGCCCATGATTCAGGCGGTGAATGGCCTGAAGACCAGCAGCAGAAACCCATCCATGACGAAGCTGCTTCGTTCTTTGCATGCGTCCTTGGACAAAGGGTCGGAACTGAGTGCGGCCATGTCTAGACACCCCGATTTTTTTGACGAGTACTACGTCAACATGATTCGCGTGGGCGAAAGCTCTGGCAAGCTAGATGAAGTGTTTACTCGGCTTTTTACACAACTTGATTTTGACCGTCGTATGCGACAAAAAATCAAAGCCGTGTTGCGCTACCCCTCATTTGTGCTGACGGCCATCATGGCGGCTATGTTCATCATGACCATGTATGTGATTCCTTCGTTCACGCAGGTCTACAGCGGGATGAACATTGAGCTGCCTGGGGTGACTGTGTTTTTAATCTCGCTGTCTAGCTTTGCGACCAAGAACTGGATGTTCATCTTGACGGTCTTGGCTCTGGTTGTGTTGGGCCTGCGCTATTACTTGTCGACCCCCGAAGGTCGCTACAACTGGGACAAGTACAAACTACGCATCCCCGTGATTGGTCCTGTGCTGACAAAAGCTACCACGGCACGTTTTTGCCGTAGCTTTGAAACAGCCATGAAAAGCGGCGTGCCCATCGTCACAGCGTTCACACTGGTGTCACGCGTGGTCGACAACACGTTTTACCGCGAACGAATTTTGCTAATGCGTGAAGGCGTATCGCATGGCGA
>CANFKQ010000014.1 GCA_947447405.1 Comamonadaceae bacterium | reverse complement strand
CTTGCCCTTGTCGTCGACCAGCGTGTAGGGCAGGCGGCAGGCTTGCGAGCATTCGCCGCGGTTGGCGCTGCGCCCGGTGTGGGCGTGGCTGATGAAGCACTGGCCGCTGTAGGCCACGCATAAAGCGCCGTGCACAAAGAACTCCAGCTTGCAGCGCTCAGCATCCAGCACATCATGGATGGCTTTGATTTGTGGCAGTGTCAGTTCACGGGCCAACACAATTTGCGAGAAGCCCACGTCTTGCATGAACTTCGCCTTTTCAGGCGTGCGAATGTCGGTTTGCGTGCTGGCGTGCAGCTGAATGGGGGGCAAGTCCATTTCCAAAAACCCCATGTCTTGCACGATGAGCACATCCGCGCCTGCGCGGTACACATCCCACGCCATTTTTTGAGCGTCTTCTAACTCGTCGTCGCGCAAGATGGTATTGAGGGTGATGAAAATTTTGCTGTTGAAACGATGCGCCTCTTTGCACAAGCGCTCGATGTCTTGAAGCGTATTGGTAGCACTGGCTCGCGCACCAAAGGCGGGCGCGCCGATGTACACCGCGTCTGCACCGTGGTGAATAGCGGCAATGCCAATGTCGGCATCACGCGCGGGGGCAAGCAGTTCGAGTTGGTGGTTGAGCAAAGACATGGCGTGAATTATCTAGAAAAACAAAAGCGGCCCGAAGGCCGCTGAGTGCATGGGGCAAAGGTGAATTATTCGACCTTGGCTTTGGCGCGCAGTTCTTGTTGGAAAGCGGCCATGCGTTGTTGTGTCATTTGTTGCACGATTTGTGGCTTCACATCTTCCAGCTTAGGCAGCTGTGCTTCACGCACGTCATCCAAACGGATGATATGGAAACCAAACTGGCTTTGCACGGGTGCAGAAACCTGGCCTTTGTTCAAAGCCACCATAGCGTCTGAAAACTCTTTGACGTAGTTGCCAGCCGCTGCCCAGTCGAGGTCACCACCGTTGGCACCTGAACCTGGGTCTTTGGATTGCTTCTTGGCGATGTCTTCAAACTTACCGCCTTTTTTCAGGCTGGCGAGGATGGCTTCGGCTTGGGCTTGTGTTTCAACCAAGATGTGGCGAGCGCGATACTCTTTGCCGCCGTTAGCTGCCACGAACTTGTCGTATTCGGCTTGCACGTCTGCGTCGGTGACAGCTGAAGTCTTTTGGAATTCAGCAAACAACTCGCGAATCAAAATTGTTTGACGTGCCAACTCGATTTGTGTTTTGTACTCAGGCGTGGCATCCAAGCCGCGCTTTTGCGCTTCTTGCATGAAGATTTCCCGCGCAATGACTTCTTCTTTGATTTGGGCTTCAACCTCGGGCGTCATAGGACGGCCTGAACGGGCCACTTGCTGAGCCAGTGCTTCAGCGCGGCTAGTAGGCACAGCCTTGCCATTGACGATGGCGATGTTTTGCGCATTAGCGCCCATGCTCAAAGCTGCGAACGCAGCGGCTGCAACAGCGGTCCAAATCATTTGCTTTTTCATGTCAGGTCTCAGGAGTTTTCTATGACTTCAATGGCCAAGGCATGCAAGCCTTGATCGATATATTCTTGCAATGCATCATACACAAGGCGATGTCGCGAAACGCGAGATTTCCCAGTAAAGATGTCACTTTGAATGCGTACGCGAAAGTGGGTACCCAACCCGCTGTCGTTGGCCCCCACATGTCCTGCATGTGCTGCGCTTTCATCTAAAACTTCGACAAAAGCAGGGCTTAAACGTTCTTGTAATCGCTGTGTCAGCGCTTGTGCAGTGATATTCACGCTTGGTCCTCTGGCTGCTCTTTGATGTAGCGGCTCATGTAGACGCCTTGGGCCACTACGAACACTAGCATGAGGCCTAAACCGCCAAAGAGTTTGAAGCTCACCCAGATGTCGGTGTCGTAGTTGTTGGCCACCCACAGGTTGAGGCAGCCCATGACGGCAAAAAAACATGCCCAGCTGTGCAGCAACACGCCCCAAGCGTGCTCGGGCAACTCGACCTGTGCGCTCATGAGCTGCTTGAGGAAGTTGCGTTTGAACACGTAATAGCCCACCAGCAAGGCACCGCCCATCAGCCAATACAGCACGGTGGGTTTCCATTTGATGAAGGTTTCGTCTTGGGTGAGCAGCGTAGCCCCACCAAACACCACGATGACACCCAAGCTGACCCATTGCATGGGTTCAACAAAGCCATTTTTGCGCCACAGATAGCCAATTTGTAGCAGTGTGGCCCCGATGGCCACGGCTGTAGCGGCCATGATGCCCCACGTTTTAAATGTGATGAAGAACAGAATGATGGGAAAGAAGTCGAGCAATATTTTCATAACGGCAATTATTTGTTTGGCACGAAGTCTAACGAAGCCGAGTTCATGCAGTAGCGCAGGCCTGTAGGGACTGGACCGTCGTTGAAAACATGGCCCAAATGCGCACCGCATTGGCTGCACACAGTTTCCACACGCACCATGCCGTGTGTCGTGTCGCGATGCTCGGTGATCGCTTCTTCAGTGGCCGCGGTATGAAAGCTGGGCCAGCCGCAGCCCGCATCAAACTTGGTGGACGCGTCGAACAGTTTGGCGTCGCAGCACATGCAGTGGTAACTACCTTTTTCCCAATGGTCTTCGTACTTCCCTGTGAAAGGGCGCTCGGTAGCAGCTTTGCGCGTGACCTCATAGGCGACAGGTTCGGCATTTTTGGCAGCGAGCAGGGCGCGCCACTCTTGTTCGGTTTTTTGGAGGGTCATGAGGAGCAGCTGATTTCGATGGATGAGGCCCATTCTGGCGCAAGGCCAGCCCAGGCTTCGTAAGCGGGGTGTTCGTTAAAGGGGGCATGCAACACGTTCAGCAGGTCTTGGACCATCGCAAAGTTGCCTTGCTTGGCTTGACGAATGGCCAACTCACCAAGGTGGTTGCGCAAAATGTATTTGGGGTTGGTGCGCAGCATCGTGTCGCCTGTGACTTGGCGGTTGACTGAGCCCAAGCGTTCTAGATAGCGTGCGCACCACGCATCAAACACTTCACGGAGCAAAAAGAGATCACGCACAGGTTCAAACGCATGGGTGCTGTGAGTCGATTCGCGCACGGCCAGGCTTAAACGTCGCCAAAACACAGTGAAGTCCACACGGTCTTGTTGAAGGGCTTGCAACAGATCTTCCACCAAAGCACGGTCGCCCTCATGTATGCCGCTCAAGCCCAGCTTGTCGCGCATGCGCTGATCCATCGCTTCTGGGAACGCTTGCCTGTAGGTCTCTAGCGCTGCCAGGGCAGGGGCTTGCTCGTCAATCAATGGCATCAGGGCTTGGCCTAGGCAGAACAGGTTCCAGTAGGCGATTTGCGGCTGACGCGCATAGGCATAACGGCCTGAGGTGTCGGAATGGTTACAAATGTGGTTGGCGTCAAAACCGTCTAAGTATTGAAATGGGCCATAGTCGAGCGTGAGGCCGAGCACACTCATGTTGTCGGTGTTCATCACGCCGTGGCAAAAGCCGACGGCTTGCCATTGAGCCATCAAGACGGCCGTGCGTTGGGTGACTTCGTGCAGCAGTGCGACGTAACGCTCAGCACCTTGTTTGTTTTGCACCTCCGGCAAATGTGCTGTCACCACATGGTCGGCCAAGGCGCGCAATTCGTCGATGTGGCCGTTAGACGCGAAATGCTCAAAGTGGCCAAAGCGCACAAAGCTAGGTGCCACACGGGTGACCACTGCGGCGGTTTCGACTTCTTCGCGGCGCACATGGGCGGGTGAGCCTGTAACGCACAAAGCACGCGTGGTGGAAATGCCCAAACCTTGCATGGCCTCGCTTGCCAAAAACTCACGAATGCTTGACCGCAAAACTGCTCGCCCATCGCCACGGCGAGAGTAGGGCGTAGGACCTGCTCCTTTGAGCTGTAACTCTTGCAGACCCAAAGGGGTTTCAATCGCCCCTAAATTCAAGGCACGACCATCACCCAGTTGTCCTGCCCATTGGCCAAACTGGTGACCGCTGTAGACGCTTGCGTAGCTGTGTTGGTCGACCGTCAGTCGGTTGCCTGTGAACAGCTCTAAAGCTTCTTGCTGTTGCCACAAGTCTGTGGGCAAACCTAAATCTGTGCGTAATGCTTCGTTGCATCCCACCCAATGTGCTGCGGGCATGGGGGTTGGCTCGGTCGGCGTTGCAAACGCTTCACCTAGGGATGCAAATCCTTTCTTGGATGTACTTAGCCAAGGTAAGTCAGCAGTTGGAAGCGCAGGGTGGTTAAGCATAGGCACTATTGTCTCGGGTTATCCATAGGCTGGTTTTTTGTGGGCTTTCGTTAAATGACTGAAAGTATTGGCACAATAGATAAAAAAGCACGATCGTGCGAAAAGTTAAAACATTGAGGAGGCACCATGCTGGGACTGATGCAAGACCAACCCCTGCTGATATCAAGCTTGATTGATTTCGCAGACAAACATCACGGCGATGGCGAAGTGGTGTCGCGCCGTGTCGAGGGCGACATTCACCGTTACACCTGGTCAGATGTTGCGCGCCGCTCGCGTCAAGTGGCTCATGCGCTAGATGGTATGAAGATAGGTTTCAGTGACCGCGTGGCCACCATTGCTTGGAACGGCTATCGCCACCTTGAGCTTTACTTTGGTGTGAGCGGATCGGGGCGCGTGCTACACACCATCAATCCACGCTTGCACCCAGAGCAAATTGCGTGGATCGTCAACCACGCCGAAGACCAAGTGATGTGCTTTGATATGACGTTTTTGCCCATCATCCAAGCCGTGCACACCAAGTGCCCCACGGTCAAACATTGGGTCGCGATGTGCGATGTGAATAGGCTCCCAGCCGACACCGGTATACCCAACCTCGTCAGCTATGAAGCTTGGATGGGCAGCCAAAGCACCAGCTATCAGTGGCCCGTATTTGACGAAAACACAGCGTCGAGCATGTGCTACACCAGCGGCACGACGGGCAACCCCAAAGCTGCGCTTTACAGCCATCGCTCCACCACCTTGCATGCTTATGCTGCTGCGTTGCCCGATGTGATGTGCATCTCAGCACGCGACGCCATCTTGCCCGTGGTACCCATGTTCCACGTCAATGCATGGGGCATTCCCTACAGCGCGGCGCTCACTGGCGCAAAGCTAGTGTTCCCAGGCCCTGGAATGGACGGCAAGTCGGTGTACGAGATGATTGAGAACGAGGGTGTCACCTACGCAGCCGGTGTGCCCACTGTGTGGCAAATGTTGCTGACATACATGAAACCCAATGGCTTGAAGTTCTCGACCCTGAAGCGCACCGTCATTGGCGGCTCAGCTTGCCCACCCGCCATGATTGATGCCTTCCGCGATGACTACAACGTGGAGGTTCTTCACGCCTGGGGCATGACAGAACTCAGCCCCTTGGGCACTTTGTGCACCTTGAAGAACAAGCACCTCAAGCTGCCTAAAGAGCAACAAATGAAGTTGCTGCTCAAGCAGGGGCGCGCCATTTACGGCGTGGACATGAAGATCGTTAACGATGCAGGCGATGAGCAGCCGCATGATGGCAAGGCCTATGGCGACTTGTTGGTCAAAGGCCCGTGGGTCGTGGCCAATTACTACAAAGGCGAGGGTAATCCGCTGGTGAAAGACCAAGACGGTCAAAGCTGGTTCCCCACAGGCGACGTGGCCACCATCGACGCCGATGGCTTCATGCAAATCACTGACCGCAGCAAAGACGTCATCAAGTCGGGCGGCGAATGGATCAGCTCGATTGATATTGAAAACATCGCTGTGGCGCACCCCGCTGTGGCCATGGCCGCTTGCATTGGCGTGGCTCACCCCAAGTGGGACGAACGCCCCATCGTGGCCGTGGTGAAAAAACCAGACGCCCAATTGAGCCGCGAAGAACTGCTGGCTTTCTATGAGGGTAAAACAGCCAAGTGGCAAATCCCAGATGACGTGGTGTTTGTCGATGCCATCCCGATTGGTGCGACAGGCAAGATGCTCAAAACCAAATTACGCGAGCAGCTCAAAGACTACAAGCTGCCAAGCGCCTAACAACCCTAATTCTTTTCTCAAAGGAAATCAGATGAGTGCAGACTACCAAGTCCACGGTGATGTGGCCGTGATCACCTTGAATAACCCGCCCGTCAACGGCATGGGTTTAGAAACACGCCGCGCCTTGGTGGCGGGCATTGCCCAAGCGCAATCCGATCCCGCCGTCAAAGCAGTGGTGATAACTGGCCACGGCAAAGCGTTTTCGGGCGGCGCAGATGTGCGTGAGTTTGGTTCACCCAAAGCCTTTCAAGAGCCCAACTTGCTCAGCGTGATTTCTTGCGTGGAAAACTGCAGCAAGCCTGTTGTAGCCGCCATGCATACCGTGGTGATGGGGGGCGGCCTTGAGTTGGCACTGGGTTGCCACTATCGCGTCTGCGCGCCTGGCACCAGCATCAGCATGCCCGAAGTGAAGCTTGGGCTGATTCCTGGTGCCGGTGGTACACAACGCTTACCACGCGCCTTGGGTGTAGAGCCTGCGTTGAACATGATTGTGAGCGGCGAAGCCATCAAGAGCGACATGCTCATCATGTTGCCTGGCCAAAAGCTGTTTGACCAAATGGCCATGTCACCACAAAGCCTGATGGACGAGGCCATTGCCTATGCCTGTGAAGTGGCCGATGTGCGCCCACTCCCCAAAGTGCGTGACCTTCCTTGCAAGCACCCAATGGGCGACGCGTACTTTCAATTCGCCCGCAACATGGTCAAAGGCATGGCCAAAAACTACCCCGCGCCTCCCAAAGCTGTCGACGCGGTGGAGATGGCCACCAAGAAGAAATTTGACGACGGCATGATGTACGAGCGTGAGCAGTTCATCAACCTCATGTGGACGCCAGAGAGCCGCGCCTTGCGCCACTTGTTTGGCGCACAACGTGCAGCCAGCAAGATTGCCGACGTGCCCAGCGACACACCGGTGCGCGACATCAAACTTGTGGCCGTGATTGGTGCGGGCACCATGGGCGGCGGCATTGCCATGAACTTCTTGAACGCAGGCATTGCGGTCAAGATGATTGAAACCAAGCAAGAAGCCTTGGACCGTGGCGTGGCCACGATCAAGAAAAACTACGAAGATCGCGTTAAAAAAGGCAAGCTCAAAGAAGACAAGTACGCCAAAACCATGGCGCTGCTCAGCACCACACTGAACTACGACGACATCAAAGACGCCGACCTCGTGATTGAAGCCGTGTTTGAAGACATGGGCGTCAAAGAAGCGGTGTTCAAACAACTCGATGCGGTGATGAAGCCGGGCGCGATTTTGGCGTCCAACACCTCGACCTTGGACCTGAACAAAATTGCCAGTTTCACCAAGCGTGCGCAAGACGTGGTGGGCTTGCACTTCTTCAGCCCCGCCAATGTGATGAAACTGCTCGAAGTGGTGCGTGGCAAAGACACCGCCAAAGACGTGCTGGCCACGGCCATGGATGTGGCCAAGAAAATCAAGAAGATTGCCGTGCTCTCAGGTGTGTGTGATGGCTTCATTGGCAACCGCATGATTGACCAATACGCCCGTCAAGCTGGCTTCTTGCTCGACGAAGGTTGCACACCAGCCCAAGTGGACCGCGCTCTTGAAAAGTTTGGCTGGGCCATGGGGCCTTTTCGCATGAGCGATTTGGCGGGCAACGACATTGGCTGGGCCATTCGCAAACGCCAATACGCAGAGAACCCTAAGCGTCGCTACAGCAAAACGGCTGACTTGCTGTGCGAACAAGGTCGCTTCGGCCAAAAAACAGGCGCGGGTTGGTACGACTACAAGCTAGGCAAGCGCGATGCCATCCCCAACAAAGACGTGGAGGCCATGGTTGCCCAACACCGCGAATTACTCGGCATCAAGCCACGCAAAATCAGCGACGAAGAAATCGTGCAACGTTTGAACTTTGCGTTGGTGAATGAGGCCGCGCACATTTTGGAAGAGGGCATTGCCAGCAAGGCCAGCGACATCGATATGGTCTACATCAGCGGCTATGGCTTCCCGATCTACCGTGGCGGCCCCATGAACTACGCCGACGAGTTAGGCCTCTTCAACGTGGTGCAAGCCATGCAACGCTTTGCCACCAACCCCCACGATGACGCCGAGTTTTGGAAGCCAGCACCCTTGCTCGCAAAACTCGCCGCCGAAGGCAAGACCTTCAACTGAAACAGAATTAAGGAAAACCTATGACCCACGCTGTCATCGTCTCTACAGCCCGCACACCGCTTGCCAAAAGCTGGAAGGGCTCTTTCAACATGACCCACGGCGCGACCTTGGGTGGCCACGTCGTCAAACATGCCATTGCACGCGCCGGCATTGAAGCCGCCGAGGTGGACGACGTCATCATGGGCTGCGCCTTGCCCGAAGGCGCTACCGGCACCAACATTGCGCGTCAAATCGCACTCATGGCCGATTGCCCTGTGTCAGTGTCGGGCATGACCATCAACCGTTTTTGCTCCTCTGGCTTGCAAACCATTGCCACGGCCGCCCAACGCATCATTGCGGGTGAGGGCGATGTGTATGTGGCCGGTGGTGTGGAAAGCATCTCATGTGTGCAACAAGAGATGAACCAACACATGCTGATGGACTTGGCGCTCAACAAAAAGAAGCCGGAGATCTACTGGAACATGCTCCAAACCGCCGAGAACGTGGCCAAGCGCTACAACATTGGTCGCGAAGCCATGGACGAATATGGCGCACGCAGCCAACAACGCGCTTTTGCCGCGCAATCGGCGGGTTTGTTTGACGCAGAAATTGCCGCCATCACTGTCAAGGCAGGCATTGCCGACAAAGTGATGGGCCTGATGACCAAGCAAGTCACGGTCAGCAAAGACGAGGGTATCCGCGAAGGCTCCACCGTCGAAGCTTTGGCCAACCTCAAATCTGCCATGCCCGGTGGTTTGATTTCTGCGGGTAACGCCAGCCAGTTTTCAGACGGTGCAGGCGCTTGCGTGGTGATGAGCGAAGAGCTCGCCAGCAAACGTGGCTTGAAACCCTTGGGCCGCTTCCTCGGCTTTGCCGTGGCCGGCTGTGAGCCTGACGAAATGGGCATTGGCCCTGTGTACGCCATTCCCAAAGTGCTCAAGCGTTTGGGCCTGAGCGTGGGTGACATTGACCTGTGGGAACTCAACGAAGCCTTTGCCGTGCAAGTGCTCTACTGCCGCGACAAACTGGGGATTGCCGACGATCGCCTCAACGTCAACGGAGGCGCCATTGCGGTGGGCCATCCCTATGGTGTGAGCGGGCAGCGCTTGGTCGGCCATGCGTTAATTGAAGGCAAACGCCGTGGCGCCAAACGCGTGTGCGTGACCATGTGCATCGGTGGCGGCATGGGCGCTGCTGGTATCTTCGAAGTTCTATAAACGCTTTAGGAGAAGATCATGCAAGAAAGCTTTGGCGCCTACATCCCGTTTGTCGACCATCTCGGTTTTGAGCTGGTGTTCTTTGAAGATGGTTACTCAGAACTGCGATACACACCCGAGCCCGAGCACATGAACTCGTTCAATGTGACGCATGGCGGCGCTGTGATGACGTTCTTAGACGTTACTCTCGCCACGGCCGCACGCAGCGTGGACCGAGGCATGGGTGTTGTGACCATCGAGATGAAAACCTCGTTCATGCAACCGGCTAAGGGTGAACTCACGGGCAAAGGCCGCTTGATGCACCGCACGGGCAGCATGGCGTTTTGTGAGGGCACATTGTTGGATGCGCAGGGGAATGTGTGTGCGCATGCGACGGCTACGTTCAAGTACGTCAAGCGTGATGCGGCGCCTACTGAGTTGCATGAGGTGTCTACGGACTAAGGTTATTGCTTGCGTTGAGATAGCTTCCCGTCTTTGGCTAGGGTTTGCGGCATGCCAAGACGGCTTACATCGCTGCGCGACGAATGGCGCCGCCTTGGCATGCCGAAAACCCTTGTCACGTCTGAAAAAAATGCTTACCACAACCCAGGCCAACGAACAGAAGCTATGTTTTCAAGCGCCATAAAGAGCTAAGGCAAAATTGCCCGCTTTAGCGAATTCGACTGACTGAAAACATGCAAAAAATTACCCGCCAACTGGCGGACGAAATCAAGATCTCCGAAGCCCAAGTTCGCTCTGCCGTTGAACTGCTCGATGGTGGTGCCACCGTGCCATTTATTGCCCGCTACCGCAAAGAAGTGACCGGCGGTTTGGACGACATTCAGCTGCGCGAACTCGAAGCGCGGTTGAGCTACTTGCGCGAGCTAGAAGACCGCCGCGCTGCGGTGATCAAAAGCATTCAAGAACAAGGCAAGCTCACGCCCGAACTGCTGGCCGCCATCGAAGCTGCGCCTACCAAGCAAGAGCTGGAAGACATCTACTTACCATTCAAGCCTAAGCGCCGCACCAAGGGCATGATTGCCAAAGAGGCAGGCTTAGAGCCACTGGCCGACAAGCTGTTTGCGGACCCCACACTCAACCCCCATGTGGAAGCCGAAGCGTTCATCCTGCCCGCTGGCAAGATTGAAGGGGCCGACTTCTCATCAGTCGCTGCTGTGCTGGACGGCGTGCGCGACCTGTTGAGTGAGCGCTGGGCCGAAGACGCAGCACTGGTTCAAAGCTTGCGTGAATGGCTGTGGGCCGAAGGTCTGTTTCGCAGCAAGATCGCTGCTGGTAAAGACGAAAACAACCCCGACGTGGCGAAGTTTCGTGACTACTTTGATTACGACGAACCCATTGGCCGCGTGCCATCGCACCGCGCCTTGGCCGTGTTCCGTGGCCGAGCGTTGGAAATGTTGGATGCCAAACTCGTTCTACCCGTCGAGCCTGAACCGGGTAAGCCGAGCTTGGCCGAAGGTAAGATTGCTTTGCACTTGGGCTGGAGCCATTCCAGCAGGGCTGGGGACGACCTGATTCGCAAATGCGTGGCGTGGACGTGGCGCGTGAAGCTGAGCCTCTCCACCGAGCGCGACTTGTTCACGCGTCTGCGTGAAGAAGCCGAGAAGGTCGCCATCAAAGTGTTTGCCGACAACCTGCGCGACTTGCTGCTGGCCGCCCCCGCTGGCCCACGCGTGGTGATGGGCCTAGACCCCGGCATCCGCACTGGCGTGAAAGTGGCCGTGGTCGACGCCACGGGCAAGCTTGTGGAAACGTCAACCGTGTACCCACACGAGCCTCGCAAAGATTGGGATGGCTCGCTCTACACCTTGGCCAAGTTGGCCGAAAAACACGGCGTGAACCTGATTGCCATTGGCAACGGTACAGCCAGCCGCGAGACAGACAAATTGGCGGGTGAACTCATCAAGCTCATGGCCAAACATGACGCATCTATAGTCATTGACAAAGTGGTAGTGAGCGAAGCAGGCGCATCGGTGTACAGCGCCAGTGAATACGCTAGCAACGAAATGCCCGATGTGGACGTGAGCCTGCGCGGCGCAGCCAGCATTGCTCGCCGCTTGCAAGACCCCTTGGCTGAGTTGGTGAAGATTGACCCTAAATCCATCGGTGTGGGCCAGTACCAACACGATGTGAACCAAAGCGAACTCGCTCGAACCCTTGAAGCCGTCGTGGAAGACTGCGTGAACAAAGTGGGCGTGGACCTCAACACCGCCAGTGTGCCGCTGCTCACCCGCGTGTCGGGCCTGAGCACCACCACCGCCAAAGCCGTGGTGCGTTGGCGCGAAGCCAATGGTGCGTTTGCCAATCGCCAGCAGTTGCTCAAGGTCACAGGGCTAGGCGCCAAAACGTTTGAACAAAGCGCGGGCTTCTTGCGCATCCGCGACGGCGACAACCCGCTGGACATGACCGCTGTTCATCCCGAAACCTACCCAGTGGTCGAGCGCATCATGTCGCAAACTGGCAAGCCTGTGGCCGAACTGATGGGCCGCGCCGACATGCTCAAAACTTTGAAGCCCGAGCTGTTTGCCAACGATACCGTGGGTGTGATCACCGTCAAAGACATCTTGAGCGAACTCGAAAAGCCAGGCCGCGACCCGCGCCCCGACTTCAAAGTGGCCAAGCTCCAAGATGGCGTAGAAGACATCAAAGACCTGAAGGTGGACATGGTGCTCGAAGGCACGGTCAGCAACGTGGCGGCCTTTGGCGCCTTTGTCGACTTGGGCGTTCATCAAGACGGTTTGATTCACGTCAGCCAACTCAGCAACAAGTTCATCACCGACGCACGCGAAGTGGTGAAGACCGGCGACATCATCAAGGTGAAGGTGCTGGAAGTGGACGTGGCCCGCAAACGCATT
Organism: Comamonadaceae bacterium; assembly: GCA_947447405.1. Taxonomy (GTDB): domain Bacteria; phylum Pseudomonadota; class Gammaproteobacteria; order Burkholderiales; family Burkholderiaceae_C; genus Limnohabitans. The sequence continues at coordinate 13,998 of CANFKQ010000014.1, read as the reverse complement.
AGCTTGACCATGAAGATGGACGCTGCGCCTGCGCGCAAGGATGGGCCTCGTGATAACCGCTTTGAGCATGCAGGGCGTGACAACCGTCAACGCAGTGGAGCAGGTGGCGGCGGCAGCTACAGCAGTGGCTACACCGCACCACCACAAGCGGCAGCGGGCTCAGCCATGGCAAGTGCATTTGCCAAGCTGCAAAGTTTGAAGAAGTAATCACAAGGCCTTGCGTTGAAAGCCCTGCACATCTACGCCGGCCCCAAAGCCATGGCCCACATCGAGGCCAATGGCTTAAAGCCCGAGCACATCGGCGTCATCCCTGCAGCGGCAGGTGGGCCCAAGGGTTTGATCCTCGGGCCGCTCGATCGCTTTTTGTTTGGTGAATGGTTGCAGCAAAGCACACAGCCTATCGACCTTGTTGGCGCATCCATCGGCGCATGGCGCATGGCCACAGCGTGTTTGAACGATCCCCTACAAGGCTTTGATCGCCTGTCACACGACTACATCCATCAAGAGTACAAAGTACCCAAGGGCCAAAAGCGCCCAAGCGCCCAACAGGTGAGCAGCGAATTCAGCCAAACCCTACAAGCTTTTTATGGCGGCCATGTCAGCGAAGTGCTCAACAACCCGCGCTATCGCCTGCATGTGGTGACCTCGCGCGGCAAACACCTCTTGCACCACGAACACCCGCTGCTCACACCCTTGGGCTACGCAGGCGCGTATCTGTGCAATGCTGTGCAGCGCAAAGCCATGGGCGCGTGGCTAGAGCGTGTGGTGTTTTCAAGTCGAGGCGAGCTGCCGTTTGATACCGCTGACTTTGCTACCCAACACATGGTGTTGAACCAGCGCAACTTCATGGCCGCGCTGCAAGCCAGTTGCTCCATCCCGTTTGTGCTGCAAGCCGTGCACGACATTCCCGATGCCCCCACGGGCGCGTATTGGGATGGCGGCATCACCGACTACCACTTGCACCTCAACTACAAAGGGCTGGTGCTGTATCCACACTTTCAACAAGCCGTCGTGCCCGGCTGGCTAGACAAAGCGTTGAAATGGCGGCACAAAGCCACCCCATTTTTAGACAACACCATCGTCTTGGCCCCCAACCCCGAGTGGGTCAACACCTTGCCCAACGGCAAGCTACCCGACCGCAGTGACTTTATAACCTATGCCTCAGACTTTGAGGGGCGGGTGAAGGTTTGGAAGGGAGCGGTGAGTGCGAGTGAGCAGATGGCTCAGGAGTTTGCAGATTGGTTAGCCAAGCCGGACATGGGGTCTGTCCATCGTCTGTAATTGCCATGAACGAATCCATCGACTACTTGCACGAAGTCTTTGACGCATTCGGTCCCATCCAAGTACGCCGCATGTTTGGCGGTTGGGGAATTTATCACGATGGATTGATGTTTGGTTTGTATGCCGCAGGACGTTTGTATTTGAAGACCGATGCGCATAACGTTGCGCATAACGTTGCGCAGTTTGAGGCGGCGGGGTCTGAGCCGTTTACCTACATGCAGCGTAACAAGGTTGTGAAGCTGTCGTATTGGTCTGCGCCCGAGGCGGTGCTGGATGAGCGCGAGCAAGCTTATGTTTGGGGCCGCACAGCCTTTGAGGCCGCGCTACGCGCAAAATCTGCCAAAAATAAACCCAAGCCCCAACAACCGAAGAATTCTAAATGACCGAATTTGTGAAAGACATCTACACCGAACCCAGCCCGATTGATGTGAACACATTGGCTAACCTTGGCCCCTTGCGTGCCATGGCAGGTGTGTGGGAAGGTCAGCGCGGTTTGGATGTGAAGCCTAAATCAGACGGCCCTAAGAAGCAGGCGTATGTTGAGCGCATCGAGCTGTCCGCGTGGCATGGTGGTCATGGCGCACGGCAAAGCCAATGCGGATGACAAAACTTTCGAGGTATCTGCCAGCGAGGTAAGGCCAAGCTGAGTTGTTTCACCACACCGATAAAAACTTACTAGTGAAGGTGGCAGAGCCAACGCTCAATCCTTTGGCGCGCTGATTGAGTATGCATGCGGCTTACATCGCCGCTTGCAGCATCTCGCGGTATTCCTGCGCCGTAGCTAAACGAGGGTTGGTTTTGTGGCAATGATCCGCCAGGGCGCCTTCAATGATTTGGTCAAACCATGCCGTTTCCACACCCATCTCATCCAAGCCTTTGGGCAGGCCTAGTCGAGCATTCATGGCAGTGATGGCTTGGGCAATGGCCTCGGCCGCTTCGATCGGGTGGTGAACCTCACCTAGGCCCATCGCATAGGCCATGCGTTGCATGCGTCGCTCTTTTTGCACTGACTCGGCTTCGGCGTTGAAGCGCACCACCGCGGGCAAAAAGATGGCGTTCAAAGTGCCGTGGTGCAAACGTGGGTTCACGCCACCCAAGCTGTGACTGAGCGAATGCACGCAGCCCAAGCCTTTTTGAAACGCCATCGCACCTTGCATGGAGGCGCTCATCATGTTCAGGCGAGCGTCGCGGTCTTGGCCGTTGGCTGTGGCGCGTTCGATGTGCGCCCAGCCGCGTGTGAGGCCGTCTAATGCGATGCCATCGGCGGGTGGGTTGAACGGCGCAGCCATGAAGGTTTCCATGCAGTGGGCAATGGCGTCCATACCTGTGGCCGCAGTGAGGGCAGGGGGCAAACCGAGGGTGAGTTCTGGGTCGAGCAGGGCGGCTTTGGGCACCAAGTGCCACGAGTGAAAACCCAGCTTGCGCCCATCGTCCACGATGACAATGGCGCCTCGAGCTACCTCGCTGCCTGTGCCTGCGGTGGTGGGCACTGCAATGATGGGCGACACGGATGATGTGATTTTGAGCGAGCCGCCTTCGATGGTGGCGTAGGTTTTGAGCGGGCCTTCGTGGGTGGCGGTAATGGCCACGCCTTTGGCACAGTCGATAGAAGACCCACCGCCTAAGGCAATCAGACCGTCGCATTGGTGAGCGTGGTACACCGCTACAGCGGCACGCACTGCGGCCTCGGTGGGGTTGGATGGCGTTTGGTCAAACACAGCGACCTGTTCAATCACGTGATGGCCGTGCAACGCATCAAGGGCTTTGTGCAAAATACCCACGGCTTTGACGCCTTGGTCGGTCACGATGAGCGGGCGTTTGATGTTCGCCTTTTCGCATTCCGCCCCAAGGTTTGCAAGCACGCCAAAGTCAATCTGGATGTGGGTGAGGTAGAGAATTTGAGCCATGGCACACTATAAAAGCCGAATCTAAAAAAGCAAAACCCGATGAGTCACTCACGTAACCCGCAAAGCCTTCTGACCTCAGCCATGCGCGATGTGCTGCACGGCATTGCCAAAGCAGGCCGCCCGCCGATGGCGCTGCTCACGCCCGCGCAAGCCAAACAAGCCTTCGCATTGGGTGCGGGCGTGCTGGAGATCAACGCACACAAAATGGCGCGTGACGACACGCTGCACATTCCCACCCGAGATGGGGCGGCTTTGCGTGCCAAGCTGTGGGTCGAACACGCCAAGCCCAACTTGCCGGTCCTCCTGTACTTTCATGGTGGTGGCTTTACCGTGGGTAGCCCAGAAACCCACGAAGCGTTGTGCAAACACTTGGCCCACTTAGCCAACTGCGCCGTGGTATCGCTTGACTATCGGCTCGCACCTGAACACACTTTTCCCACCGCACACAATGATGCGTTTGACGCACTGAAATGGCTGGTCGCCAACGCGAGCAGCTTAGGGCTAGACGCCACACGCATCGCCATCGGCGGCGACAGTGCGGGCGGCACATTGACCGCATCTACGGCGATTGCGGCCCGAGATGCGGACATTGCGCTGAAGCTGCAACTCATGTTCTACCCTGGTTGCTCTCCCGAATACTTAGCGTCGGCGCACACGTTTGAAAAAGGCTTCTTGCTGGAAAAGGCCAGCATCGAATACTTTTACGGCCACTACGTGCCCAAGCTTGAAGACCGCCAAAATCCACGTTTTTCACCCATGTTGGCCGAGGTATCGGGCGTGGCTCCCGCATGGCTAGGCTTGGCCGAGTGCGACCCATTGGTGGATGAAGGTGTGGCCTATGCAGACCATTTGCGCTTAGGAGGTGTGCTCGTAGACTTAGAAATTTACAAAGGTGTCGTGCACAGCTTTATTCAAATGGGGCGTGTCATCCCTGAAGCACTGACCGCACACATCGATGCTGCACGTGCGCTCCGTCATGCATTCGGATCGTGATGCACGGGCTATGACCTATATCGAAATTGGAGATTGGCCGTTGATGCAAAACGCTGCGCAAGTGGTACGCACGGCAGTGTTTGTGCAAGAGCAAGGCATTTCGCCCGAAGACGAGTGGGATGCAGATGACGCTATATCTCTGCACGCCGTGTTGTTGGATATTAATGGCGCGCCATTGGGCAATGCCCGCTTGTTGCAGCCCACAGCCAATGTGGCCAAAGTCGGGCGTATGGCGGTGCTCAAAGAGGCTCGTGGCCGCGGCTATGGCGCACGCCTTCTACAAGCCTTGGTTTTAGAAGCACGTCGACGCGGCAACAAAGAGGTTCGCCTAAGCGCCCAACGCAGCGCCGAAGGCTTTTATAAAGCCTACGGGTTCAGCATCGTGGGTGAACCGTTTGATGAGGTGGGCCTACCGCATGTGGAGATGCGGTTGGCATTGGTTTAAAGCATGACTGCAAGCCATGCGCCAGTGTTAGATATCGTCGCGTAACGCATAAGGCAACGGCAGCAATCTCAGCGCAGGGCCATCAGGAGCGCCTAAATGTAAGGTGCTGTTTTCAGTAGCGCTGAGCTGTAACTCGAGCACTGCCAGATGGTCAGCTCCATCGTTAGCTGCCTGCGCTACTAGGCCACAAGGCTGAGTAGCTTCTAAGCTTGAAAACACTTCCTGACCCGCCGTCATAGGTGCTGCACTTTGCACAATGAATGCACGGCGCTTCAAGGTTCCGCGAAACTGGCTACGGGCAACGATCTCTTGGCCAGGGTAACAGCCCTTTTTGAAGTTCACGCCTTCCACTGATTCGTAGTTGAGCATCTGCGGCACAAAGGCCTCGAACGTGGCGAGCTCGACCCACGCAATGCCACTCATCACTTCACCAACTTGCCACAACTCGGCGCTGAGCGATGTACCGGTAGGTGCAGGTGCCTCTTTAGGGCCCAGCCACAAAGCCCGCGATTGGCCTAAAGCAGGGTATAGGGTCAGCACATCGGCAGCACCTATGGAATGGCGTTGCCATGGTTCAAGTGTCAACGAGGCAGCAGAGGCCGCACCAGCCAAGGCTTGATCTACCGTCTCCCCTGCCAAACCCAGCAGCTGAAATTCATCTGTTGCATCGCTCAACTTGACTTTGGCGCGCAGCACAAACATGGACAGGCGTTTGACAGTTTGGGCCAGCAGGTCTTTGCGGCAAATCAACAGCACGTCTTCGGCCGAACGTTTGTAAACCACAAAGCTCGCTTGCATGCGGCCCTTTGCATTGCAAAACGCCGCAAGGCGGCATTGACCTTCTTTCATCAGCAACACATCGTTGGTGAGTTGGTTATGCAAGAAGCTGGCGGCATCTGTACCCGCCGCGCGGATGATGCCGAGGTGGGGCAGGGGCGAGATGCCGTGCAAAGGCGCTGAGGTAGCAAAAGTGGTCTGTGACATAGGCTGAATTATCATCTTCGCTTGATTAACGTGATTGAACATAGGGTTGTGATGCGGCTCATCAAGCGAATCTTTTGGACGATGTGGGGTCTGGCCCTGTTGTTGGCGGCTGCTTCTGGCTGGTGGGTGTTGACGCCTATGTCGATGACCACGCCAACGGTGGATGTGTCCATTGCACCGCAAACTCCCGTGCGCGAGATTGCCCAAGCCGTGACCGACGCAGGCGTGGACATACCACCTGTCGTGCTGTATGCATTTTTTCGCGCAAGTGGCCAATCGCGCAAGTTGCGCGCTGGGAGCTACGAACTAAGCGAAGGCAACACGCCTCTCGATTTGCTGCGTAAACTCAGCCGCGGCGAAGAAAGCCTCAAAGCTATCAGCCTGATTGACGGCTGGACGTTTCGACAATTCAAAGCCGCCTTGGCCAAAGCTGAAGGTCTGAAGCACGACACGCAAGACCTGAGCGATGACGAGCTCATGGCCAAACTGGGCATGCCGGGTGTTGCCCCAGAAGGCCGTTTTTTTCCTGATACCTATACCTACGGCAAAGGCACATCCGAGCTGCATGTGATGCAACGCGCAGCCAATGCCATGACCAAGCAATTGGCAGCGGCATGGGGTCAACGCCAAAGCGACATTCAGGTCAAAACCATCGACGAAGCGCTGATTTTGGCCAGCATAGTTGAAAAAGAAACGGGCCGCGAGAGCGACCGCAGCACCATCAGCCGGGTGTTTCACAACCGTTTAGCTATTGGCATGCCGCTGCAAACTGACCCCACCGTGATTTACGGCATGTTTGACAACTTCGATGGCAACCTTCGTCGCGCCGACCTGCGCACCGACCATCCGTGGAACACCTATACCCGCAAAGGCCTGCCACCCACGCCCATCGCCATGCCTGGGCGCAATGCGCTGAAGGCAGCTGTCCAGCCGGCACCTAGCAACGCCCTGTACTTTGTGGCTAAAGGCGACGGCACCAGCCACTTCAGCGCCACGCTGGACGAGCACAACGCGGGGGTCAACCGCTACCAGCGCCGCGCATCAGGGGCTGGACAGTGATTCAGGGCCGTTATGGCGAACAGGCAAAATAGCAGGCTATGACAAACACAGGTCTGTTTATAAGTTTTGAGGGCATCGACGGTGCGGGCAAGTCCACGCATATCAATGGCTTGGCAGCGGCGTTCAAATCGCAGGGCCGCCAAGTCACGCTCACACGTGAGCCCGGCGGCACGCCCCTGGCTGAAAAGTTGCGAGAAATGGTGCTGCATGATGCGATGGATTCACTGACCGAAGCCTTGCTCATCTTCGCTGCACGCCGCGACCACCTTCACAACGTGATTGAACCCGCCTTGACCCGCGGTGATGTGGTTCTGTGTGACCGCTTCACCGACGCGACCTTTGCCTACCAAGGCAGCGGCCGTGGATTTGATTTGGGCGTTTTGGAACAACTCGAAACTTGGGTTCAAGGGACGCCAAGTGGTTTGCGTCAACCCGATGTCACCGTATGGTTTGAACTCGACCCAGCCATCGCCGCCATTCGACTAGCAGGTGCCCGCGTGCCCGATCGCTTCGAGGCGCAACCCGTTGCATTCTTCCAAAAAGTGTCGGAAGGCTATGCCGCCCGCGCCCAAACAGATGCACAGCGCTTTGTGCGCCTTGATGCAGCCCAAACCCGTGAAGCCGTATGGCAGCAGCTGCACCAGAACTTTCTGCAGCGCGGCTGGCTGAGTTCTAGCGCCGCATGACCGAAACCACCACACCACCACTCAGGCCCGTGCTCAGCCCATGGCTACAAGGACAGCTCACCACCTTGCTAGAGCGACGTGGCCACGCTTGGCTGCTGCAAGGACCATCGGGCTTGGGCCAATACACACTGGGCCTAGAACTGGCACGTGCTTGGCTGTGCGAAGCGCCAACCAAGCAGGGCGCTTGCTACCAATGCCGCAGCTGCCACGCCGTAGATGTGCGCACCCATGCCGACCTGCGCACGCTCATGCCCGAAGCTTTGGCGCTTGAGCTGAGCTGGCCTCTAGACGAGAAAACCCAAAAAGAACTCGACGACAAAAAGCGCAAGCCCAGCAAAGAAATTCGCGTCGAAGCGGCCCGTGACATGGTGGTGTTCAGCCAGCAAACCCGCTCGGGCGGCTCGACCAAAGTGGTGTTTGTGTACCCCGCCGAGCGTATGAACCACGTCACGGCCAACACCATCCTCAAAACCCTCGAAGAACCGCCAGGCGAGTGTCGCTTTGTGCTGGCCAGCGAAGCCGCGCACCAGCTGCTGCCCACCATCCGCAGTCGCTGCCAAACACACACCATGGTTTGGCCCACGCAGAACGAGGCTTTGAGCTGGCTGCAAACCCAAGGTGTACCCGCCGCAGATGCGGCTGTGTTGCTGCGCGCAGCCGGTGGTCGCCCTGAGGATGCGCTGGACTTGGCCAATGCAGGCCTTAAAGCTGCGCACTGGGCAGCACTGCCTAATACTGTATTGCGTGGTGATGTGGGCGCGGTGTCTGACGCCACTCCCTCACAAGCGATTGCCATGCTGCAAAAGCTGTGTCACGACTTATTGGCTTTGCGCACTGGTGCGGAGCCACGCTTTTTTATGGCGGCTGATTTGCCAGCGGCAGGTACGTTCGGCTCGCTGACCCAATGGTCCAAAGACCTGATGGATGCCGCTCGTACCTCCGAGCACCCGTACAACGCAGGCTTGATGTTTGAAGCCTTGGTGGCGCGTGCGCAAACCGCTTTGCGCGCCAAAGACTAGAAGAAAACCATGTTCACCGATTCCCACTGCCACCTGAACTTTCCCGAGCTGGTTGAAAACATCCACACCATCCGCGACGACATGGCCAAAGCCCAAGTCACGCGCGCCTTGGTCATCAGCACCACGCTGGAACGCTTTCCCGAAGTTCACGAACTAGCCACGCAGTTCGACAACTTTTGGGCCACCGTGGGCGTACATCCCGACAACGAAGGCGTGCAAGAACCCACGCTCGAAGACCTGCTGACCCGAGCCAAATTACCCAAAGTGGTCGGCATTGGCGAGACTGGCCTTGATTACTACCGCTTAGGCGAGCGCACTGTGGCCGACATGGAATGGCAACGCAATCGCTTTCGCATCCACATCCAAGCCGCGCAACAAACCCAACTGCCTCTGGTCATACACACCCGCAGCTCATCGGCTGACACCGTGGCGATGTTGAAAGAGCAGGGTGAAGACGGCTCAGCGGGCAGTGCAGGGGGCGTGTTTCATTGCTTCACCGAAACTGCTGACGTGGCACGAGCAGGCTTGGACCTCGGCCTGTACATCTCGTTTTCGGGTATCTTGACCTTCAAAAATGCCCAAGACTTGCGAGATGTGGCTCAATTTGTGCCGATGGACCGCATCTTGATTGAAACCGACAGCCCGTATTTGGCGCCTGTGCCGCACCGTGGCAAGACCAATAATCCATCATATGTGCCGTTTGTAGCCAAGCAGATTGCCGAGATCAAAGGCATGACCGTTGAAGCCGTGGCTGAGGCCACCAACCATAACTTCGACCAACTTTTCAGCGCTGTTTTGAAATGACAAAGCACTTTAAGTATTTTCTATATCTGTATGCTTTTATTGGATATTCTTTATCCAATGCAGGGTCTTATGATGACTTCATTGCAGCTGTCACGTTCGACCAACCCGCGACCATTGAAAAACTATTAGCGCGAGGCCTTGACCCCAATACGCCGAATGAAAAGGGAGAAACGGGTCTATTGGTTGCCCTGCAGTCCGAGTCACCCAAGGCAGCGATGGTCTTGGCTAAGCACCCGTCTACCCATCTCAACGCGCAAAACAAAGCTGGTGAAACTCCGCTTATGCTAGCTGCGATCAACAACCAACTTGAATTGGCACAATTACTGATAGAGCGAGGTGCCGACGTCAACAAACCCGGCTGGACCCCGCTACATTACGCCGCCACCCGTGGACACCGCGAAATGATGCGTTTGCTGCTCGACAACGATGCTTACATTGACAGCGAATCATCCAATGGCACGACGCCTTTGATGATGGCGGCTTATTCGGCACCTTCATTGGCTGTGAAGCTGTTACTAGAAGAAGGGGCCGATCCCACCTTGGTCAATCATGGCAACGCAACTGCTTTGGATTTAGCTCTGCGCACGGAACACGAGCAAAGTGCTTTTTATATTCGGGCTTTCATCGAATCTTGGTACATCCAAAACCCGATCAAAGAGTAGTGCCATCAGTTGCTTGATGAGCTTGTGCAAGCTTGCGCTACATCAGGAATTTTGGGCTGAAATAACCGATCGTCTACCCAGCGTAGACGCACACTCAGCGGGGCTTTGCTGGCAGAGGTGGGCAAACTTAGGCACAGCCCTTGCGAACAAGAGACCAGTTGAGCCGACTGAAACTCAGCGTCTGCTCCCACATGCACTGCGTCGATCAAATCCAGTCTTTTTCCATGAATCCAAATCGCATCGCTTCGTGGTGAACAGCGACTCCCTTGCAGGTCTGGGAGTAACAATACTTGGCGTGGCAGGCTTTGCCATGCACTGCTCAGGCCCGAGGGTTGGTGCGAAATCCGGTATTCCAAAGGATTGATCACGCTTGGCAACTCAAATTGAGAGAAGTTCACAGGGTTGCGTGTGCGTAACTCGTTGTGTGCAAAGTCCGCAATCAAAGACGCCTGAATAGGCTGGCTGTCCGTTTGCGGATCGTCTTTGAAACGAAGCTGCAAGACATAAGTGCCACGAACCAGTGAGTAGGGGGCTTGTGCCTGCAGCAAAAGGTTCAAGCCCGAGTCCTCGCTCATGTACGCGTCCGTGGGGGAGAGGCCCCACTGCAAAGCTTTGGTCGATGGGCTAACCACGATGGCATTTGGCGTTTGCTCAGAAACACCAAAGCGTGGCTTGGTCGCTGTTTTACTCAATGGCACACGCATCGCACCAGGCTCTTCGTTACGGTGCACCACGGTGACTTGATCAGGTAGTTTGGCGTTGTCACGGATATCGCCATCGCATGTCATGACTCGTGTGTCAGCCATTGAACAAGACACCTTGCCAACTTCAATCCGAGCGATGCGCTCCAGCTGCGTACCGCTGACGATGAGGCTGTCCTCTGATTGCGCGTGCTCTATTCGCGTGATGCGCGCACGGGGTTTCAAAATACGCAATGTGAGAGAAACAGGGCTTGCGCCCACCTGCTGAATGTTTAGCTTCAAATCCGAAGAGGGTGTTTTTCGCAGATCTACATCTATTCGGGTAGGACTTGCCGGATCGTTGCGAATGACTTTTCCATCGGCGAATTCCACAGATATGGCTTCAATGCAAGCCGCCACGGCGGGGTCACGCACAAGCAACTGCGCTTGCTCACCCGAGATCAAATCGCGCTGGCCATCCATTGCATGCAAGAGGCGATAACCATCTTTCGTAGGCAGGCTCATACGTATTGGCACGAATGTGAGGGCCTCAAAACCAAAATGAGCCTTCAAACTCACCCAGACTTCATTGGTCTCAAGATAGACCGCTGTGTCTAGTGCCAGCGGCTCAAAGCTCAAGCGCGCAGAGTCTGGGTCAAATGCCAAACCTGTGACATTGCCCAGTGGCGTTGCAGTTCGTGCGTCGCTGACCTGCATCTGCCAATCGTGCCAATAGCTCACCAAGGGCAACTTGCCTTGCAACTGAAGCTGCAATTCCCCACGGTTGAAACAACTGGACGATTTGGGTATGGTTTGCAAGCTCGGCACATTCCCGCTGAACCACGAAGGCACATAGATGTAAGCGGTTTTGATGCTTCCTTTGCGAAATCGAGCGATTGAAAAAAGCTCGATACGTGAGGAGGCCGCCTGGCGACGCCCAAAAGTTGGCGCGAAATCGTAATTGTCTCGGTATTTGTTACCTAGGTAATCACTGGCTTCAGAAAACATGCGCAAGTTAGAGAGCAAAAAACTATTGAAATCAACCGCTTTTTTGTTTCCCAGCATGGAATTTAGGTCACCTGTCGACGGCAGCGAGAAGTCTTTGTTGATCACGATTTGTGTCGCCACGCATTCGGTATTGACGGTGTCGTTACGCAAGCACTCGGGATCAATGGTTCGGATTCCAAATTTTCCTGCCAAATCTCGTGCAGCTTGAATCGATTCTTGCGGCTTGCTACTCGCCATTCTTTTGGTCAACCCTTGGCTAATCGCTTGGATCGCTTGGTTGATTTGATCGACTTTTTGCAGCTCATAAAAGCGCTGCGGGTCACCGCGTAAGACTTCATTGAGCAACGTTGCTGACTCGCTCAAGCTCGTGTAGAGCCCAAAAAGATTACGAAGTTGCGGGGCAAGCATGATGACCGCAACTTGGTTGTCTGCCGTAATTTCTAACTCTGCTGGTGCGTTGAGGTCGCTGACTTCAAAATGTTTAGAGACCACTTGGTTGCCAGTTGGCGAAACTCTGGCCAGCAACAAAACCCATCCATCCTTGCTCAAGGTGCCGCTGTCAGGACGAACGAGTAGCCGGTCGCCTTGACGCAGACGATTGACCGAAGCCATCGGCAACCTTTCATCACCGCGCTGAACCTGAACATCTAAAATTGGACCGTGATGAATTACGTTTTGTGCCCAGCTTGCCGACGCCAAAGCTAGCCAACATAAAAGCAGCAGTACACGGTAGCGGCGTAACCAAGGGGGTTTGATCATTTCTTTAACTTTACATAATATACATCGTATTAAATAATGAGTGATTCAAATCAATGATCAGTATGCGCCCAAAGCATCAAGGCATCACGGTCTTCGACCACCAGATCGATCTTTTGGCCCACAGGCAAACAGAGCTTGGTAGCCACGTGACCAAAAGGTAAATCGGTCAGCACTGGCGGTTTGATTTGTGCGCGCAGCCAATCAACCACGCTTTGTAACTTAAAGCCCTTGTCGTGGGCAGTGAGCGTGTAGTTGCTGAACTGGCCAAAGACGATAGCCTTTTGCTGCGCCAACACACCTGCGTGTAACAGCTGCGTGAGCATGCGTTCAATGCGGTATGGATGTTCACCCACATCTTCTAAGAACAACACGCCATTTTTGATTTGGGGGAAATAGGGCGTGCCGAGTAACGAAACCAACACTGCCAAATTGCCGCCCCACAATACTGCGTCGTGGGCCCATACACCAGAGCGGCGTTTCGCGTTGGCGGCAGCGCAGCCTTTCGAGAATTGCCAACCCGCGCCCTCGCCCTGCCCGCTGACCATGTCATCAAAACAGGCCTCCATGATGTCATCTGGTTTTAACGCGCCAAAATCTTCACCCAATGCGGGTCCAGCCCATGTGATAGCGCCGGTTTTAGCCAGCAATGCGTTTTGGAATGCAGTGAAGTCGCTAAGACCCACAAACTGCGTCCCCTTGGCAATGGCTTTGGCAACCTGTTTGTATTTGATGCCGGGCAAGATACGCGTAAGGCCGTAACCACCGCGCGAAATCAAAGCCACATCTGCGCCGCTGTCGGCTGCACGCTGGATGGCCGCCAAGCGGGTGGCATCGTCCCCTGCAAAACGGGTGTGGCTGCTGAGTGCATCAGCGTCTAACTCAACCTCATGGCCAAGTTTTTTGAGGCGTGCCACACCACGTTTGAAAGCTGCTTTGTCGCGCACCGCGCCGCTGGGGGAATAGATGTAAATGTGTGCCATGAACCATATTGTCGCGGCAAATTTACGCCCTGAACGACACGGTATTTTCAGCCGCGTTTGTAATGCAACAAACGCCCACGATAAGCACTCAAATCTTGCAGCGGCTCGTTCATCAGCAGTTCAGTCACGCCAAACCCCATGTTGGCCATGTCTTTGTGAAATGCGCTGCGGTTGCCACGGTTGGGGTCGACGATGAGCACCTCGGCGCCCTCTGCCGCATGCTCTTGGATAAAGCCCGACAGCTGCGAAGGGTGGCTGCGCTCGTACAGTACGTCGCTGGCAATAAGCAAATCAAATGCGCCCAGCCCCTTGTTCACCCTGCCCCAGTTGCCCGTTTCGTAATGCAGCGGCGGCAAGTCATTCAGCAGCACATTGGCTTTCAAAAAAGTTTCGGTGAGCGGGTGGCAATCGCTGGCAATGATGTTGCCCTCGCGTCGGTGCACCACCAAACTGGCCAAACCCAAACCACAGCCGACTTCTAAGATGCGCTTGTCAGTCAACACCCATGTTTGCATGAGGTCAGCCAGCTTTTGTGCAGAGGGCCAGAGCAAACCAAACAAGGGCCAAGTGGCAGACGAAATACCTGCTGCCAGAGCCAAACCCAGCGGGTCAAAAAACTGTTGCTTGTCGAGCAACGAGCGAATTTGTAAATCTGCCCCGCCTCCTACACCAACCCTCTGAAACTTCACTTCGTAACCGATGGTGGGTGTGGCGTTAGACATGCTTAACTT
>CANFKQ010000013.1 GCA_947447405.1 Comamonadaceae bacterium | reverse complement strand
CCCGTCTTGCGGATGGACTTCAAAAACTGCTTGGGGATGATGGCGTCGGTGTCGACGTTCTCGCGGTCTATCGGAGCCACGATGCCTTTGTGTAAAGTGAATTTCTGCATTATTTTTTCTTCGCTGCGTCTTCAATGGCCGAACCGGCCTTTTGCACATCTTGGCCAATGCCACGCATGGTGTTGCAGGCGCTGAGGCCCAACATAGCCACCAAGCCTAAAGCGATCCATAGAAATTTTTTCATAGCGATGCTCCTGAGTTACGCGAACTTGCGCACGTCCACAAAGTGGCCGTGAATGGCGGCAGCGGCTGCCATGGCGGGGCTGACCAAATGGGTGCGGCCACCGTTGCCTTGACGGCCCTCGAAGTTGCGGTTGCTGGTCGACGCGCAACGCTCGCCGGGTTCCAAGCGGTCGGCATTCATGGCCAAACACATGGAGCAACCTGGCTCGCGCCACTCAAAGCCAGCAGCTTTGAAAATCTCGTGCAGGCCTTCTGCTTCGGCTTGTGCTTTGACCAAGCCAGAGCCGGGCACCACCAAGGCGAGCTTGATATTCTTGGCTACTTTTTGGCCGAGTTTTTTCACCACGGCAGCGGCTTCGCGCATGTCTTCAATGCGGCTGTTGGTGCAAGAGCCGATGAAGACTTTGTCTACAAATAAATCGTTCAGGGCTTTGCCTGGCTGCAGGTCCATGTACGTCAACGCGCGCTCAATGGCACCGCGCTTGTTGGCGTCTTTTTCTTTGTCAGGGTCAGGCACCATGCCGTTGATATCGAGCACCATTTCTGGCGAGGTGCCCCACGTGACTTGCGGCAAGATGTCTTCGGCCTTGAGCTCCACCACCGCGTCAAACTTGGCGTCTGGGTCAGAGTGCAAGGTTTTCCAATAGGCCACGGCTTGGTCCCATTCCACACCCGTTGGTGAGAGCGGGCGGCCTTTGACGTATTCAATGGTTTTGTCGTCCACCGCCACAAGACCAGCGCGCGCGCCGCCTTCGATGGCCATGTTGCAAACCGTCATGCGACCTTCCATGCTGAGTGAGCGAATGGCTGAGCCCGCAAACTCAACGGTGTAGCCCGTGCCGCCGGCCGTACCGATCTTGCCGATGATGGCCAGCACCACGTCTTTGCCCGTCACGCCTTTGGCCAGCGTGCCTTCGACTTTGATGAGCATGTTCTTGGCTTTTTTGGCCAACAAGGTTTGCGTGGCCATGACGTGCTCGACCTCTGAGGTGCCGATGCCGTGGGCCAGCGCAGCAAACGCACCGTGGGTGGAGGTGTGGCTGTCGCCGCACACCACGGTCATGCCGGGCAAGGTCGCGCCGTTCTCAGGGCCAATCACATGGATGATGCCTTGGCGCTTAGACATGAACGGAAAGAACGCGGCAGAGCCGAACTCGGCCATGTTGCTGTCCAACGTGGTGATTTGTTCTTTGCTGATGGGGTCGGTGATGCCGTCGTAGCCCAGCTCCCAGCCCGTGGTGGGGGTGTTGTGGTCCGCGGTGGCCACGATGGAGCTGACGCGCCAGACCTTGCGGCCCGCTTGGCGAATGCCCTCAAATGCTTGCGGGCTGGTGACTTCGTGCACCAAATGGCGGTCAATGTAGAGGATGGCTGTGCCGTCTTCTTCGGTGTGGACGACGTGCTCGTCCCAAATCTTGTCGTAAAGGGTGCGTCCCATGAGTCTTCCTTAGGTGGAGTCTGCGATTTTATGCGGGACCATGGGTGCTGATTCATGGAAATGAAATAAAGCCTTCCTACAATGAAGCATCGGTGACATTGCGCTGTGTTTGCTTGTCTCACTTTTGCCTTCTTTCATGCCCCACTTTTCGCTTCAACAACTCACGACTTTTGTGCTGTGCAGCTTGGCTGCGGCAGGCGCATGGGCGCAAACGGTGGAAATAGAAGACACCACGGCCCGTTACCAGCTCACCTACAACTGGCAGCACCACGAAGCGTTCAGGGCTGGCTACTCAGGTGCAAATAGCTTGTCAAATCAAGCTGAGCGCATGTACACCCTCAGCACCACCGCGCACTGGGGCTTTCGCCCTTGGCAAGACGGCGAGCTTTATTTCAACCCCGAAGTGGCTTCAGGCGTGCCGTTCTCTGGCAGTGTGGTTGGTATGGGTGGCTTTACCAATGGCGAAATCACCCGCGCTGGCGGCAGTACGCCAAAGCTTTACCGTCAACGTCTGTTTCTGCGCCAAACTTGGAACCATGGTGGTGAACAAGAGCACCTCGAATCCGATTTCAACCAAATGGCAAGCCTGGTCGACAAAAACCGTTTTGTGTTGACCGTAGGCAACTTCTCCACACTCGACGTGTTTGACGACAACGCCTATGCCAAAGACCCCCGCACCCAGTTCATGAACTGGGGCAACTGGACTTACGCCGCTTACGACTACGCGGCTGACGCCCGAGGCTTTGGCTGGGGCTTTGCGGGTGAGTGGTACCAGGACAACTGGGTGCTGCGCTTTGGCCGCATGACTGGCCCCAAAGAACCCAATGGCTTGCCTGTGGACTTTGCTTTGGGTAAACACTACGGCGATCAAGTCGAGGTTGAACGCGGCCATATGCTGGCCAATCAGCCGGGCAAAGTGCGTGTGCTGGCCTGGCGCAACCGCGCGAATACGGCGAGCTTTAGCGATGCCACCCAATGGATGAACCAGTGGAAACTCGTCAATCCTGGTCAAGTACAAACCACACCGCAAGCGCTCGTTGACAGCCGCAATGGCAACAAAATCAAATATGGCTTAGGCGTGAACATCGAGCAAGCGATTAGCCCTAGCGTGGGCTTTTTCTTGCGTGCCATGAAGGCCGATGGCAAAACCGAAACCTATGCTTTCACCGAAGCCGATGGCTCACTCTCCACAGGCTTAGTTTTCAGAGGTGGTTTGTGGGGCCGAGCTGACGATACGGTTGGTGTGGCCTTTATGCACAACACCCTGTCGCGCGACCGACGTGACTTCTTGGCGGCAGGCGGTATGTCGTTCTTCCTGGGCGACGCTTCTGCAACTTCGGCCACCTCCTTGACCTACAAGCCAGAGCAAGTCTTGGAAGCTTTCTACAGCTTCCAAATGACGCGCGGCACTTGGCTAACTGCGGATTATCAACACATTCAAAACCCCGCCTATAACGCTGACCGTGGGCCGGTTCATGTGTATGCGGCGCGCTGGCACGCCGAGTTTTAAGCCGCCATCAATGCTGACAAAAGCAGTTGCGCCGACGGTGACAACGCGCGCTTGGGATTGAACGCAACTGCCAATGGGCGTTGTGCCCACGGGTCTTTGAGTCGAACCACCTTCAGCTTGAGCGCCTGCACTTGGCTGGCGCAGGCCCCCAAGGGCAGCACGCCCACACCCAAGCCTGCGGCAATCATGTGGCACATGGCATCAAAGCTTCTGACCTGCACGCGCATGTGCATGTGTTGGCCCTCTTTCTCTGCGACGCGTGACGTGAGTTCTAGCAGCGAGCTGCCTTGGTTCAGACCCACGAAGTCGTATTGCAGACACGTTTTGAAATCCACCTTTTTTTGTTTGGCCAGTGGGTGGCTGGCGTGGCACAGCAGCACCAGCTCGTTTGTTTGAAAGGGCACCACGGTCAGGCCATCCATGGGCGTTTCATTGGCCAACACACCAATGTCTGCGATGCCGTCGATCAAGGCGCGCGCAATGTCACCGCTGAGTTGTTCCTCCAGCTCCACCACAATGTCGGTGTGGCTCGACAAAAAGTCATGCAAGATGCTGGGCAGGTATTCGGTGAGAGACGACATATTGGCCCATAGGCGCACATGGCCGCGAATGCCTTGTGAGTAATCGCTTAGCTCACTGTTGAAACGCTCCAAGCCTTGAAACAACCGGATGCAGTGTTGCAAAGCCAAATGCCCTGCAGGGGTCAACTGCACCCCTTTCTTGCTGCGCTCTAAAAGCTGGGAGCCTGTGGCTGATTCGAAGTCTGACAAGCGCCGGCTGGCGGCAGACAGGGCCAAATGGCAAGTTTCAGCACCTTTGGTGATGCTGCCGCTTTGCGCCACCGCGCAAAAAAGGCGCAGCGTGACAAAGTCGAATCGGCTTAAGTTGAAGCTTTTTTTCATGTCGTATTTTATCCTTCGCGAAACACGAAGGAAATTCCACGCAATAGCAATTCCGTGTCGGCTAGTTTGTTTTTATAGTTCTGCCATGTTTGATTTACCCCCTTTAAAACCATGAGCGCGTTGACTGGACTCAAAGTGGTCGAACTCGGCCAACTCATCGCTGGCCCCTTTGCGGCCAAAACACTGGCTGACTTTGGGGCCGATGTGGTGAAGATTGAACCGCCCAAGACGGGGGATCCGTTGCGCAAGTGGCGCCTGCTCAAAGACGGCACGTCTGTGTGGTGGCAAGTGCAATCACGTAACAAACGCTCGGTAGCGCTGGACCTGAAAGACGAGGTTGCGCAAGACATCGTGCGCCAACTGGTCAAAGACGCGGACGTGCTGATTGAAAACTTCCGCCCAGGTGCGATGGAAGGCTGGGGCCTTGGCCCTGACGAATTGTTGTCCCTCAACCCGCGTCTCATAATGTTACGCATCAGCGGTTACGGACAAACCGGGCCGTACCGCGACAAGCCGGGTTTTGGTGTGGTGGCTGAGGCGATGAGCGGTTTGCGTCACCTCACCGCTGAGCCTGGCCGTGTGCCCGTGCGTGTGGGCGTGAGCATTGGCGATACCTTGGCTTCGCTGCATGGCGTGATTGGCATTTTGATGGCGCTGCAAGAGCGCCAAAAGAGTGGCCAGGGCCAAGTGATTGACGTGGCTTTGTATGAGGCGGTGTTCAACTGCATGGAAAGTTTGTTGCCCGAGTACAGCGCCTTTGGCGCTGTGCGGGAGGCGGCGGGCAGTGCTTTGCCGGGCATCGCCCCGAGCAATGCCTACCGTTGCCAAGACGAAGGCTATGTCTTAATTGCAGGCAACGGCGACAGCATCTTCAAGCGCCTCATGCACACGATGGACAGGGACGATTTGGGCAACGACCCCGCGTTGACCGACAACGCTGGGCGCGTCAAGCGTGTGGCCGAAATTGATGCAGCGATTGGTATCTGGACCGCCCAGCGTACGGTGGCGCAGGTGTTGGAGGCGTTGGACCATGCGGCTGTGCCCGCGGGCCGTATCTACACCGTGGCCGACATTGCAGCAGACCCGCACTACCAAGCACGCGGCATGATTCAACACTTGCAGATGGACGATGGCACATCGTTGGCTGTGCCTGGCATCATTCCCAAACTCTCGCGCACACCGGGCGGCCATCGCCGCAACGCGCCCACCATTGGTCAAGACACAGACGCGGTGCTCACTGAAATTGGGTTGACATCCACACAAATTCAGACCCTCAAAGACAAAGGTATCGTTGCATGACACGTATTTATTTCAATGAAGTCGTCACTCGGGACGGCTTTCAAATCGAACCCAACTTCGTTGCCACCGACGACAAAATTGCGCTCATCGACGCACTGAGTCAATGCGGCTACGCCAAGATTGAAGCGACCTCCTTCACGTCCCCCAAAGCCATTCCCATGCTGCGCGATGCAGAAGAAGTGATGGGGCGTATCACCCGCGTGCCAAGTGTCGAGTACACCGTGTTGGTGCCCAATTTGCGTGGTGCCGAACGTGCGCTCGAATCACGTGCGGATGAACTCAATTTGGTCATGTCCACATCTGAGACGCACAACCTTGCCAATTTGCGCATGACGCGTGAGCAGAGCTTTGCGTCTTTGGCCGAAGTGGTTCGCCACGTGGATGGTCGCACGCCGATCAACGTGTCGTTGTCGACGTGCTTTGGTTGCCCGATGGAGGGCGATGTACCTCAGCAGGTGGTGGAAGAGTTCGCTCAACGCTTTGCCGATTTGGGTGTGCGTGGCCTCAGTATTTGCGACACCACGGGCATGGCGCATCCAGCGCAAGTTAGCCGCATGGCGGAGGCGCTGCAACAGCAACTGCCACACACGCAACTCACGCTGCACTTTCACAACACGCGTGGCATGGGCTTGGCCAATGTACTGGCAGCGGTGCAAGGCGGCATTACTCGTTTGGATGGTTCGTTGGGTGGTTTGGGTGGTTGCCCATATGCACCGGGTGCTAGTGGCAATATTTGCAGTGAGGATGCCATTCACATGCTTGAAGCCATGGGCTACGACACGGGCATTGACCTCTCGAAATTGCTGAACGTGGCGCGCCATTTGCCCGCCATCGTAGGGCACGATGTGCCAGGCCAAGTGGCCAAAGCGGGCCGCATCACCGACCTGCACCCAGCGCCCCTAAAGAGCTGAGCTATTGGAGGCGCGTTATCAAGTCAGCCAAGATCACGGCTGACTGATGCCCTTATTCGATGCGAATGCCTGCAGCCTTGACCAGCTGCGCTGCCGCAAGGGTTTCTGCATCTAAATATTTTTCAAATGCATCTTGCTGCATTGGCATGGCTGCGGCGCCTAATTTTTCAAGACGGTCTTTCACATCCTGCATGGCCAACACGCTCATCACCCCCGCGTGTAGTTTTTGCACGATGGGTTTGGGTGTTTTGGCTGTGACAAATAAGCCCACCCAAAACGTATAAGCCGCATTCGCGAAGCCTGCTTCTGAAATAGATGGCACATTGGGCAGCAATGGCGAGCGTGTGGCCGTGCTCACCGCCAAGGCTTGCAGGCGGCCACTTTGAATCAAAGGCAGAGCAGATACCAGTGGCGCAAAGAACCAGTCAATGCGACCGGATGCTGTTTCGGTCAATGCCTCGGGTGTGCCGCGATAAGGCACGTGTTGGGCTTGCAGCCCTGCAGCCACTCGAAACTTTTCGGCATTCATATGTGTGGCCGAACCATTCCCTGCTGAGGCGTAGTTGAGCACGCCCGGTTGCGCTTTGGCTTTGGCCACCAAGTCGGCCACGTCTTTGTAGCCCTTGCTGTGTGACACCACGATCACATTGGGCAAACTGGCAAGTGGACTGATGCCGTCAAAGTCTTTCAACGTGTCATAGCTGAGTTTGGGGTACAGCGCTGGGTTCACTACATGGCCTGAGCTGTGAACCAGCATGGTGTAACCATCGGCTGGTGCTTTGGCAACCAAGGATGCACCTACTGTGCCGCCTGCACCCGTTTTATTGTCAATCACGATTTGTGCGCCCAAGAGGGGGCCAAGTTTTTCGGCGATGGTGCGTGCGATCACGTCCGTGCCACTGCCTGCGGTGAAAGGTACGACGAAGGTGATGGTTTTGTCTTTGGGCCAATCGGATTGGGCAAAGCCGGTCAGCGATGAGCTTGCGGCCAAGGCGGCCACCCATTGCAAACTCTGACGACGGGTGAAGGGGCTGTTATGCATGGTTTTGTCTCCTGTTGTTTTTTATCAGATCAAGCAGCGGGTGGGTCAAACGGCATGGCCAACAAGATCCGCGCAACTTGCTGGGTGTGGTTGATGATTTGCCTTTTCTCACCAGGTGCGAACCGGCACGAATCAAATGTGTGCAGCACTTCGCGTGTCTCCACGCCATCGAGTTCACTCACCAGCGTGAGTTCACCTTGCAGCACCACGTAGTGCTTCTCAATGGGTGAGCCATCGAGCGAGGTGTGGCCACCGGGCGCCAAGATAGACATGCCCATCCAAAGCTGAACAGCAGGGCCTGCCTCGCGGCCTTGCAAGCGCAAACATTGCATGTCGAAGTGGTTGGGCGCCACGTATTCAGGTGCTTGGTCGAGTCGAGTGATGTTCATACTTTGCTCTCACGTCTAAGGGTTAAAGACCACGCGACGGCTGGCGCCACTCAATACTTCTTTGTAAACCGCCAGCACTTGGTCGAGCGAAAACACTGCGTCTGGGCTCACCACAAAGGGGTGCAAAGTGCCAGCTTCAAAACCAGCGCGCATGGCTTCCATGCGCTCATTGGTTTCGATGCAATTGAGCGCCAAGGTGTCGATGCCCACATAGGTGTGCATGCCACGGTAAAACGTGAAGATGTCGAACGGCACAGGGCGCTCGAGGGTAGAAATAAAAATTTGCGTGGCCCCTTTGGCCATGGCCTTGTTGGCGGCTTCAAAGTAAGGGCTGCCTACGGTGTTGAATACGATGTTTGCGCCTTTGCCGTTGCTGAGTTCGCGGATGCGTTCGGCCACATCTTCTGTTTTGGCGTCGATGCTATGCACACCTTTGGAAGGACCATCCCATTCGCCACCGCCACGTCGCACGGCAATCACATTGGCACCGGCTTGTGCAGCGAGTTGCACTGCCGCTTGACCCACTTTGCCGTTGGCGCCCATCACGGCGACGGTTTGTCCGCGTTGCGGCATGCCGCTGCGACGAAATCCTTCATAAGCAGTGATGAACGGCACACCCACCGAGCCCGCTTCTTCAAAGCTCAAGTTTTTTGGCTTTTCACGCAAGGCAGCTTCTGGCAGCACCAGCCAACCCGCGTGTGAACCATCGCGGGTGATGCCCACATCGCCACCCGAGCCCCACACTTCTTTGCCAATCCAATCGCTTGGGCCATCCAGCACCACACCTGCAAAGTCGCGGCCTGGCGTGCGTGGGAAAACCGCTTGCGGCATGATGCCTAGCGCTGCTTTGACATCGCTGGGGTTGACGCCTGCGCTGCGCACGCGTACGAGGGCTTCGCCTTTTTGCAAAGCGGGGGGGGCTTGTTTTTCAACCGTGGGTGCCAGTTCATCGGCTGAGGCTGCCTTTGCATTCACGCGTACGACGTGCAAGACTTCTTTTTGAATCGACATTCTCTGTGTTCCTGTGTTTTTGATTAGGTGCGGCTAGGCAAATTCAGCATCTGGCGTGCTTCGCGTGGGTTGGCCAATTCGCCACCCAAGTCATGGATGATGCGTTTGGCTTTGGTCACCAATTCGGCATTGCTTTTGGCAAGCACGCCTTTTTCCAAATAAATGTTGTCTTCCATGCCCACGCGCACATGACCGCCTGCAAACCAAGCTTGCGCAACGATGGGGAATTCAAATCGGCCAATGCCAAAGGCGGACCAAATGGCACCTGCAGGCAGCAAGCTGCGCGCGTAGAGCAGGGTTTCTGGGGAGGGTGAGAAACCGTACTTCACACCCGTCACAAAGGTCCACATGCCGGGACCGTCCAACGTGCCATCTGCAATCAGGTCACGTGCCAAATGCATGTCACCCGAGTCAAAAATTTCAAGCTCGGGTTTGACGCCTGCTTCACGCATGATCTTGGCCATGATGCGTACGTTGCGCGGGGTGTTGATCACCACATCGCCACCTGAGTTCATGGTGTTGAGGTCCAGCGAGCACACATCGGGTTTGAGTATGCGCACATGCTCCACACGTTTCTCGGGCTGCACCAAGGTCGAGCCAGGTGCTGCAACGCGTGGGTCTTCCACACTCGGTATGAAGCGACCACCGGGACCGGTGGTGAGGTTGATGATCAGCTCAGGGTTGGCGCGACGCACTTGGTCGAAGACCTCGCGGTAGAGCTCTAACTCCATCGAAGGCTGGCCCGTTTTGGGATCACGCACATGGATGTGCACAGCGGCCGCACCGGCTTCAGCCGCAGCCAAACATTCGTCGGCAATTTGCGTGGGCGTGACGGGCAGGTGTGGAGTCTGGTCAGGCGTGGTGATATTGCCTGTGACGGCGCACGTTAAAAAAGTTTTTTGGCTCATATCAAATTCTTTGGTTAAAGGTGACGACCGCCGTCCACCACGATGCGTGTGCCCGTGACATAGCGCATGGTGGTGGCGCAGGCTTGGACCACGGCGGCCACGTCGTCCACCGTGCCAATGCGGCGCAGTGGAATCGTGGCTGCGACTTTCTCGTTGAAGTCAGCACCACGGCCTGGCACAAAGGTGGAGTCCACCACACCGGGTGACACCGAGATGACCCGCACGTGCGGTGCAAAGGCTTTGGCCAGTGCATCGCCCACCACATCAATGCTGGCTTTGGCGGCCACGTAGGCCAAGTTGCTGCCTGTGCCGGTGAAACCGGCGATGGACGAGATGTTGACGATTAACCCGTCTTCTGATTTTTTGAGCAGTGGCATGAAAGCGCGAATGGTGGCGATCACACCGCGAAAGTTGACTTTCAAAATGTCGTCAATCAAGTCGTCGCTCAAAGCGTCTAAGTCGTTAGCAGGCACGGCTTTGGTGTAGCCCGCGCTGTTGACCAAGATGTGCACCACACCGCATTGCGCTGCCACTTGGTTTGCCACGGTTTGAAGCGAGGCGCTGTCGGTGACTTGGGCTTTGAAGGTGAGATGGCCCGAGCCAGGCAAGGCTGCTGCTTTGCCTGCCGCTACTTCGGGCGATTCGGAGTTGTAAATCAGCACACAGCGTGCACCGAGTTTGGCAAGGCGGTGTGCGCTGGCCAAACCGATGGCACCTGTGCCACCAGTGATCACGGCGACACGACCGATCAAGGAGTCTGTGGGTTCAAAGTGAGAAGTCATAGATGAATCAAGGAATGGGTGGGTGGGGGAAAGTCATCTCGCCATCTACCAAATGAAAGTCATGGGTCAGATGGGCTGTACGTTGGCCGTTGACTATGCGTTCTTCATACTGGCCGACCAGCGCAGCGGTGACACCAAACACAGGGTCGCTGGTGAGGTTGTCATCGCCATCTGCAAACACCTGGGTGATGAGTACTTTGTGTCCAGGTGTGGACACCATGAAATGCAAATGCGCAGGCCGGTTGGGGTGACGCAGTTGGGCACGCAACAAGTCGCCGCATGGGCCGTTGGTCGGTACTGGGTAGCCAGCAGGGCGCACAGTTTTGAAGAGGTACGCACCTTGCGCATCGGTTTTGAAACGACCGCGCAGGTTCATGTTTTCTTGTGCATCGTCTTGGTTTTCGTACAGACCCACGGGCGAGGCGTGCCACACATCGACGGTGGCATTGGCCAGTGGTTTGCCATGTTTGTCGTAGGCGACGCCGCGCACCTCAAGTGGTATGCCCTGTGTGTTGCCGCGCGCAATGCTGTCGCCCGCTTGGCAAAACGGCGCATTCGCACGCCAGAACGGGCCGAGCAAAGCGGCGTGTGAGGCAAACTCTTCTGCGGCGTGCTCGTCGTGCTGCAGATGATTCGCAGGGTTGTTCAATACCGCGACCAAAGAGGATACGCCTAGTAAATCGGCGGCCAAGATGACTTCGTTGGTTTTTTCGCCTGTGGCTTGGCCGATGTCGATCAAAAATTTCACAGCACGCTCGAACTCTTCCTCAGTCACTTGCGTTTCCATAATGAACGCGTGCAAGTGTGAGGTGAGCGATGCCATCAGTTCACGCAGACGTACATCTGGTGTGCGCGACATGGCTTCAATCACCAAAGGCAAGATGGACTCGGGGGTGGAAGGTAGGTTGGGATTAGAGGTCGACATGAATAGATACTTAAGAGGTGCGGCCCAACATGCGCAGTGCGTTGCGACTTTCGATGGCGGTGAGGTCGTTCATGCTGAAACCCATGGCCATGAGACCTTTCACGTGGTCGAGCGAGGTGCGGTAGGGGAAGTCGGTGCCAAACACCACTTGCGACACATCGACCAAATTCAGCAGCGACAGCAAGGCGCCGGGGTGCGAGGCTTGCGCCGTGTCGTAATAGAAGCTGCGCAAGGTCGGCAACACTTGGTCGCTGGGCAAGATCTTGCCAAAGTTGGCGTTGAGCTTGGGCAGCATGACCAAGCGCTCGACCAAGAACGGCATCGTGCCGCCTGCATGCGAGAAGATGAACTTGATGTCCTTGCAACGCGTGGCCGTGCCACTGAACAACAAGCTGGTGATGGTGCGCGTGGTGTCTGTGGCGAACTCGATGGTCGAGCCCGGAACACCCTCTTGCAAGTTATTGCAGCACTGCGTGTTGGACGGGTGGGTGTAGACGATGAGTTTGCGGCGGTTGATTTCATCCATGATGGGCGCAAATGCTTTGTCACCCAACCACTTGCCGTTGTAGCTGGTGAGCATGGCAATGCCGTTGGCTTTGAGCACATCGCAGCTGTAGGCAATTTCTGCCAATGCCCCGTCGACATCGAGCATGGGTAGCGTGGCGAAGAAGCCAAACTGGTTGGGGTAGTCACGGGCGAGTTGAGCACCGTATTCGTTGCTGATGCGGGCCATGCTCCGCATCGTGGCCACGTCACCAAAGCCTGCAGCCGGTGTGGTGGGCGAGGTGAGGGTGTAGGTCACGCCGGCTTTGGCCATGTCGTCCATCGTTTTGTTGAGCGACCAGTTGCGTGCTGGCGGCTCAGCCAGTTTGCGTGTTTCTAGTTCTTTCAAAAATGCAGGGGCCCACACATGGTGGTGAACGTCTACCAATGCACGCTTACCCTCAGCAGGCATTGGTGCATCTTTTGATGTGGTCGCGCACGAGGGCAGCACAGTGGCTGCAGTGGCCGTGAGCAAGTCGGTTAAGAAACTACGACGTGGGGCGCAGTGGTTACAAGAACTGTCGTTGGTGGTGTGAAACATCGAAGTCTCCTGTTGGAATAATTTATTGCGTGAAGTCCACGCGAGTGGCCAACTTTTTGTTCATCGCGATTTCATCGGCGATGACTTTGCTGAACTCTGCAGGTGTTGAACCCACGGTGGCAAATCCTTGCTCGGCAAACGCGCGCTTGATCTCTGGATCTTCTAGGAGTTTGCTCACTTCATTACGCATGCGCGTGACCTGCTCAGCAGGCACACCCGCTGGGAACCAAAAGCCATACCAAGGTGTGTAGGTAAAACCCTTCACGCCCGCTTCGTCGATGGTGGGGACATCGGGCAACTCGCTCCAACGTTTGCGTGCGGTGATGGCTAATGCCTTGAGCTTGCCTGCTTTGATCAATGGCAATACAGCGGTGGGTGCACCAATCACAAAGTCGATGCGACCCGCCACTAAATCGTTGAGCGATTGGCTTACACCTTTGAAGGGCACGTGGGTCATCTTCACATCGGCGCTTGTGCACAAAAACTCGGCTGCAAAGTGCATCACATTACCCACACCACCAGAACCAAAGGTGTATTTGCCAGGGTTGGCTTTGGCATCTGCCAACAACTCTTTCAAATTTTTCACAGGCAGGTCAGGTCGAGCGGCCACCACAAAGCCCACGCTGTTGGCCACCAAGGTGATGGGCGCAAAGTCTTTGATGGGGTCGTAGGGCAAGCTGGGCGACACCACGGGCAAGCTCGCATGGCTGGACGAAGTGTTGAGCATCGTGTAGCCATCGGGTGCGGACTTGGCCACCACGTCGGTGCCAATTGCGCCGCCTGCACCGGCACGGTTGTCAATCACCAAGGGTTGGCCCAAGCTCTGTGCCAAGCGCGGGGCGAGGGTGCGCCCAATGAAATCCATCGGACCACCCGCGGCATAGGGGATGATCATTTTGATGGGATGGTTAGGGTAGTCGCGTGCGGTACCGGTTTGCGCCATGCAGGTCAGGGTGCCAACGCACAGCGTCAGTGCCCCCAGTGTCTTGAGTAATTTCATGCGGTTCTCTTTTTATCCAAACCTTGCTTAATACGTTCGGGTGTGAGGGGCAGTCGGCGAAAGCGCACACCCGTGGCATCAAACACAGCGTTGGCCAATGCGGCGCTGGTTGGGCCTTGTGATGCTTCGCCTGTACCCAAGAAGGGGGCGCCAGGTCGGTTGATCAACACCACATCCACAGGAGGAATTTCTGAGAAGGTGAGGATGGGGTAGCTGTTCCAGTCGGTGGACAAAATTTGCGTGTCGTCGAATTTCACCTCCTCTTTCAACGACCAGCTCAAAGACTGAATCAAGCCGCCTTCAATTTGATTGCTCACACCATCTGGGTTGACGATGTGCCCCGTGTCTACCGCAGCTACCGCACGCAAAACGCGAATGCGTCCGTTGCGTGGATTGACTTCGACCTCCAAGGCCACCGCACAGTAGCCGGCAATGTTTTTGTAACGTGCAAAGCCAATGCCGCGACCTCGGTTGGGCATTTTTTTCCACGTGTTCCAACCAAATTTCTCCGCTGCTTTTTGCAACACCTCACGCGCACGCTCGTCCTTCAAAAAACGCAGGCGATAGGTGAGCGGGTCAACCTGAGCCTCCAAAGCCAATTCATCCATGAAGGACTCAATCGCAAACACATTGGCATAGGCTCCTAAACCGCGTGTGGAAGACACACGCACCGGCATGTCCGTGATGAAGTGTGTCAGCACCTTGTGCCCAGCAAAGTCATACAAAGCTATGCCATTGCGGTCTGCCGCATAGTTGGGTGGGCCACCGTTGGTGGGCACCGGTTGTGCAAACGGTTTTTCTAAGTAACGCGCTGAAAGTAAATTGCCAGGCTCTGCACCAGGACGGGTGCCATGCGGCGTGGACCAAATTTGCAAGTCCCAATCGAGCACGTTGCCGTTGGCATCGACACCCGCTTTGGTTTGAATCACCATGGCGGAACCGTATGGCTCCCATTTGTGTTCTTGCTCGCGTGTGTATTGCAGGCGCACAGGTTTGCCCGGCACCGTGATGGCGAGCAGCGCTGCATCGGCGGCAGCGTCGTCGGCCATGTTGTGTCCATAGCAGCCAGCACCTTGCATGTGTTGGCAACGCACTTTGCTGGGTTCAAGTCCTAGCATCTTGGCGATGGCAATGCCCGTTTCAAACACCGATTGGCTGTGCGTTTGAATCAGCATCACGCCATCAGAGCCCATCGTGGCAATTGCCGCCGATGTACCGATAGAGGCGTGCATGTGATATGGCCTGTAATACGTTGCTTCGATGGTTCTTGCGGGTGCTTCACCCCCTGCACGTGGCTGTACTTTGGTGTCAATGATGCGGGTAGCTGGGGTGTTACGTAGCCACTCAAAAATGCCTTCGTGTGTGGGCAGCTTCTTTTCAACTTCCCACTTTGCAGCTGCGTTCAGTGCGTTGGCAGCTGCCAGGGCTTGTTCTTCGCGTTGGGCAATCACACCCAAGAAGCTGCCATTGCGCACCACTTTCACCACGCCCGGCATTTTTTGCACATTGGCCGTGTTGACGGACAGCAGCTTTGCTACATAGGTGGGTGGGCGCACGATGTGTCCAAACAACATACCTGCTGGTCGATGCTCTTGCAAAAATTGTGCTTCACCGAGCATCTTGGGCGTCAAGTCGATGCGGTGAACGGGCTGGCCGATGTAGCGGTGTTGGTCGGCTGATTTGGGCTTGATCGAGCCTGTGGCATCGCGGTCTAGCGCAGCACCAAGCACCAAATCCCAATACGCAATGCTGCTGCCGTTTGAGGCCGAGACTTTGCCATCGTGTACCGACAAGCTCGTCACGGGTTGCTGCAGTTTCTCTGCTGCGAGTCCAAGCAAGATGGCGCGGACTTCTGCCGAGGCGTATTGCACCGCTGTGGCGCAGTACGGCATCGAGAACGAACCAGCGGTCACGCCTTCATTCGGCACCAAAGCGGTGTCACCTGAAATGACTTGCACGCGCTTGAGGTCGATGTCCAACTCATCTGCACAAATTTGTGTCACGGCGGTCAAGATGCCTTGACCCAATTCAACTTTGCCAACCAGCAGCGTGACCGTTTGATTGCCATTCACGCGCAACCACGCACTCAGTTTGCGGTTGCTTTGTAAATCACCGGGTAAGCGAGGTTTGCCATCCGTCGCTTGTGACAAAGCGCTGTCCAGCGGAATGGCAAACGCCAGAGAGAGATAGCCCGTTGTTTTTAAAAATTCGCGGCGGTTGGTTGGCAGCTTTTTGTGCATGATCATGCCTCCTTCGCGGCACGCAAGACGGCACGCACGATGCGGTTGTGTGCACCGCATCGGCACAGATTCCCATCTAGCGCGGTACGCACCTCGGCATCGGTGGGGTGTGGATTGCGGTCGAGCAAGGCTTGCGCTTGAATGATCATTCCCGACGTGCAGTAGCCACATTGTGCGGCTTGTTCATCAATGAAGGCTTGTTGCAGACGACTGGGTTTGTCGCCCTCTTTCATGCCTGCAAGTGTGATGACACTGCGTCCGGCAACACTTGAAACCGGTGCGATGCAGGACTTGATGGGATTGCCATCCACCATCACCAAACATGCGCTGCACTGTGCCCTGCCGCATCCAAACTTCGCGCCATTGATTTGTAAATCATGGGCTAGCACATTCAAAAGTGGTGTGGTGTTGTGCGCGGTACTGCGAACGGTTTGACCGTTGAGTGTGAACTGAACCATGCAACGCTCCTGATGGATTGGATGGCGGCATCCTATCGACAGCTTGGTGGCATGCCAGTCACCATGGCTACACGAGGGCCATGGCTTGGTACTTACCCGAAGTTAAGGCGCAGCGAATTGCTCGGTGCCCACAATGCCAATCTTGGTCAGGCCTTGACGTTGCGCACTGGCCAGCACACCAGCTACAGCTTCGTACTTGGCTTTGGCCTGGGCTTTGATGTGCAGCTCGGGTTGAGGCTCTTGGGCTTTAGCTTCTAACAGCAGTGCATCAAGTGCAGCACGGTCTGTCAAGGGTTTGCCATTCCAGTTGACCACGCTGCGTGCATCCACCTCGATGCGAATCACGTTGGGTTTTTTGGTTTGCGGTGTGGCACTTTGTGGCATGTCGAGGTTGACCGAATGCAGCTGCACGGGAATGGTGATGATGAGCATGATCAGCAGCACCAACATCACGTCGATCAGAGGCGTGGTGTTGATGTCCATCATCACTTCAGGTTCGTCTTGGGGTTGCAAATTCATGGCCATGCTTATTTCCCCTGAGGCGAGACCGTAGATTGACCCTGTGGGTCAGTAACGAATCTCACCTTGCTCAAACCCGCCACCTGCGCGGCATACAGCACGCGGCCTACAGCCTCAAAGTCGGTCTTCGCGTCACCTCGAATTTGCACTTCGGGCTGTGGCGTTTTCTCGGCCAAGGTTTGCAGCTGCTTGATCAGGTCTGCATTGCTGCGCACCGGTGCGTCATACAAATACGCTTGGCCTTGGGCGTTGACCGATAGAACGATGTTGTCGGGCTTGGTCTCGCGTGGTTGTTGCACTTCTTGCGGCAGCTCTACTTTGACCGATGTGGTCACCACCGGAATGGTGATGAGAAAGATGATGAGCAGCACCAACATCACGTCCACCAGCGGCGTGGTGTTGATGGTGGTTAGCAGCTCGTCGTCGCCCTCACTGGGGCCAAGGTGCATGGCCATGGTTTACTTTTGCACGTTGTCTGAATTCGCTGAACCCAACAAGACAGCATGCAAGTCCGCGCCAAAGGCGTGCACTTCTTCCATGGCTACTTTGTTGCGACGCACCAGCCAGTTGTAGCCCAACACCGCAGGCACGGCCACAGCCAAGCCGATGGCTGTCATGATGAGGGACTCGCCCACAGGACCCGCCACTTTGTCGATGCTGGCTTGACCTGACATGCCAATCTTCACCAACGCGTTGTAAATGCCCCAGACGGTGCCGAACAAGCCGACGAACGGTGCGGTCGAGCCTACGGTAGCCAATACCGCCAAACCATCTTGCATGCGGCTTTGCACATTGTTCATGGCGCGTTGGATGCTCATGGTCACCCAGTCGTTGAAGTTGATGTTGCCCAACAAACCCGTGTGTTTACCGGCACTTTCCAAACCTTTTTCAGCGATGAAGCGAAATGGGCTGTGTTCTTCTAAGCCGTCGGCACCTTGGCGCACATTGCCTGCGTTCCAAAAGTTGTCTTGTGCCGTTTTGGCGAACTGCAATACACGACTTTGCTCAGCCAGTTTTGTGAAGATCACGTACCAGCTGCCCATGCTCATGATGACCAAAATCAACAAGGTGGCTTTGGCCACGACATCGCCTTGCGCCCACAGGGCTGACAGGCCGTATGGATTTTCAACGACTTCTTCAGCCATGGCGCTGGCGCTCCAAGCCAGTGTGATCAGTGTCGCAGTGCTGCGTGTGAAGGTGTGATGCAACATGGGTGTTTCCTTGTGTCTGACTTTGTGTGTGCGGGCGTGGCGCTTATTCCAAGCGCCAGGTGTATTTGATGCTGGCCCAGCTTTGTTCAGGCTTGCCGTCTACCGTGCCGGGGCGGAACTGACATTTAGACAGCGCATTGCGTGCGGCGTCGTCTAAGCGTGTAAAGCCCGATGTTTTTTCAATGTCGGCTTGTAGGACCTTGCCGTCTGCGCCAATTAAAAATTTCAAAGTGACCGTGCCTTCTTCTTCCATGCGTCGTGAAGCGCTTGGGTAATCCGGTTTAGCACAATGCGCGCCAGGCTGAATGATGGCACCTGTGCGAATGGCCGGTGCCGTGGGCGCAGCCGCAGGTGGCGTGTTCGTTTGGGTAATGGCCGGGGCTGTGCTGGTTGGCGCAGGCGGCGGTGGTGCAGGTGTTTTGGGCGGCGGTGTTGTCGGCACTGCACGTGCGGGTGGTGGTGCTTCCGACATCAACACCGCTTCGACGGTGTTTTCGGTCATGCGCACCACTTTGCGAGCCAAGCCAGACGAGATCGCCCACAACAACAAGGCGTGTAACAGCACAACCAGCCCAATGCCAGTCAAATGTTTGCGAGGAGAGCGTTGACGCGCCGCGTAGGGCGAAGCCCCCATCGGTGTGATGGGCGTTGTAAGGGCCGCGTGTGAAGAAGGCGAGTGAGACAAACGAGAGTGCTCTGAAAGTTTCACTGATTTTAGGCTGGCTGCATGTCACGCTGTATGCAGCCCATGTAAAGCAGCACAGCCTTTGCGCATAGGGCAAAGGCTGACGCTGGTCCTTTAGACCTGCTTCATGCTGCCTTTAATTTTGCCGCCACGTTCGATTTCAATTTCACCATAAGTTACATCGCCCGTGACCTTGCCTGTGTTGCGGATGATGAGCACGCTTTTGCTCGTGATGGACTGGTTCAACTCGCCTTTGACGTCAATGAAGTCAGCTTCGGTCGTACCTGTCACCACGCCTGCCGCGCCAATGAGCACATCTTTGGCAACCAAGTCACCTTCCACCGTGCCGGAAATGATGGCTTGGTTGGGTGCATTGATTGAGCCTTTGAACACCACACCGGTGCCAATGAAAATGCTTTTGTCTTTGGTGCCTTCGCTCATAAGCTTGTCTTTCTGAATCGTGAATGGAGATAAGTTTATATTGATATTGTCAATTTCTTTAAATAAATACGCCATTTGGCGTACAGCAAGATATTTATCAGATGAAAATAAACAGTTATGAAAGTCGTTGTTGTTGCCAATCCGAAGGGCGGAGCAGGGAAGTCCACCCTGTCCACCAATATTGCAGGTTATTTTGCGTCGCAAGGCCATCAAGTTATGTTGGGCGATGCTGACACGCAGCAGTCTTCTAAGTTTTGGCTCAGTCAGCGGCCAGACACTTTGCCGAACATCGCCACTTGGGAATACCAGCCCGATTTGGTGCTCACCGCTAAGCCGCCACGCGGTACCACGCATGTGGTGATTGACACACCGGGCGGCATCAGCGGCTGGCGTTTGCAAGAAGTCATTGAGCGGGCCGATAAAGTCATCGTGCCGGTGATGCCCAGCGTGTTTGACATGCAAGCGACCAACGAATTTTTGAATCAGTTGGTGCAAATCACCGCCAAGTTGCCCACCCAAGTCGGCGTGGTGGGTAACCGTGTGGACACACGCACCATCTCTGCGGGCAACTTGCGAAAGTTCATCGAGTCATTGCAAGTGCCTGTACTGAGCTATCTGCGAGATACCCAGTACTACTTGCACATGGCCGCGCACGGTTTGTCGATGTTTGACATCACGCCATCGAAAGTGCAAAAAGATTTAGAGCAGTGGGCGCCCATTTGCCACTGGCTTGATCAAGATTGATCTCAATAAAAAACCCGCCAGCTGGCGGGTTTTTTATTGCTTGGTGCTTGATCAGTGGTTGTCTGTCAGCTGGTCCAGAATCGCTGGGTTTTCCAAGGTCGAGGTGTCTTGTGTGATCGCCTCGTTCTTGGCCAAGCTACGCAGCAAGCGGCGCATGATCTTGCCAGAGCGAGTCTTGGGCAAGTTGTCACCGAAGCGGATGTCTTTTGGCTTGGCGATAGGACCAATTTCTTTGCCCACGTGGTCGCGCAAGATTTTGGCAATCGCTTTGGCTTCGTCGCCCACGGGGCGTGAACGCTTCAACACCACGAACGCGCAGATGGCTTCGCCCGTGGTGTCGTCAGGACGACCCACCACAGCAGCTTCAGCCACCAACTCGGTGCAGCTCACCAAGGCAGACTCGATTTCCATCGTGCCCATGCGGTGGCCAGACACGTTCAACACGTCGTCGATACGGCCAGTGATGGTGAAGTAACCCGTTTTCTCGTCACGGATCGCGCCGTCGCCAGCCAAGTAGTACTTGCCCTTGAATTCTTCTGGGTAGTAGCTCTTCACAAAACGGTCTGGGTCACCCCAGATGGTACGAATCATCGAAGGCCATGGACGCTTCACCACCAAGATGCCGCCTTGGCCGTTAGGCATGTCGTGGCCAGCTTCGTCCACGACCGCAGCTTGGATGCCAGGGAAGGGCAAGGTGCAAGAGCCGGGAACCATGGGTGTCACGCCAGGCAGAGGCGTGATCATGTGGCCACCGGTTTCTGTTTGCCAGAAGGTGTCCACGATGGGGCAACGGCTGCCGCCCACGTGCTTGTAGTACCACTCCCATGCTGCTGGGTTGATGGGCTCGCCCACTGAACCCAACAAACGCAGGCTAGACAAGTCGTAGCTCTTTGGATGCACGGCATCGTTGGCTTCAGCTGCTTTGATGAGTGAACGGATGGCGGTTGGCGCTGTGTAGAAGATTGAGACTTTGTGGTCTTGGATCATCTTCCAGAAGCGGCCCGCGTCTGGGTAAGTAGGCACGCCTTCGAACACAATTTCAGTGCCGCCCAAAGCCAAGGGGCCGTAGGTGATGTACGTGTGGCCTGTGACCCAACCGATGTCGGCGGTACACCAGAACACGTCGTTGGCTTTCAAGTCAAACGTCCACTTGGTGGTCAGGGCTGCATGCAGCAAGTAGCCGCCGGTGCTGTGTTGCACGCCTTTTGGCTTGCCAGTCGAGCCCGAGGTGTAGAGCAAGAACAGGGGATGCTCAGCGCCCACCCATTCGGGTTCGCAGGTGGTGGCTTGTTTGTCTGCCAATTCGCCCAACCATTGGTCACGGCCAGCCACCATGCTGATGTCGCCGCCAGTGCGCTTGACGACCAACACGTTTTTCACAGAGTCGCAGCCACCCAAAGTCATGGCTTCGTCCACGATGGCTTTCAAAGGTAGGTGTTTGCCACCGCGCACTTGTTGGTCAGCGGTGATGATGGCCACTGCGCCTGTGTCTTCAATGCGGTCACGCAAAGATTGGGCAGAGAAACCGCCGAACACGACAGAGTGGGTCGCGCCGATACGGGCGCAAGCTTGCATCGCTGCAACACCTTCGATCGACATGGAGATGTAGATCATCACGCGGTCGCCTTTTTTCACGCCGACTGATTTCAGGGCGTTGGCGTATTGGCAAGTCTTAGCCAGCAATTGGCTGTAAGTGGCTTTGGTGACTTCGCCACCATCGGCTTCGAAAATGATGGCGGTCTTGTCGCCCAAGCCTTTTTCGATGTTGCGGTCCAAGCAGTTGTAAGAGGCGTTCAATGTGCCGTCTTCGAACCACTTGAAGAAAGGTGCGTTGCTTTCGTCGAGCACTTTGGTGAAGGGGGTCTTCCAGCTCAGCAGTTCGCGTGCTTGCTCGGCCCAGAAGCCTTCGTAATCAGTCTCAGCTTTTTTGCACAAGGCTTCGTAAGCGGCCATGCCGGATACGTTGGCTTGCTTGACGAACTCAGCTGATGGCTGGTGAATGGTGATGTCGCTCATGAACCGGTCTCCTCTTATTTGGCGGTATCTGTCAAAACCCCGTGACTGTGAGGTGGGGCTCTTACAAGGGTCTGACTTATTCGGGGCTGACAAACCCTTGCATTTGCCTTAAGTCAATGTAGCCCTAGTTCGTGTCAGATTCGCTGGGCATGAGGTCAGTGAGCTCTAGGTGAATACCCAGGTGTTGGCCGATAAAGTGCCGTGCTGTGTCTTGCCAGCCGCCCAGTGCGGACTCGTAGTGCAGCAGCCCTGGGTCGTCCAATTGCCCATCGTTGAAGTCCAAGGTGGTGGGAAAGCGCAGCTGAAAGAGTTCGTACTCAGTTTGGTAAAGCTTGGGCGCTTGCTTGGCGGTGCTTGAGATAGCCCGCAAACGGCCTTGGTGGCTCCAGTCGCAAAACAAGAGGTTGCCCATGCGCAGCATCAGCACACATTGGTTAGGCGCGATCTTGCCCAAGATCTTGGCGTAGCTCAGTTCACCTGTGGGGTCGATTTTTTGCAGTTCTTGCACCGCTTGCTCGCCCAATGCAATCCATGCTTCCAAAATATGGCCCGCGTGGAAATAGGCTTCCCAAAAACGGCGGCGGTAGGGGCCAATGTCGTCTTGGGTGTGACGCAAGATTTCAAAAAATGCATCCATCGTGCGGCTGGTCAGCCAGCGGCTGGCAGTCTCAATGGCTTCGCGGCGTACGCCCAGCCAGCCCGCGTGGTTGTGGCGCGGGTCGCCCAAGGTGCGCAGCAGCTCTGACAGCAGCGCGTTCTTGATGTCTTGCGGCGGGTTGCGCTCAAACCAAGGCGAGAGCAGGCTGTAGGCAAACTCGTCCCGGCACAGCGGGTACCGCAGGCGCTGCGTGGGTTTGCCCATGTCGTGCATGGCCCATTCGCACATGCGCTTCACGTAGCCAATGGTGCTGCGCACTTCTTCTGGCGCTTGCAAGGCTTCTAAAAACGCTTGCTTGCAAAAGCTGTTCAGCCAAAAGCCTTGGGTCAGCGCATGGCGCTCTTGCCACTGAGCCAGTGTTTTGTCGGCAGGCATGCCCAAAATGTCATTGGCCACATGCACAGGGCCGTTGAGTGGGTCCAGCACATCGAGGGTGCTGATGAGGCGCTCTAAGCCATTGGCTTCAGTCTCTGACAACGAGGCCAACACGCGTGGGTCTAAAAAGAACGCGCGTGCGGTGTGAGCCAACTTCAAGAACACGGGGTTCTCGGGGTTGAAGCCCTGCAAATAGGTGTGCAGCAAACCACGGCCCCACTTGAGTGGACGGCGCGCGTTCAGCGCTTCGGGCAGGGCCACTTCAAAGTAGCGGTCGGTCAGCGGTGTGTGGGTGTGCAGGCCGCGTTCGGCGTCTAGCCACAGCGCGTAGGGAATGTGTCGCCAATCGCGCTGGCGTGGCGTGGGGCTGTTGGGCGCAAACTGCACCCGCTCAAATGCGCTGTAGGTGCGTTCGCCCACGGTGCGCAAGTCGGGGTCTTTGCCAAAGCCACCGCCGCGCTTGGTGCGCGCAGCATGGGCTAGCTGGTCAAAGTCTTGCGGCAGGGGGGCGAAGAACTCTTGCATAGTTATTGATTAGCGCACCGTGTCTTGCATCTTCTTCAAGGTGCTGCTGGGGCCTTTGGTTGCCCCCGTCTCTGTGGGCTGAAATGCCAGCACAAAGCGCAGCTCCACACGGCGGTTTTGTGTGTCGTTGTCTTTGCTGCTGGGGCGCTCGTCGGCATAAGAGCTGATGCCAAACACCGGCTGCTCACGCTCGTTGCGGTAGCTTTGCATGCCTTCAGAGCCCAGTACTTTGTACACAGCGCGTGCGCGGTCTAGGCCCAAATGCCAGTTGTTGTAGTCGCCACGGTGCAGCGGTACAGAATCAGTATGGCCTTCAATCAGAATGGTTTCAATCTCCACCTGCTGTGGGTTGGGTGGGCAGTCAGCAGGCAAATGGCGGCGTTGCGAATAGATGTAGCAAGGCAGCACTTGTTGCAGTTGCTCAGCCGACTGGCGCAGTGTGCGCACGCCCAAGCCTTCGAGTTCTGCACTACCCCGCGCAAACAAGGTGTCGGCAGGCAAGCTGATGACGCCCGACACTTGGTTGATCGTCACGGGCACACCCGCGTTTTGCAACTTGGTGCCAATGGTGTGCACCACGGTGGCCAGAGGGTCGGCAGGGGGCTCGGGCGGCTGTTCGGGCTTGCGTGAGAGCAGCACCATCACCATCACGATGAAGATGAACAGCAGGCCAATCATCAAGTCACTGGCCGAAGCCATGTAACCGGACTCTTCCACCTGCTCGTGGGTGGCTGCGGTGTTGCGGCGTGTTTTGATGAACATGTTTTACACGCGGTTTTAAGCCTTGGGTGGCAACGCGTCGATGAACTCGTCCAACACTTCTTCAAGGTTGGTGATGCTGCCGCTGAGTTGGTTCACCGCGCTGGCCAAGTGTTGGTCCATCTTGGTGTGCAGGTCGGAAATTTGTGTGCTGTAGCCCGACACGCCATGGGTGAGGGCATCCACCGTGCCGGTGAGGGCTTTTTGTGCGTCTTGCAAATGCGAGCGTACGTGGCCCAACGCTTCTTCGGCAGACACCGCGCTTTGTTTGAGCGTGTCCACCGTTTGGCCCAAGGCTTGGTTCATCGGAATCAAGGCTTCTTTAAAGTCGGTGGCCGCTGCGCGCTGCAAGCCCACCGCACCCTCGATGGCGTTGGCGCTGTCTTTGAACTTCTCAGCCGTTTGGTCAATGCGCTCGACTGTGCCTTGCAAGCCCGACATCGCGCCTTGCACCGTTTGCACGGTTTGGCCCAAGGTACCCAGCAGGGTTTCGAGTTGTTGCGTGCCGGTTTGGCCCATGGCGCTGGCGCGGGCGAGTGACGCATCCAGCTCGGTGATGGTGGTGCGGGTGTTTTGAATGGTTTGCGCCAAAGTGCCCACTGCATCGCCAAACGAAGCGAGGCCAGTTGAGATGCCTTGTGTCAAGATCTCGCCTGCTTTGCTCAGCTCGACCGCCGCTTGGCTGCCGGCATTGCCAAAGCTTTGGCTCGAGGTTTGAATGCTGTCGGCCAGTTGGGCCAGTTTGTCAAAAGCGGGCTGCATATTGCGTGAGAGGGCGTCGCCAATCGCGTTGGCAAAGTCGCCTTCAAAGCGGCGCAGTTGGCTCACCTGTGAACGGTTCTCGTCCAAGATGTCTTGGAACAAAGCCAGCTGCATGCGCACACTGGCTTCGGCTGCGTTGTCGGGCACTTTGCTACGCAGCGTGTGGCACAACGTGTCGATGCTGGACTGCAAGTTTTCCAACGCCACTTTGGCGCGCCAATTCCACACCAGCGAACACAACAAGCCCGCGATAGAGGTGATGAACTTGCCGCCTGCCGTCGCGATCAGCGATTGCAAAGCTTGGTCTTGTTGTCGCGCCGACACATCCAGCGCATTGAGCGCCAAGCCCGCTTGTTGCAAAGCCACGGCCAAGAAGATGAAGGTACACATCAAGCCAAAACCAATCAGCAAATTAGGCATGGTCTCGAACAAGGCCAAGTTCATGCGGCCACCGAGCACGCTGCGCACCGTCCATGTGTCTGCATGGCTGCGAAAGCTATAGCTACTGCGTGGGCCTTGGCTCACACCATGTTGCATGGGCAGGTCAATCAGGCCCGCCTCGGTTTCGCGCAGCAAAAATTTCAGCTCGTCGTCGGTGGTTTTGGTCTCAGCCAAAGCCAGTGCTTCACGGCTGCTGCCCTTGTGTGCGCCTAGGCGGGCATCGAGCCCCACCACCTCGGCACGCACGCGGCGAATGCGCGAAGCCCATACGCCGAAGCTGATGAGCGAGAACACAAAAATCACGGCCGCGATGGCCAGTGGCACAGCCAACTGTTCGAGTTGGACGAGGTATTGATTCGTAGGCATGCCTCTATTGTGAACAAGTCTGAGGCACTACTTGCCAGGTGCGACTGACGCTGTTTTTCAGTCGCCCAAACCACCGCTACGCAACACGCGCCGTGCACAGCCATTCCACAGCACGCCCAGTTGAGGGGCCCACAGCGTCAGGCGCTGGCGTGCACGGGTGAGGCCGGTGTACACCAGCTCGCGTGTGAGCACGGGCGACTCAAGTGCTGGGATGACCAGCAACACATGTGCAAACTCTGAGCCCTGCGATTTGTGCACCGTCATGGCAAATACGGTTTCCACACTGTCAAGGCGCGAGGGCATGACCCAACGCACACCACCATTCACGGCAGGAAAGGCCACGCGCAACACACCATCAGGCCCCGGTAGGCACAGACCAATGTCGCCGTTCATCAGCTCTAGCGCGTAGTCGTTGCGCGTCACCATCACGGGGCGGCCGGCGTACCAAAGGCTTTGGCCCAAGCCTAGTGCGTGCTCGACGTGCGCGTTGAGCTGCACCACACCCAGCGGGCCTTCGCGCACCGCGCACAACACACAAAACTCGGTGAAGGCTTTGAGCAACGCCACCGCTTGTGCATCGCTGCACGGCGCAGCTGGCGCTGTTTTGCTGGGGCGGTGTGCGTCTAACAAAGCCAGCCAGTTGCGCCAGCCGTAGCGCAGGCCCACGGCCAGCTTGGGGTCGCTGGCGCTGGTCAGTT
>CANFKQ010000012.1 GCA_947447405.1 Comamonadaceae bacterium | reverse complement strand
TGCTTTGGTGGCCTGCACATTGGCAGCTGTGGCTGTCAGGTCATTGCCTGCCTTAAGATTGACATTGCCACCGCCACTAAGGGTGCTACCTACAGCTTGGGTGTTGCCGTAGTTCAAGTGGTTGTCCGCATCCCACGTGATGGTGTTTTGTTCGCCCGTTTGGACAGACGCAAGGGTGAAGTTGTTGTCGGCATTCAGACTGGTTGCACCGCTGCCCGCGTTGCTGACCACGCCTGCGACGATGTTCATGTCTCTGCCTGCGCTGGCCACCAATGTGCCATTGGCTCCCGAAACGTATAAACCCGCCACACGGTCAACACCTGTGCGGCTAAAGTTGGCGGAGCCCACTTGTGTGTTGGTGCTCTGGGTGGTGGTTTGAATATTCAAATCTCGCCCTGCGGTTGCAATAAGACTGTTGATTGCACCGATGCTGCCGCCAATGTTGTTGAGGTCTTGCCGTGCTGCCACGCTCACATCGTTGCCACCAATACGCCCGCCTAAGTTGTTCACGTTTTCAGCTGTGAGGCTGACCACGTTGCGCCCCGCGATGGTGCCGCTGTTTGTCAAATCACCACTGAGGTTGATGTTCACGTCTTTGCCTGCAAGCAAAGCGCCGCTTCCGTCCAAGTCACCCGGTTGGACTTTGACATACACCTGCGGGACAAGCACTTTTTGGCTAGAGCCATCGGGCAGGCTGACGGTTTGCTCGACCAACCACACGATGTCGCTGGTGAGCTGGGCGACTTGCTGGGCGGTCAAGGCAATGCCCGGGCGCAAGTTGTATTTCTGAGCAAACGTGATGGCGCTATTCATCAGCGCTTTATATTCTTGGTCGTCACTGGTGTAGTCGGCCAAGAAGCGGCGACCCGTAAGTTCTGCTACCTGTTCGCGAATGAGTTTTTGTTCATAGAAACCATCGCCCAAGCGTTTTTGGGTGACGGTGGGGTCAAGGCTTAGGCTCTGCGTCATGTAGTCGCTGCCTAGCCAAAGTTTTCGGTCAATGAAACGGGTGTCCGTTTCAATCAAATACGCAGAAGTGATTGATGGGTTGTTTTTGTACAGACTACTTGTGGGTAGTGTGGTCGGAGACACGGCCCCATTGCGCGCATTGGCTGCCCCTGCGCCACTGGTGCTGCCCGAAACCGCAACCTGCGTGCGCACGCCCACCTGTGCACCACTATTGCTGGATGCAGTGACTTGCGCCACTGCAACTGTGCTATTGGCAGTGCTGTCATAAGGACCTGTTTGCCATTCGTCATGGGCATGAACACAGTCGATTGAGATTTTTCCGCAATATCCTGAGCTTGGCACATGCACCAAGGTGTAAGTCGTTCCAACATCTCGAATGCTCTTGGTGGCCATCAAATCTGTATTAGCTAGCGTGGAAGAACCAATATTCAACGCACCACCCGCCACAATGTGACTGGCATAGTTGGTAACGTTAGATGAATTCAGGTTGATGTCGCCGCCAGCCAAAATTTGCGCAGGGTCACTGGCGGTTTGATATGGCAAATAAGTTGTGCGTGTAAACACCCGATATAAGTCAGAGTTGATATCTTCTCGCACATCTAACTCGGTGGTCGCCACTCTGATTTCGTAAGCAAAGTGGTCGTTGGTGTTGTTAACTGTGGCGCTAGAAAGGCTTAAGTTACGGCCTGCCTCAATCGTTGCACTGTTATTGTTGACGGTTCTGGCTGAGCCTGTTGCTTGGCGATTCGCATCCAACGCCCCACCAATGGCCATGTCCCCCACGCTGTAAATAAGAGCATGCTCTCGGTTGGTTAATGTGCCACTGATTCCAAGGTCTAGGCGATCACGCGCTGCAATAGTGCCTGTTTTGGTCACACCCCCAATGGTTTCGGTGTCGTTGGTGAGGCTGACCGCTGCAATACTGAGGTGGTCGCCATAGATTCGACCTGTGCCAATGTTGTTCACCGCGCCCGAGTTGATTTGCGTGTCCACACCGTCTATCAGGCCTCTGTTGGTCAAAGTGTTGCTGGCATTGACTTGGGTGGTGTTGGCCGAGATTTCACCTGTGGCTGTGTTGTCAATGTTGTTGGCTGTGAGGTTGAGCGTGTTGCCTGCTTGCAGTTTGTCGCTATTGCTCACGTTACCGCTGGTGGTGAGTGTGGCGTTGTGGTTGGCAATGACTTGCCCACTGTTACTGAAATCGGTATTGAGCGTGACACTGA
This sequence comes from Comamonadaceae bacterium, assembly GCA_947447405.1. GTDB lineage: Bacteria > Pseudomonadota > Gammaproteobacteria > Burkholderiales > Burkholderiaceae_C > Limnohabitans. The sequence goes on along the minus strand of CANFKQ010000012.1, from coordinate 25,447 downwards.
TATCGTTTTTAGAGAGTACTTTGCCATCACCTCCCAAGCTGCTCGCGGCGACCGTGAGGGTTTGATCGGCAATCAGCGTGCCATCTTTGTTGGTAATTGCGAGTATTGGACTGGCTTGAACCTGTGCATCTTGCAAGGTCAGCGCGTTGCCTGCGCTGATGAGGCCGGAGGTGTTGTCTACTGTGCCTGAACTGGTGACGGACACATTGTTGTTCGCACGAATTGCACCTGTGTTGTTGTTGAGATTGGCAGTGGCGATGCTGACATCTTGAACTTCAATACCTTGGCTATTTCCGCTGGTGCTGCTGTTGTTGACTTCACCCGCATTCAAGCTTGCGGTGGCTGCACTGCGAATGAGGCCGCTTATGTTGTTGATAAACCCTGTGGTGCTGCCGTTTCCTGCGATGAGGTTGAGATGATCAAACCCCTGAATTTGTCCGTTTTGGTTACGGATGTTGGTACTCGTTGCTGTTAGCACGCCCTTGCTACCAAGGTAGCCTGCATCGTTGTTAAGGTCACCTGTGGTGAGCGTGGTCGTGCCTTGAGCTGCAATGCCGCCTTTGCCGTTGAGGGCCGCATTGTTGCTGGTGTAGTTGGCGGCATTGGTATTTGTTAATGTTTGGCCGTGGGTGTTGATGACCAAATCGCCGCCTACTTCTATCAAGCCAGCATCGTTGTTCAACGCATTAGTTTGCAAATTTGCGGCTTGGCCTGCTGCTAACGTACCTCCCGCATTATTGAAGTCTGCAGAAGATACAGCCAAGTTTAGGCTAGCAACTACTGTGGCATTTGCGGAGTTGAGATTGCCAGCTGTTGTGATTCCTAGATTTTTGGCACTGGTCTGGCTGCCCGACAAGTCAACACTGCTGCCTGTCAGCAGGATATTGCCTGCGGCTAGGTTTTGACCATTGGCCGTGAGGCTTTGGGTTGTGGTGATATTCAAATTTCCACTGCTGCCTAATGAACCATCAGTTTTAATGCCTGCACCCACAACGCTTGCTGAGGTGCTAATCAGGCTATTGGCTGAAATGCTGGTGTTGCCTTGTGCGGCGATGACACCACTGTTGGTGACGCTGCCCGTTGCACTGAGTGTTTGATCGTTGCTCGCGTAGAGCGTTCCGCTGTTGGTGATATTGCCTTGTGTGGTGATTTGAAGGTTGGCACTGGTTTGGAGTGTGCCAGTCGTTGTCAACCATCCATTGTTTTGCAACACCAAGTCACCACCTGTGGAGCCAATCGTCCCCGCACTGCGAACGCCCAAGCCTTGCTCGGTGCCGATGAGGTGAATCTTGCCTGCGTACATGCCCCCAATTTGGGCCACATCCAATGCAAAACTGGGTACTGCGCCTGTGCCTGCAATGGTCGTCGTGACAGAGGTTGTGTTGGCAGCAAGACTGGATGCGTCAATCTGATTGGCACCTGTGACTACTTTGAGTTCATTCGCCCAAATGTCTGCATTGACCTGAACAGCACGAGCAAGAATGGCAGAGTAATCTGTGGTGCTGAGATCTAGACCATTGCCATTGATGCTGATATTGCCGCCCTGCACACGGTAGCCATCCAAACTGCCACCATTGACGATGGGCGCACCCGTAGTGAGCGTGGCTTTGCTGGTGTTGACGAATCCACCGCCATTCACACTGATGCCAGAAGGGTTGGCAATGACAATCTCTGCGCGTTGACCAGCCACTTCCACGTACCCATTCAGGTAACTGGGGTTGGATGAATTCACCTCATTCAGAATGACACGGGCATTACCCGTGGCTAACCACGGATTACCTTGTACCCAGCCGCCTTGTTGGGTTTGTACGTTGGTGCGGCTGTTGTTAAGGATGACGCCATTGCTCTGCACATCAAACTGACTGTAGATGTTGCGTGACACACCTGCGGCACTGGGTGTTTGAATGTCCACTTGAGGGACACCGTTGGCGGTTTGCAAAACAGTCGGTTGTTGATTGCTAGGCGCATTGCGGTAAGCCACCACTTGTGCGTGGGCGTTGGGTGTGGGCAATACCCAAAGTACAGCACCTAGCGCACACAACACAGCAAAACTTAGAGCACGGATACCTACGGTTTCGTTTTCTACTATTGCGAAATGGCCTGAGGCAACAGATTCCCCTATATAGCCCTTGCCCTGAGAAGATGAGGTTTCTGCCACAGCCATGAGCTGCCCACGTCGTTTGTTAAAAATGATGCGGAATAAATTCTTGTTCATGGCGTCAACCCCCTGCTGTCAATATCTAAAAATCAATTCAATGACGAACATGGATTACGTTTGCCATTGATAAAACTCACTTAAAAATTAGAAGCGTGTACCAACAGAGATAGTGAAGCCTTTAGCCGTCATGCCGTCTTGTTTGTAGTAGCTCATGTAATCCACTTGCCCATAGACATCTTTGGTGAATTGAGTTTGCACACCGATGCCATAGGACATCTTGGTTTTGGAAAGTACGCCAGCCTCATCTTCATATTTAGTGTGCAATGCACCGATGCGCGCAAAGACTTCTACGTCTCTTGCAACTTCCAGCTTGGGTTTGAGATAAGCGCCATAAAAACTTTCTTTGCCTGTGTACTTCACACCACCAACCACTCCCGAATCTTTGGAGGCTGTAAACGCGTAAGTACCCTCTACAGCCAAGTTCTTCTCTAACTCTTTACCTACTGTCAAACGTGCCAACTTAGGTGCAATTGCAAAACCGTTGTTGTTGTTTTTGATGTGTGAAGCTGTATAACCAACTTCTCCGTAGTAGCCTTGGTTGGACATGGATTGGGCAGAAGCAGTACCTGCTGCCAATACAGCCAACAGTGCAACCAATGCGTGTTTAGAGTTTTTCATTTTTAGTCTTTCAAGTAAATGTGGCATTTGCCACGTTGCAATCACACCTATGGTTTCGATGCGCTCTCAAGACGGAGTTCCATTGACTTCGTCTTTGAGTTGGGTTGCCTTTCGGGCTAATATGGGGCGGTCTTTCCACCAGTGTTTCTCTTGCTCAAGAGAGACGTGGTCACCTCGAAAAAACATCACACGCAAACCTCTGTCACCACCTCGGTGATACAAAGATTTAGCGCAGCATCCAGTGAGCGCAGCGCCTACTGCTCGCCGAAACGATTGGCTATGTCCCAACGGAGTCATCCAGTCGATCACCCACATGCGATCACCGCCAGCCCACTCTTGAGGTCTCAAACCTTCGTCGGGGTTGTCTACATAGCGGCTTTCAACTTCAGGCGTTAGATTCGCCCATGACATGTAGGCCACAGGGCGTGTTTGTCCACCTATGTTTTCATTCGCCAGAATGAACTGTTGACTTCGTAGCGCTGGTAACAACCACTGCGATAAGTCTTGCAAGGGCAATCGGTTTTTATTGTTTGCCTGCATGGCAAGCCACACGATGGAGCCAAATATTTCGGCCTCACTGTGTCCAGGCGCATTCAGCGCAGGTGCGGTAATGATTAAATTTCCGTGCTGCATCGTGCGCTCTTAAAAACTCGCACTCAGGCTAAAACCTGCGGTGCTTCCTGCTGTTTTGAAGTTGTCGGGCTTGTTGACAGGTGCGCCAATGAAGAAGTCGTAATTCAGTTTTTGAATTGCACCGCGCAAACCCAATACCGCGCCTGTCAGTCGTGTAGCTACGAGCAGTTCACTGCTGGGGCCACCCACTTGCCCCGTATCTAAGCATGCATAAAACTCTTGGCCGCTGTCGCCCAAAGCAAAGCTCAGGTCGTTGCGCCAGAACCAGCCGCGCTCCGCACTTAATACAGATTCACCGTCATAGCCACGCACGGTGTAACGGCCACCTATGACAAAACGGTCTTGCGGTAAGAGTGGTGTTCTGTTTTTCTGAGTACGCCAAGAGCCGTTGTAGCGAATGCGTTGAGCGTCCACCTTGAAAGGCACAGCCAAATTGACATCTGCGGTGACCAATGCAAAACGCGAAGTGCCGTCATTGAAAGTCTCTTCAGGCGCTGGAATTGAACCGAATGCACCTGTGCCGCGTTTGTAGGTGAGGTTGCTCTCAAGCGTTGCGTCTTGGATGAAGACTTTGTGATTGAGTGTGCTCTCCCAGCCGCCCACCACACGGCGTTGCACATTGACTTCTGTGTCATCAATGTAGTTATTGCTCTTGCGCTGGAAAGCACGAACTGCCAGATTGAGTTTTTGTATGCCATCGCGCATCAACAAACGGTTGAGCTTGATTTCGTTGTTTTCGCTGGTGCCTCGGTAAACGTAACTTTGGCTCAGTCCAGCTACCGTTTGGTAGTGGCTGCTGGTACTTGAAGTTGCGCCGAGCGTCCAATAGCCAATTGGCAGCGAGTAGTGGATGGCGTTGGCATGTGTGCCTCTTGGCCCGCTGTCACCACCACCCATGCCATTGGTATTGGTGACATAGAACAAGTCGTTGAGAGTAAGGGCGTTGTCGTAACTAACTGTCACGCTACCTTGGTATCGACCTGTGGCTTTAGTGCCGCTGTCATCTGCATTGACAGTAAGTCTGAACGGAAATCGCTGATGGTACGAAACAACCAAATCGCTGCCCCCCAATTGAGCACCTTGACCTTGTGCAGGCTCGATTTGAATGTCGGCTTCAGCCGTGGGGACGCGCTTGAGGTTTTCTAAGGCTTGTTCAATGTCACGCAAGTTGAGGATGTCGCCCGCTTGCATTGGCAGGGCATTGCTCAAATTAGCGCGAGGGTCTACTGGGTCTGCCAGTCGAATGGCACGTATGCGCCCCGGAATCAGGGTGAGCGCCAAAGTGCCTTGGCTCATGTCTTGTTGCGTAGCAAAAATCCGTGAGGTGACAAACCCACGATCGACCAAGATTTTCTGAGCTCGCTCAATCAGCCAAGCCACACCTTGTGCGCCAACGCATTGCCCGATAGAGACGTGGGCGTCGGGTGCGGTGAGTTGCTCAAGCACCCAATCGAATTCAGGAAGCGGTACGCCCAAGTCGTTTTGAAGCTGAAGACGTTCAATTAAAAAACAAGGCGTTTCGATGGGCAGTGTCTGCGAAGTCGCTTTTTCTGGGACTGTGAGCCTGACATCTGGCGCGCGCTCTAGTTGTTGACGCTGTTGCTGCTCTTGTTGCTGTTGTCTTTGCAACTCTTGCTGGTTACGAATGCCAAGCTCTCGCTCTTGTACTGGGGTGATCTGGGCTGCGGCATTGATCGACCAACATAATCCTGTCAGTAGAACCGCCGCTTGTTGCGTAAGTCTGTGGGTTACGGGATGCGCAAAATGCTTAGGCATGAGAGATTTACCTCATCTAGATTGCGCTAATTATTTTTACTTTTTTATTTTTAAAAACAATTAAAAATACTTTTTATTTAAATTAAGACTTGTTTTTATGTGATCTTTTGAAGTGAATTTCGCCGTTACGTTCAAACCCATCGTTGAAGAGGTCGTCGCAAAGCAACAAAAACGCACCGCATTGGCGCACAAGGCTTGGCGCGTGTCTTGCTAGGATAAACACATGTCTATCCATGCCGCACTCCACCACGTCACCCAATACAGCTACGACCGATTGGTTGAGTTAGGCCCGCAGGTCATCCGCCTGCGCCCTGCCCCCCACTGCCGCAGCAACGTGATTTCGTACTCGCTCAAAGTCGAGCCCGAGCACTTTATTAACTGGCAACAAGACCCCTTCGCCAACTACCAAGCCCGCTTGGTGTTTCACGAAAAGACCACCGAGTTCAAAGTCACGGTGGACTTGGTGGTGGAAATGGCGGTGTACAACCCGTTCGACTTCTTCCTCGAGCCGCACGCCGAAAAGTTCCCCTTTGCCTACGGCGTGACCTCGGCGCAAGAGTTGGCACCTTATTTAGTCACCAACCGCTTCACCCCCAACTTCAAGCACTATTTCAAGAGCATTGATTTCAAAGCGCTCAAGCGCGAGCCCATTCGCACCATCGACTTTTTGGTGGAAATCAACCGCAAGCTGCACGAAGACATTGCGTACACCATCCGCATGGAGCCAGGCGTGCAAACGCCGGAAGAAACACTCACCCTGCGCAGCGGTTCGTGTCGCGACAGCGCTTGGCTGCTGGTCAACCTGCTGCGCCACTGCGGCTTGGCGGCGCGTTTTGCGTCTGGTTATTTGATTCAACTCGCCCCCGATGTGAAGTCGCTCGACGGCCCTAGCGGCACCGAGGTGGACTTCACCGACTTGCACGCTTGGTGCGAGGTGTACCTGCCCGGCGCGGGCTGGATTGGCCTTGACCCGACTTCAGGCCTTCTGGCTGGCGAAGGCCACATTCCGCTGGCGTGCACACCTCAGCCATCCAGCGCTGCCCCGATTGAGGGCTTGGTGGACGAGGCCGAGGTGGAGTTTGGCCATGAGATGAACGTCACGCGCGTGCTCGAATCGCCGCGCGTGACCAAGCCCTACACCGAAGACGCATGGATGGAAGTTCTGGCCTTGGGCGACGAAGTGGACCGCCGCTTGGTGGAAGGCGATGTGCGATTGACCATGGGTGGTGAGCCCACCTTCGTCACGGTGCACGACCGTGACGCACCAGAATGGAACACCGATGCACTCGGACCGACCAAACGCGGCTTTGCCACCGAATTGGTGCACAAGCTGCGCGCCGAATATGGCGATGGCGGCTTCTTGCATTTCGGCCAAGGCAAGTGGTACCCAGGCGAGCAGTTGCCACGATGGGCACTGGGCATTTACTGGCGCACCGACGGCCACCCTTGTTGGCACAACCCCGATTTGTTTGCAGACGAGCGCGTGCCCAGCCAGTACAACACCGAGGATGCACAACGCTTCACCCAAACCCTGGCGCACAAGCTGGGGCTGGATGACCAGTACATCACCCCCGGCTATGAAGACACCTGGTACTACCTGTGGCGAGAGCGCCGCTTGCCCGTGAACGTGGACCCGTTTGACGCCAAGCTCGACGACGAGATGGAACGTGTGCGCCTGCGTCGCGTGTTTGGCCAAGGCCTAGACAAAACCGTGGGCTATGTGTTGCCCCTCAAAGCAAGCGAAGTGGCGGGTGCCCCGCGCTGGACTACAGGCCCTTGGTTCTTGCGTGACGAACGTATGTACCTCGTGCCCGGCGACTCGCCCATGGGCCTGCGCTTGCCGCTCGACTCACTGCCATGGGTCAGCCAAGCCGACTACCCTTACGCGATTGAGCAAGACCACTTTGCCGAACGCAAGCCCCTGCCGCACGCTGCGGCTTTGCGTGCGCAGTACTCGCACCACGCGCGCCATACACATTACGACCACCACATCAACACGCATGTGGCGGGCGGCGGTATCGCGCAAGGCGGCACCATAGGTCTGCAAACAGGCATGGGCCAAGACGGCTTTGTGCCCAGCACCGCACACCCAGTTCCTGCCAAGGACCAATCCGCGCATTGGATCACTCGCACCGCCATTTGCGTGGAGGTGCGTGACCCCTCACGCGCCAACGGTCCTGCGGTTGAACTTAAAGCAATGGAGAACCCACAGGGCTTGATTTACGTCTTCATGCCCCCCCTGGGCGACCTCGAAGACTACCTTGAACTGCTCAGCGCAATCGAAGCCACCGCCGAAGAACTGGGCGTGCGCATTGTGTTGGAAGGCTACCCGCCCCCGCGCGACGTGCGCCTGAAAGTACTGCAAGTCACCCCCGACCCCGGCGTGATTGAGGTCAACATTCACCCCGCCCACAACTGGCTGGAAATCGTGGACCACACCGAGTTCTTGTACAAGGCCGCGTTTGAATCGCGCTTGTCTGCCGAGAAGTTCATGACCGATGGACGCCACACTGGCACAGGCGGCGGCAACCACATCGTCATGGGGGGCGCCACACCGGCGGACAGCCCTTTCTTGCGCAAGCCAGAACTGTTGGCCTCGCTCATCTTGTATTGGCACAACCACCCATCGCTGAGCTATTTGTTCAGCGGCATGTTCATTGGCCCCACCAGCCAAGCACCGCGTGTGGACGAAGCGCGCAACGACCAAATTTACGAGCTCGAAATTGCGTTGGCCGAAATCCAAAAGAACCGAGAAAGGTTTGGCGATGACATGCCACCGTGGATCGTGGATCGCACGCTGCGCAACTTGCTGATTGATGTCACGGGCAACACCCACCGCAGCGAGTTTTGTATCGACAAGCTGTATTCGCCAGACTCGTCCACCGGACGTTTGGGCTTGCTCGAACTACGTGCTTTTGAGATGCCGCCCCACGAACGCATGAGCATCGTGCAGCAGCTCTTGCTGCGTGCCTTGGTCGCACGTTTTTGGGAAACCCCTTACCAAGCAACGGCCACCCGCTGGGGCACCGAGCTGCACGACCGCTTCTTGCTACCGCATTTCGTCAAATCCGATTTTGATGATGTGCTGACTGAACTAGGCGACTGCGGCTTTCAGTTCGACCCCGAGTGGTTTGCCCCGCACTTTGAATTCCGCTTCCCACGCGTGGGTGACTTGCAAACACTGGGCATCAACCTAACCCTGCGCAACGCCTTGGAGCCTTGGCACGTGATGGGCGAAGAAGGCTCAAGCGGCGGCACGGTGCGCTATGTGGACTCGTCGCTCGAACGCATCGAAGTTCATGTGGCAGGCCTCAACCCCAGCCGCCACACCATCACCGTCAACGGCCGCCCCTTGCCTTTGCAGCCCACAGGCACTGTGGGCGAATACGTGGCCGGTGTGCGCTACCGCGCATGGGCGCCTTCATCAGCATTGCACCCCACCATTGGCGTGCATGTGCCACTGACCTTTGACATTGTGGACACCTGGATGAAGCGCTCGGTCGGCGGCTGTCAGTACCACGTGGCCCATCCGGGTGGGCGCAACTACGACAGCTTCCCCGTCAACGCCTACGAGGCCGAAAGCCGCCGCTTGTCGCGCTTCTTTCCGCTGGCCCACACGCCTGGCAAACTAGAAGTACCACAAGCCACCGTAGGGGTCCCTGCCAGCAAGGAATTCCCTTTCACCTTGGACTTACGTCGTACGTAAGCACCACATGCAACACCCACGAGGCGGTGAGACAATGCGCCCACTGTGCAAAAGCCATCCTCATCTCCTTCTGGGACAGTTGCTTCACCGCGTTTGCTGGACGTGGTGAAAGGTCTTGCGCATCCGGCCGACAGCGGGCACTTTGACGAGCTGCAAGGCAAGTGCTCGCCGGTGCTGGTGCAGAGTCAATCGCAAAGTGGGGACCATGGGCCTTCGTTGCGCAGCGCAAATGCTGCGTCGCCTGTACCGCAGCTCTCGCCACTTACACAGTTAGCACCGCTGGCTCCCATGCATGGCATGGCCGCACTATCTCCTATGCCGCCAATGGCTCAGCCAGAAACAGCGCCGGCGCCAGAAGCTGATCCCGATTTAAGCCCCGCATGGCAAACCTTCTTTGACCAACTCGGTAGCACTGGCCTGGACGACCTCGACCGTCGCACCCAAACCCTCGCGCGCCAAGTGCGCGACAACGGCATCACCTACAACGTGTACGCCAGCCAAGGTGGCCCGCAACGCCCTTGGGCGCTTGACCTGTTCCCCCTCATCATCACGCCCGACAGTTGGCTACAAATTGAAGTTGGAGTGAAGCAACGCGCACGTTTGCTTGAGCGCGTGATGGCCGATGTGTATGGCCCGCAGCAATTGATTCGCGAAGCCATGATTCCGCCCGCCTTGGTGCAAGGTCACCCCGGCTATTTGCGCGCCATGCATGGCGTTGCCCCTGTGGGCGGCACGCATTTACACATCGCTGCTTTTGACTTGGCGCGCGGGCCTGATGGCAACTGGGCCGTGGTGTCGCAACGCACGCAAGCGCCTTCGGGCTTGGGCTATTTGCTTGAAAATCGTTTGTTGATTTCGCGCCAGTTCCCACAAGCCTTTGAGACTATGAACATTCAGCGCCTTGCTGCAACCTACCGCGTGTGGGTCGAGTCGCTTAAGGCGCACAGCCCCGAAGGTGCCAACGCCCACGTGGCATTGCTCACACCAGGGCCATACAACGAAACATATTTCGAGCACGCGTACCTTGCCCGTTATCTCGGTCTAACACTCGTCGAAGGACATGACCTGACCGTGCGTGACGAGCGCGTGTACCTGCGCACCCTGCGCGGCTTAGAGCCCGTGCATGTTCTGCTCAAGCGCTTGGACGACGAGTTTTTAGACCCGCTCGAATTGCGCGCTGACTCCACCTTGGGCATTCCTGGTTTGCTTCAAGCCGTGCGCGCGGGCAACGTGGTGGTGGCCAATGCGCCGGGTTCGGCGTTTTTAGAGTCGCCTGCGTTGTTGGGCTTCATGCCTGGCTTGAGCGAACAGCTACTGGGCGAAGCGCTACAGCTGCCCGCGCTTGACTCGTGGTGGTGTGGCGAACGTGCAGCCTTGGCCTCGGTGCTGCCACAACTCGAACAAATGGCCATCAAGCCCACCTACTCGGGCTCTGTCACCCATGGCACGTTTGAGGCGGTACTGGGCCGCACACTCACACAAGCGCAACGTGACGAATGGGTCGGCCGCATCACGCGACAGCCCGACCGCTACACCTTGCAGGCCTATACACCGTTGTCGCAAATGCCCACTTGGAAAAGCACCAACGAAGGCGTGGTGCAACGCTCGGTCATGCTGCGTGTGTTTGCCTTACGCAACGGGGTGGGGCATGGTTCAGATTCATGGCGCGTGTTACCCGGCGGCTTGGCACGTATTGCTGCACCCAATGCGCCCATTGCCTCAATGCAGCGTGGCGGCAGCAGCGCCGATGTATGGGTGCAAACCGAAGCCGATGTAGATCGCAGCAGCTTGCTGCCCAAGTACAACTTGGCCTCCAACTTCAAACACCGTGAGCGCATGGTGACCAGCCGAGCCGCTGAAAACCTGTATTGGCTCGGCCGCTACACCGAACGCAGCGAAAACATGGTGCGCTTGGTTCGACTGTGCATCGAAGCCTTGAACGGCGAAGACCCCGCATCTCGCAGCCTGTGGGCGTGGTTGCAGTTGCTCACCCAACGTCAAGGCCTCGTGCCTGCGGGGGTGCCATCGGCCCATGCCGCTGGCGAAGACAAAGCCACCAGCACACCCAGCATGGGGGCACGCCGGCGCGTGTTTGAACGCACGCTCATCGCATGCCTCGACCAAGACGACCACAGCACCAGCGTGGGCTACAACTTGCGTGCCTTGCACCAAGCAGCCTCGTCCCTGCGTGAACGCTTGTCACCCGAGCACTGGAACGCCATCGTGCATTGTGTGGACCAATTCAGCGCTGACTGCGCGCAAGCAGGTTCGTCACATGCCTTTTCTGCGGTGCAAGCCATGCAAGCACTGGATGCTGCCAGCTCGGCTCTCGCTGCCATCACAGGCGCACAAACCGACCGAATGACGCGCGACGACGGCTGGCAACTGCTGAGCATCGGGCGCCATGTGGAACGTTTGGGATTTTTGTCCTCTGCCCTCGACTTGGCAGTAGAAGTGGGCGCGTTTGAAGGTGCAGCTGATGAAGCACACAGTGCAGACGAAAACAGCTCGCACTTCGCAGCGCTGTTGTCTTTGTTTGACAGCACCATTACCTTTCAAGCGCAGTACCAACAAAGCCGCGAACTGGCCCCACTCATTGAGCTGCTGGTGCAAGACAACGACAACCCACGCTCGCTCGCGTGGGTGGCACGCACGCTGCGTGGGCGTTTGTCTAAGCTGGCTAAAACGCCGATGGGCGAGCCAGATGCGCTGGCCCGCTTGGTACCCGACTTGAAGCAAACCGATTTAGAGCAGCTCTGCATCTCCAACGAGGCGGGCCACCATCCCAATTTGCGCGCCTGCCTCACCGAGTGCATGCAAGCCGCGTGGCAAGTGTCGGACGCCATCACGGCCCACTACTTCAGTCACACCGACGACGCCGACAGCGTGGGGGCCTAAACGATGTTGCTGTACATCACCCACACCACCACGTACCACTACGTGCCGCAAGTCAACACCGCGCAGCACATGGCGCATTTGCTGCCGCGCAGCGATGCCGCACAAACGGTGCAACACGCCGAGTTGCACATCACACCCACACCTGCGGCGACTAGCACGCACGTGGATGTGTTTGGCAACAACCGTACGTTCTTCTCGTTACCAGTGGTGCACGACACACTCAGCATCACGGCCAAGAGCACGGTAGAAACCCACTTCATCCCCTACCCGCCCGAACGGGCGCAAGCCACACCCGCATGGGAAAACGTGCGCGCGCACTTTGTTTACCACTCGGGCGCTGCTTGGGACGCGGCCACCGAATACGTGTTTGCCTCGCCCTATGTGCAGCCACACCCCGACTTTGCCGAATACGCGCGTGCCAGCTTCCCACCCGCACGCCCCTTGTTGGCGGCTGCGTGCGATTTGATGACACGCATTCACCAAGAGTTCACCTACGAGACTGCTAGCACCGACATCAACACGCCTGCGCTTGAAGCCCTCAAAAGCCGCAAAGGCGTGTGCCAAGACTTTGCACACATCCTCATTGGCTGCTTGCGCACACAGGGTTTGGCCGCACGCTATGTGAGCGGCTATTTGGTGACCGAAGTTGCGGAAGGTCAAACCCGTTTGGTGGGCAGTGACGCCTCGCATGCATGGGTGTCGGTCTATGTGCCCAACGACTTAGATGATGCAGCCGAAACAGCCAAGACCGGTGCACTCGCCACCCACGGCCAATGGTTTGATCTCGACCCCACCAATAACCGATGGGGCTTAAGCTCACCTGGCATCGACTATGTCACGTTGGCCATTGGCCGCGACTATGCCGATGTGTCGCCCGTGCGTGGTGTGATTCATGGCGGCGCTAGCCACACATTGGAAGTAGGTGTAACGGTGCAGCCAGCTTCTGAGTTGGTGACCTAGCACTCTTAAAATCATTGGATTCAAACAAGGAATCCCACATGAGCGTTTACGACAAACTCCAAGCCCTGAACATCACCCTGCCCCCTGTAGCTGTGCCCGCTGCGGCCTATGTGCCGTTTGTACAAACAGGTAACTTGGTGTTTTTGAGCGGCCACATCGCCAAACAAGACGGTAAGGTGTGGAGCGGCCAACTGGGCAAGACCATGCAAACCGCCGAAGGCGCACAAGCCGCACGCGCAGTGGCTGTCGATTTATTGGGAACACTGCACGCTGCGGTGGGTGACTTGAACAAAGTCAAACGCATCGTCAAAGTGATGAGCTTGGTCAACTCCACCCCCGACTACACAGAACACCACTTGGTCACCAACGGCTGCAGCGAACTGATTGGCCAAGTCTTTGGTGACAAAGGCGCGCACGCACGCAGTGCGTTTGGCGTGGCGCAATTGCCTTTGGGAGCTTGCGTGGAAATTGAGTTGATTGCTGAACTCGCCTAAACGGCTTATTCGTCAAAATCCCAAATCTGATGCAGATCGAGGCGAATCAAAGCCAGCAACTCCACCACCTCAAGTTGCATGCGCTCAGCAGCATTGAGGTTGTCACTTGCCAGGCGTGCAATCAGCAACACATCCGACAAACTGCCCTCGCCTAAGGTGTAGGCCTTAACTGATTGAGCTGCGGCCAAGGCTTGACGCTGAGCCGCCGATTTCAAGTTGTCAGCCGCTGTGCGCTTGTGTTGAAACTGAATAAACATGCTCTCAAACATGGCCCCCAGTTGCTGCTCGGCCAGCAGCACTTTATCGCTGGCGGCTTGCGCATCGGCCACCAGCGCAGTCGCGTGATGAAAGCGAGATGCGCCGGGAAACGGCATCGAGAACATCACACCCGAGATGGTTTCGGCCCCTGCTCGCTCGCGGCCGCTGAATACGCCGACCGTAGGGTCAGGCAAGCGGTCACGGGAGGCGCGGTCAGCGGCTAAGCGCAAGCGTTGTGCGTCCACGCGCATCATGTTGAGCTCGTGGTTTTTGTCTAAGAACTCTTGACGCATGAAGTCCATGGTTTCAGTCAACGGGGGTAAGTTACGCGATGCATCTAACCCCAAGGCCACAGGCATGTGCGTGGGCAACACCATGCCCGCATAGCGGCGCGTGAAGGCAGAGGCACTGGAGGCCAACTGCGCATCGGCTACCGAACGTGCCGCCGTGATGCGTTCAAATTCAGCATGGGCCAGCTCTGCGTCGAGCTGGGAAATTTCACCTTGCTTGAGTTGACTCTGTGTGAGGCGCTGCATTCTGGCCGCCAAGTCAAAGGTGGTCACCGCATTTTTTTGGTCGGCTAAGGCACGCAGGTATGCAAACCAAAAACGCATCAACTCGCGTGCGCCTTCGTGCATGGCATCGGCGTATTCGATATCGGCAAAGGCTTGGGTTTGCGTGGCGAGATTGTGATCCATACCGCTCTTGCCCCAAAAGCGCACAGGGCGCTCAATGCTAACCATCGACTCGTGCAACTGTGTGCCAGCGGCCACCTCATGGCGACGTTGCGAAGTGCTGCGCAAGATGAACTCTGCGGTGCCTGCGTCAATGCCTTTGGCGCGCGCTGTACCTGCTTCTTTTTTGGCACGCGCGGCTTGCATCAAGGGACTGCTGAGTAAGACGTCTTTAACCACAGTTTCGGCTGGGAGATAAGGAAAGAGGTGTGATGTCGCAAACGGCGATGAGGCTGCTGGCGCAGCAGTCGATGCAACTGCGGCTGACACGGCAGGCTGCTGTGCATGCGCACCGCCTAGCATCAACAGACCCGTGCAAGCAATAGCAGCGGTCAAGACAAAAGATTTCACGACAGATTTCATGATTTCCTCCAAGGCAAGAAGCGCATCACTGCATGCCACGGCACGCTGTCTAGCCCACCAAAGCGTTCAAACAATTTGGGCAACAGCAACAAGGTCAACAAAGTAGAGCTGAGCAACCCGCCCGTCACCACAATGGCCAAGGGCCTTTGGATTTCTGAACCAGGGCCAGTCGCAAACAGCAGCGGAATCATGCCCAGCGCGGTGATGACCGCCGTCATCAATACAGGGCGCAAGCGGCGCTCAGTGCCTAAGCGCACCACCACATCGATCGCCTCACCATCGAGCAAACGTTCGTTGAAATGCGTCACCATCACCACGCCATTGAGCACGGCAATCCCCAGCAACGCGATGAACCCCACCGATGCTGGCACGGACAAATACTCCCCCGAAATCGCCAAAGCCACAACACCGCCCACCAAAGCAAAGGGAATATTCAAAAAGATGATGCCTGCTTGAATAGCCGAGCCAAAGGTGAAGACCAAGATGGTGAAGATGAGCACCATGGCCGCGGGAATGACTAAGCCCAAACGAGCCGCCGCGCGTTGCTGATTTTCAAACTGACCACCCCACACAATGCGCACATCACTTGGCAGCTTTAAAGCTGCCACGGCTTTTTGAGCGTCGCCCACAAAGCCTGTTAAATCACGCCCATCGACAGAGACCTGAATGCTGGCGAAGCGCGCGCTTTGCTCGTGATCCACACGGATGGGGCCATCGACCAAGCGAATGTCAGCCAAGGCACTGGCCGCCCACACGCGGCCATCCGGCGCAGCGAGCTGCAAGTTTTTAAAAGCTTCTGGGCTCTGGCGTGTGGCCTCATTGCCACGCAAGGTAAGCGGCATGCGCACCCCGTCTTGCAACACGTAGCCAAGTGATTCGCCTTCGACTTGGTTTTTCAAGGCTTGCTGCAAGGCCTCAACACTGAAGCCCGCTTGGCCCATGATGGTGCGATTCAAACGCACCGAGACGTATTGCAAGCCCTCGGCCTTGGGCGCAATTACCTCGGCGGCCCCGGGGATGGTACGCACGGCATCGGCAATCTGGTGAGCAGCGTCGTTCAAGCGGCCCAGGTCTGTGCCAAAAATTTTAATGGCCACATCGCCGCGTGTGCCTGTGAGCATTTCAGATACGCGCATCTCAATGGGCTGCGTGAAGCCATAGACCAAGCCCGGAAAACCATCCAACACCAAGCGCAGCGCATCGACGATGTCGTCTTTGTTGCCGCGCCATTCGCTTTTAGGCTTGAGCACCAAGAAGGTGTCGGTTTCGTTCAGGCCCATGGGGTCTAGCCCCAACTCGTCAGAGCCTGCACGCGCGACGATGGATTTGACCTCGGGCACGTTTTCCAAAATAGCTTGTTGCACGCGGGTGTCAATCTCAAGCGAAGCCTCCAGGGAAATCGAAGGCAGCTTTTGCAGCTGAACCAAGATGTCGCCTTCGTCCAAGGTGGGCATGAAGGTTTTGCCAATGAAACTGTACAGCACGGCGGCCACGACCAACGAGGCAAGAGACACGCCATACAACCACTGCGGCTTGGCCCACACGCGTTCACGCAAACGCAGATACCCCGCATGAATTTTTTGCATCACCAAAGGCTCGTGCGCGCCCTCTTCTTTCAGTACCATCGATGCCAAGGCAGGAATCACACTGAACGCCAACAGCAGCGACGATGCCAGCGCCATGATGATGGTCACAGCCACAGGCGCAAACAGCTTGCCCTCTAGCCCCTCAAGGCTGAGCAATGGCAAGAACACCACGCAAATGATGAGCACGCCCGATGCCACAGGCTTGACCACTTGACGCACCGCGCTCAACAAAATTTCGGTCTTCGACAAGGCGTGACCTGCTGCGTGCGACGCAAACGCGGTTTCGATGTTTTCCACCACTACCACGGCCGCATCCACCAACATGCCCAATGCAATGGCCAAGCCGCCCAAGCTCATCAAGTTGGCTGTCAAACCAAAAAAACGCATGAGCATGAAGGTGCTCAGCAATGACAAAGGCAAAGCCACCGCCACGACCACCGCGGCACGCATGCCACCCAAAAACACATACAAGGTGATGCACACCAGCACGGCGGCTTCAATCAAAGCGTGAATCACCGTATCTGCCGCACGCGTGACCAACTCGCCTCGGTTGTAAAAGGTTTTCACCGTCATGCCTTTGGGCAAACGCGGCGCTATCTCTGCCAACTTGGCGTCGACTGCGTTCACCAATTGGCGAGCGTTCACGCCGCGCATGCCGAGCACCAAGCCCTCCACCGCTTCGCCTTGCCCGTCGTGTGTGACTGCGCCGTAGCGTGTGAGTGCACCGTGGGTGACTGTGGCCACATCGTCGAGCTGCACCTTGGCGTTACGCGTCGTACTCAAACGCACAGCACGCAAATCGTCCAGCGTTTTCACCGCACCTTCCACACGCACCACCAACGCTTCTTCACCAGCGGTCAAACGGCCTGCGCCGTCGTTGCTGTTGTTAGCGAGTAAGGCTTGACGCAAGTCGGTCATGCTCACGCCCATCGCCGCCATCTTGGCGGTATTGGGAATGACCTCAAAGGTTTGCACTTCGCCGCCAAGGGAGTTGACTTCTGCCACACCAGCAATGGTGCGCAACTCAGGACGAATCACCCAGTCGAGCACGCGACGTTTTTCGGCCAAGCCAAAGTTCTCGCCTTCGAGCGTGAACATGTACACCTCGCTCAGCGGCGTGGTGATGGGGGCCAAGCCCCCGCTCACGCTGGCGGGTAAATCGCGCATGACCGCCCCCAAACGCTCAGACACTTGCTGGCGTGCCCAGTACAAATCCACGCCTTCGTCAAAATCGATGGTGATGTCGGCAATACCGTACTTGGAGATGGAACGCACGATGCGTTTGTTGGGAATGCTCAGCAGCTCTTGCTCAATGGGTTTGACTACGCGCTGCTCGACCTCTTCAGGGGTCATGCCAGGAATTTTGAGAATCACCTTGGCCTGCGTGGGCGAGATATCAGGAAAGGCATCAATCGGTAAATTGAGCCATGCATACGTGCCTGCAATGAACAGCAAGCCCGCACACGCCAGCGTGAGGCTGCGAAAACGCAGACTCAGACGAATCAGGTGTTCAAACATCACTCGTCCTTTTGTAACAAGGCACGTAAGGAGGCGATACCTGTGACAGCCACTTTGCTACCTGCAGGCAAGGCGGCCTCCACTAACGACAAGTCGTCGGTGGACGAAATCACCGTCACCGTTTGAGCTTCAAAGCCTTTCTCATTGACCACAAACAACCATGGCTTGCCACGCCACTGTGTGACAGCGCGTGCGGGCACCAGCCATTGCGTGTCAGGCTTGGCAGCACCCGCTTTGCCTTTGGCATGCACGGTGACGGACACCAACTCACCCGCTTGCAAGCTGCCTCGGCTGGTCACCGTGGCACGTGCACGGGCCGATTGGCTAACATCCACTGCACGGCTGACGCCGATGAGTTTGGCTTTGGCATTTCGCGAAGCGATGCTGACCTCGTCGCCCACTTGCAGCTGCGCGGCTTTGTCAGAGGAAAGCTGCACGTCAAGTTGTAGCTGCGAACTATCGGCCAGCTTGAACAACATCGCGCCAGCCTCTACGCGTTGGCCGACCGCGACAAGGGCATCAGTCACCATGCCAGACAAGGGCGCTTTCAACGTGCCAGTGGCGTAGCCCGTGTTGGCGTCAAAGCGCATGCCTGTGGCCGACAGCTCGGCTTCGCGCGCATGCAACTGAGCTTGTGCAGCTTCTTGTTTGGAGCGGCTCAGCTGCAAACGCACAGCAGGAATGATGCCTTCGTCAAACATGGCTTGGTCACGCTGCGCGGCGGCTGATGCATTTTTGTAATCCAACGACGCTTCATTCAGCAAGCGACGCGCATCACCCAACATGGGGCTCGTGAAATGCGCTAATGCAGCACCTGCTTTGACCGTGTCACCCACCCCCACCAACAAACGTGAAATCTGCCCTGCGTAAGGTGCTGACACGGTGAACTCTTTACCCGGCGGCATCACTACCGTGGCACTGGCCAACAACTGGCCACCTGTGGACGCTTGCACTGCGGCGACTTGCACCCCAAGGCTGGCTTGTTGCTTGGCACTGAGCGCTAAAAGCAAAGGTGTGCTGGCAACATTTGCAGGCGCAAGGCCTTGTGCAAAGATAGACAGAGCCACACTGGATAACGCCAACACCAGGGCGCTAGGAATCAAGAAACCAAAACGAGTGAACATCGTCAACTCCAAACATCAAACCAACGAAACCTCATGCACAGAATGCGCATGGGCGATCGAAAAATCAAATGTTGAAAGTTGGGGGCGCGTGAGCAGGTGGCGGAAAACCTAGCGCGTAGGTACTGGGCGAAGGCCAAGTGTTGGAGCTATTGGGCAGTTGAACCGAAAAGCCGTTTGCAGCAACGGCAAATAGAACCAACACCACGGCCACAAAATTTGCCGAGGTATCGCCATCGTTGTCCTGCAGGGTTTGACGGGCATACGATGTCGTCACCCCTACCGCAGCAGACTCTTCTTCTGTGTCTTGACTGAGGCTGGCTAAGTCAAAGTGGTGGGCCACACCCGTTGCTTGAACAATGCCATCCACATGGAACCCCAACATGCGCGAGCTTCCGTAATGGGCATGCAAAAACGGTCCCAGTGCCAACAAGACCATGAGTATGGCCATGAAAGGCAGGCAAAGTCGTTTGATGAAGGGGGTTCGGGTTGACACAGCATGATCTTAAACGTCTTTGATGAACGCTTGAAGTAGTATGGCAAGCCATGACCATTCGCGCTTTTTCTATTCCTGCACTGATCAATGCCATCAAGACACGCCCAAGGCTGTTGACCAGCATCGTAGTGGGGCTGCTGATCGTTGCGGCGATTCCCGCTGATTGGCAATGGCCACGGGTCACGCAGTGGACGCTAGGCTGGAATGTGGGCGCACTTCTTTACTTAGGACTAGCCATTCACATGATGTTTGGCAGCACACACGAGCGCATGTGCAAACGCGCCGTGCGCGAGGACGATGGCCGGTTGGTCTTGCTGGCAATGGTGGTGGTCTCCGCACTCACCTGCTTGGCTGCCATAGTTGCCGAGTTGGTGATCGCCAAAGCCGTGCACAGCAGTGTGCGCAATTGGCACATTGGGCTGGCAGCTTTGACTATTTTTTCATCTTGGGTGTTCACGCAAATCATGTTTGCACTGCATTACGCCCACGACTATTACTTGGCGGAAGCCACCAACAAAACAGGCGGACTAAAGTTTCCGGGTGATCATGCCCCAGACTACGGTGATTTTTTATACGCTGCTTGCGTGATTGGCACCTCAGGTCAGCCCGCAGATGTGAGTTTTACAAGCAGGACCCAACGCCGCGTGGGTTTGCTGCACAGCGTGTTGTCGTTCTTCTTTAACACGGTGGTGGTCGCGTTGACCATCAACATCGCTTCTGGTCTTTTTTAAATCTATGCTATTCGCAAGTCAGCGCTGTAAGGCGCTGGACCTTCAAAATCAACTGCATCAATCAGCTGTGAAGATGCCGCTAACGCTGTGCAGCTGATCCAACGCCATGCCGCAGCCACGTGCTACGCAAGTCAACGGGTCTTCGGCAATCAACACGGGTAAGCCCGTTTCCTCTGAAATCAAACGATCTAAGTCACGCAACAACGCACCTCCTCCCGTGAGCATGATGCCCCGCTCGGCAATGTCTGAACTCAACTCAGGCGGCGTTCGTTCAAGCGCAATTTTCACGGTGGAGACGAGGTTGTTCAGCGTATCGGTCAACGCCTCCAATATTTCGTTGGAACTGATGGTGAAGCTCTGTGGGATGCCTTGGCTGAGATTACGGCCTGTGATTTCCATTTCCATCACCTCGCCTGTTGGGAATGCTGTTGCAATTTCTTTTTTAATGCGCTCGGCTGTTTGCTCGCCAATGAGCATGCCAAAGTTGCGACGGATGTAGTTGACGATGGCTTCGTCAAATTTATCGCCACCAATGCGGGCGCTATTTTTGTAAACCATGCCACCCAGCGACACAATGCCCACCTCGGTCGTACCGCCACCAATGTCCACCACCATTGAGCCACAAGGCTCGGTCACGGGCAAGCCCGCACCAATGGCTGCCGCCATGGGTTCTTCAATCAGATAGACCTCTGAAGCGCCAGCACCCAACGCTGACTCACGAATGGCACGTCGTTCCACTTGGGTCGAGCCACAAGGCACGCAAATCACAATACGCGGACTGGGCTTGAATAACATCTGCGGATGCGCTAACTTGATGAAGTGTTTGAGCATCACCTCGGTCACAGTGAAGTCAGCAATCACGCCGTCTTTCATAGGACGGATGGCCTCAATGCCTGCAGGTACTCGCCCCAACATGGCTTTGGCGTCGTTACCCACAGCCAAGACAGTTGTTTTACCGTGAATCTTGCCGTCTTTTTTGATGACCACAACCGAGGGCTCATCCAAAACAATGCCATGCTCTTTGGTGAAGATCAGCGTGTTCGCAGTGCCTAAGTCAATAGCAATGTCGGTCGAAAAAAATTTGGTAAGGCTAGAAAACAATACGACCTCGCATATAGGGGAAATTGCGCGAAATTATCAATAATTCAACAAAATCCGTCCATACGCCGTCGGGTGTATCAGTTGTTTAATTTGCGAATAAATTAACCATTTAGAAGTAAATAAAAAGGCGCCATGAAGGCGCCCTTTAAAAGGTTGGGATAAATTAGGCTTTGACTGCGCGGAATCCTGAGTACATACGCGACGCAGGACGGCTGCGTTGCTCTGCTTCTTGGGCCAGCTGAGCACGAATTCGATCGAATGTTGCTTTGATGCCGGTCTTTTCGCAAGAGACGATTTTGAAGCGACGCTCCACGGCGACATTAGGCGATTCGATCTGAACTACTGATTTATCCAATTTAGGCTCCTGAGAACTTTGTACAGAATCAACGCTTCAGGTTTACATTCGGTGTACACAAGTTTGAAAAAAATGTTGATTCCGTCATAAACCATTGATTTACTTATAATTTTTCATTAACTTTTAGATAAAAATCTTGAATAACGCTGCTCAACCCCGCTTTGGTTTAGAAGAAAACTCAAAAAACATATGGATTTGGTGGGTGCTGGGTTTGCATGTGCTGGTCTGGGTTTTGGCACATGGCATTGCAGACACCAATCTAGACAGCTACGCCGACATGCTGGAAAACTATGCTTGGGGCCAGGACTGGGGTTGGGGAAGTGCCAAGCACCCCCCCTTATTTGCATGGGTCACTGGTGCGTGGTTTGCCATATTCCCCACATGGGACTCGGCCTATCACCTGCTCTCGTACTTTAACGTAGCCGTTGGTTTACTGGGCGTTTATCGCTTAGCGCAAGCCATTGATCGCCATGATTTAGCACTACCCGCGGTAATGCTGTTGAGCATGGCGTTTCCGTACAGCACTTTGGCCGTGAAATTCAACGCCAATGCCATCTTGCTAAGTGTTTGGCCATGGACGGCTCTGGCTTGGGCGCACAGCGTACAAAAAACAGGTCGTCAGGGCCTGCTTTGGTCCACGGCCTTAGGGGGCTTAGCTGCACTTGCCATGCTGGGCAAATACTACAGCGGTGTGTTTTTGTTAGCCCTGTTCCTAGCAGCTCTCGCCTCTCCCACAGGTCGTCTGTGGTTCATGACGCCCAAACCATGGCTAAGCCTGCTGGTGTTTGGCCTAAGCTTGTTGCCCCATATTCGATGGCTGCAATCGCACGACTTTGTGACCTTGCACTACGTGAGCGAACAAGGTAGCCCAGAGGGGACCAACTGGGGTATGTTGGCCAAGTTTGCCATCGCCCCTGTGGCGTATTGGCTTGTGCCTTGGTTGCTTTGTACCGCCTTGTATGTGCCAGATGGCATGTCGCTTTGGCAAACATTACGCGCATGGCCCAGACGCATGTGCCAGTCTTGGCAACCCCAAAGCTGGCAAGACAGTTTGTTTTGGTTTGCCATACTGCCTTGGGCCATCACCTTGGTGTTTGGCGTCACCGGCTTTGTAGAACTTTCACTGCCTTGGGCCATTCCCATTGGTTACGGTTTTTCTCTGCTCTGGTTGCGCAACCTAAGCCAAGCTCTAAACACCACACAACGGGCCACGCAATGCATACTGAAATGCTTGATAGGCTGGTTAGTCATCGTCGTATTGGCGAGCCCTTGGTACGCTTGGCACCAAGCCCAAGAAGGAACGGAAAACCATTACCTCCCTCGACGCGAAGCCGCAGCAGCCATGCTCCAAACATGGCAAGAACGCCACCCCCATTTGCCCCTGCAATGGGTTGGTGGCCAATGGGCTGAGAACGCGCTGCTGGCCTTTTATGGCGACCACCAATTGCGTGTGTTGCCAGAAGTTCCCGATCAGTTCCCCGCCACCGTGAGCCCCCTAAGCAATTGGCAAACACGAGCAGGCGTGCTGATCTGCCCCTTAGGGCCTGTCAGCACACCGATGGCGACTGATTGCCCACAACGCATGCGCGCTTGGCTGCAAACACAAGGACAAGGGACAGAGCCCATGGTGATCACTGTAAAAAGCCAAGGCATGCGATTTCCCTTGGACAAACCGTTCGCATACTTGATGTTTGAATATTTGCCAACCAAACCATAAAAAAAGCCACCCTAGGGTGGCTTTTGGTGTGCAGCGCGAGTTAACGAACCACCGCAATTTGATCGCGTTTGCCCGCCTTGAAGGTATAGAGCGTCAAGGCACCGTTCTTGATGTCGCCCTTTGCATCAAACGAGATGGTGCCAGTCACACCCTTGTAACCTGTGGTCTTGGCCAACTCAGGCAAGTACTTGGCAGGCTCCGTCGATTTGGCGCGCTGCATGGCGTCAACCATCACGTACACAGCGTCATACACATAAGGTGAATAGAGCTTGACATCGTCGTTGAAGCGCTTCTTGAACTTGACACCAAAGTCCTCCATCCCCTTCTTCAAAGCACCATCCACACCACCAGCCTCGGCGCACACCACCTGGCCATCGGCCATGGCGTCGCCGGCAAGTTTGATCATCTCGTTGGTACAAATGCCGTCGCCCCCCATGAACTTGGCTTTGATGCCAAGTGACTTCATTTGCTTCATCATGGGGCCACCCACCGCATCCATCCCACCAAAGAAAATGATGTCTGGCTTCTTGCCTTTGAGTGTGGTCAAAATGGGCATGAAGTCAGTGGCTTTGTCAGTAGTGAATTCATGGCCCACCAAATTACCACCCGCGGCCTTGACTGCTTTTTCAAACTCTTCGGCCACGCCTTGACCATAAGCTGTACGGTCATCGATTACGGCAATCGATTTGCCTTTGAGTTCATTCACCGCATAACGACCCAAGGTACCACCCAAGTGCACGTCATCAGCCACCACACGGAAGGCAGTTTTATAGCCTTGACGTGTGTACTTGGGGTTAGTGGAAGATGGGGAAATTTGGGGGATGCCCGCATCACTGTATATTTTGGACGCAGGAATGGTGGTACCTGAGTTGAGGTGACCAATCACGCCGCTGACTTTAGCGTCTACCAGCTTTTGTGCCGCAGCTGTGCCTTGCTTGGGGTCAGACGCGTCGTCTTCGGCCACCAATTCGAGCTTGATCTTTTTGCCGTTGATGCTCACACCTTTAGCGTTCAACTCCTCAATGGCCAAGCGTGCGCCGTATTCGTTGTCTTTGCCTAGATGAGCGATAGCACCGCTGACCGGTCCGACATGACCAATCTTGACCACTTGTTCTTGCGCCATAGACAAGCTGCTAAGGGCGGCCAACGTTGCAACGGCTGTCAGTTTGAGAGTGAGATGCATGCAAGAACTCCTAGAGTGTGAAAAACAGAGAGAAAAAAAATCAGGCAGAAGTTTCCTTCAACTTCAAATCATGACGCGTGATGGAATACCCGCGATCAGCATAGTGCTTCCAACGCTGGCGTGCCAGCTGGCGGTCTTCGTCATCCAGCGTGACCACTTCAATCGTGCGCTCGAAACGCTCATAGCCCGCCACGATATCAGTGCCCAAGTTCAACAGCACTTGGTGATGAGGCAGCTCGAGGCCACCTTCAATTTGCGCCGCCAACACCACGGGCGACGCCATCAGCTGTTCCGCCGAGCTACCTGCGCGGCAATGCGCCACAAACTCCAGCGGTGAAAACGTCCACAGCAAAGTGTCTAGCGCTTGCAACGATGCAGGCGCACCCGTCACCACCACACGCGCTCCACTGGCCACAGCCTTGCGCAGCAAGCGGCAGGCATACGCGAGTTTGTCCGGCGCGTTGAAGTGAAAGGCGATTTCGGTCATTTCACTTTCTTCGCGGGCACTTTGGAGACCGCTTGGGTTGTGCCCAACAGGTATTGCAACAACATGCCTACAGGGCGACCCGTCGCACCTTTGGCCGCACCGCTCTTCCAAGCCGAGCCCGCGATGTCTAGATGCGCCCATGGGTAGTCTTTGGCAAAACGCTGCAAGAACTTAGCTGCCGTAATTGAGCCACCCTCGCGCCCTGCCACGTTAGCCACATCCGCAAAGTTGGACTTGAGGCCTTCAGCGTACTCCTCGTCCAGAGGCAAGCGCCAGCAAGGGTCCAGTGCAGCTTCGCCTGCAGCAAACAAGGCATTGGCCAAATCGTCCGACGGCGAGAACAAACCACTACGCACATGGCCGAGCGAAATGACGCAAGCACCGGTAAGCGTGGCAATATCAATCACCGCACGGGGTTTGAAGCGTGTGGCATAGGTCAAGGCGTCACACAAAATTAGGCGGCCTTCGGCGTCGGTGTTGAGCACCTCAATGGT
>CANFKQ010000011.1 GCA_947447405.1 Comamonadaceae bacterium | reverse complement strand
TGTACTTGACTCGAAATCAAGCGTAGGGGCGACCCTACCGAGGGTTCGAATCCCTCCTTCTCCGCCAACACAAAAAGCCGTTCGCTATCGAACGGCTTTTTTATTGCTTTGATGATAAATTTATAATACTTTTAATTTTAAATTAAGTGGTTAAATAATAGTCTGTGCCGGACAGTGCCTCGCAAACTGTATGCAACTGTTTGAGCAGTGTTTTTACTGAAAATTATTTTTACTCCTAAATATAAATAAAATTAACCATAACTAAATATTTTAATTAGTAATTTTTCTACGTGGGTAAATATCCCCCTCGCTGAATTTTATTTATATCTATAATAATTGTTTGTGTTTGATTGAATTTTTTTAAAATGAAAACCATTAAAGTAATTGCATTCTTATTCATGCTTTTGGGTTGCATTAATCTCGTTAAAGCCGAAGAAGAAATAAAGGTGCCTCCAAGAACTGTAGAGGATATTATTAAGGTATTGGATAAATCTCTTATTTTTGATCAAGAGTTTGTTGAGGCAAAGAAATGGATTTCTAGAACAGTCCCTGAAACTGAATCAACTGAAGATTTAAATACATTTTATGTAACACGCTCTGAGGCTTATGCCAAATTAGGTCAAATCGAAAATGCTAAAAAAGATTTGTTGTTAGTTATTAATAAATATCCTAGTAAAACTAATATGCTGAGAACGCAAGAATTTGCAATTCTTGGTACATATGAGGCTCAGACGGGTAATTTAGATTTGGCGCTGAAATATACATTACAAGCTAGAAATAATACACCTCAGCGTGAGTTATCTATGTTACTTGGTAACAATCAGTCTTTAGTATCCTTGTACTCTGAGATTGGAGATTTTACTGAAGCTGAGAATTATTTAAGAGACTCCGAAGCTGTTCTCACAATTATCAGGCGTAGCCCCTATTGGTTAGATTTGGGAAAATGGTGGGAAACACAGTCAGCTTTGACGCGTGGAATTTATCTATTACAACAAGGTAAATGGAGTGAGGCAGAGTTTAATCTTAGGAAAGCCACTCAACAGGCGCATGAATGGTTGTTGGCTGTGGAGAAGTTGCAAATCAATCAGCCTGGAGCAGATAGAACAAAAGACATAATTGTTACTGGTAAACTTTTACGCAATGTAGCTCCTAAGAGATTGAATGCTCAGATTCTATTGGCTCAGTCACTGGTAATGCAAGGACGTCTAGTTGATGCTGAAATTCATGCCCGTGAAGTAATTGAGTTGAGCCTTAAGTATTATGGCAAAACGTCAATACAAGTTGGCACCGCTTTGTTGGAGTTAAGCTCAATCATTTCTGAACAAAACAGATTTCAAGAGGCAGAACTTCTTGCTCATACATCTTTAAACATATTTAAAGATATTGGAGCATCAAAAAATTCATTATTAATAATGAAAGCAAATCGTTATCTTGCCAGATATTCTGTTTCTCAGAGAAAGTATCTGCAAGCAGATAAGTTTTTCGAGCAAATTCAAGACGGTTTAGATGCAAACCAAATCTCTGGAAGAAAAGTTCATTTGAATGATACCGATTGGGTCATTACTAAATTAAAGCTTGGTCAACCGGATTCGGCCTACCAAATGTCACAACGGTTACTTGCTTCATCAAAATTACAAAGCAACCCGTCGGTAAAGAGGGTTGCATCACTAGAGCTATTGCACGCTTTGTCTTTGCAGGCACTTGGGAAAGACTCTGAAGCGCATGACGTATTTAGAAAATATATGCCACAGTTAGTCGATGCGATGTCTAACGAAAGTGAGTCTTCATCCGTAGGGAATCGTGAACAAGACAGACTTGTTACATATCTTGAAGGGAATATAACTCTTTGGGCTAAATTTCATGCTGTAGCAAAGTCGCGAGTTTTAGCAGAAAAGTATGCTGAGGATGCATTTTCAATTGCGGATATTGCCAGAGCTAGCGGTGTACAAAAAGCGCTAACTGCAAGTGCTGCGAGGGCTAATATTAAAGACCCAGCACTGGCAGCACTTGCGCGGGAAGAGCAAGATTCGCAAGGGCGTATTAACTCTTTTGAGCATTTACTGACAGGGCTGCTTTCAGCCCCACCTGAGCAACAGTTACCCGCTGTGCAAGCCAAAATGAGAACCGATATTGAAGTGCTAAAAATTAACAGGGAGAAACTTAGACAAGAGATTCAGAGGAAATTCCCAGACTACGCTGATTTGGTGAATCCCAAACCTGCCACGATAGAACGTACGCGGCAGTTGCTGAAACCGGATGAAGTTTTAGTATCTTGGTATTTTGGTGACAAAGAAGGATTTGTCTGGGCGATTACAAAGACAGGTAGTCCTCAGTTCCATGCATTCAATTTGGGACGTGGAAAAATGGCTGAAATTGTTGAGAGATTGCGTAAGTCACTAGATGTAGGCGTTGCCACAATTGACGACATTCCAGCCTTTGATGTGGCCTTATCTCACAGCTTGTACAAAACGATTTTGGAGCCTGTGCACACCGCGTTGCAAGGTAAGAAAGTTATGTTGACGGTGCCTCATGCCGAACTAGGTCAGTTGCCCTTGGCGTTATTGACCACAAAGCTTGATGCCCAGCCAGCAAAAGCTAAAGGTGGGGACTTTACTGAATACCGAAAAACAGCTTGGTTGATCAAAGAGATTGCCTTATCACAGCTGCCTTCGGTGACTGCTTTAGCAGCATTGCGTAATTTACCTACTTCGCCCACAGACCGCCGTGCATTTATTGGTTTTGGCGATCCATTCTTTAGTTTGGAGCAAGCCAAAATTGCTGCCAATACAGCAGCGCGTTCGAGTAATCAAATGGCCACACGCGGAATTCCACTGAAGTTGCGAAGTGCCCCCAAAACGGCAGGTGTGAGTAGCGCAGAGTTGGCATTGCTGCCTCGCTTGCCTGACACCAAAGAAGAGTTGCAAGAAATTGGCAAAGCACTCTCGGCTGACCCAAGCCAAGACATTTTTCTCAACAAAGATGCCAGTGTCGCTCGCGTCATGGAGATGGACTTGTCGAAGCGTCAAGTGGTGATGTTTGCCACGCATGGTTTGGTTCCAGGAGAGTTAGATGGTTTGTCGCAACCTGCTTTGGCCCTGAGTGCACCAAGTGTGACTGGAGAAGTTAATGGCGATGGTCTGTTGACAATGGAAAAAATCTTGACTCTGAAACTCAACGCCGATTGGGTCGTTTTGTCTGCATGCAATACCGCATCGGGTGAAGGTGCAGGTGCTGAGGCAGTGTCTGGTTTAGGGCGTGCATTTTTCTACGCTGGTGCACGCGCCTTGCTCGTGTCAAATTGGCCCGTGGACTCGGAAGCGGCTCGCATGTTGATGACAGACTTGTTTAGACGACAGCAGCAAAAGCAGGGACAAAGTAAAGCGGAATACTTGCAAGCATCGATGCTGAACATGGTTGACAGTTTGAGCTCGCAAGATGCAAAAGGTAAAAACAATTACTCTTACGCACATCCGTTGTTCTGGGCTCCGTTTGTTGTTGTCGGCGATTGAGTTAATTTTACAAAGGGGATTTAATATGTTTAAGAAGAAAAATCTAATAATGTTCTCGGTGGGTTTGTCTTTTGTTGTGGCGTCTGTCACAGCCTGTGCGGCGCCATTGATCACGCCTAAAGAGGCGCAAATGCCTGCAGCCAGTGGCGAGCTGAAGACTCGCGGCATTGCGCGTGGCCCAGGTATAAAGGTTATTTCTCCTGATGTGACTGCTGCAGAAATCAAAGGCCTATTCGATTTGAAAGTAGTGTTTGAAAGCCGCGGCGGCAATAAAATTGATCCCTCGGCTGTAAAGGTGACCTACCTCAAGGCCACGGCAGTAGATTTGACACCCCGTTTAAAGGCGGCGATCACAGAAAACGGCATTGACTTTGCGAAGGCCGAAGTGCCGCCGGGCGAGCACTCAGTCAAGATCACAGTCAAAGATGTGGATGGCCGCGAGTCCAACACCGTGATGAACTTGGTGGTTGGTAAGTAATGGAGTGCGTGTACTGCCTGAGCCCCGTTGATGAAAATGCCAACGTGTGCAAGGTGTGCACGCGCGATTTGTATTTGTTCCGGCCTTTGCTTGAAAAAGTCAAAGTGCTAGAAAGCAAAGTGGCTGAGCATCAAGACCCGATCGAATTAATGGCGCGGGTTAAAGAGTTAGAAGCCTTCCTGGTCGCTGAGCGGGCCCAAGCCGAAGGTAAGCAAGCTACAGCTTGGTGGGCGCTGGCAGACATTGCGCAGTTCATCTTCATTCCCTTGGCGTTGTTGTTGCTTGCGCATGCCCTGGTGACGGTGGTGTATGACATCAATATGTTGTACCTGCGCATTGTGTCGATGGTGCTGCCTTTGCCATTTGGCATTTACTTGTTCACCACACGTAAGCGCTCAATTTTGGCTTGGTTTTTGGGCACTGCAGTATTAGCTGCGGCATCCGTGATTGGCATGAGTGCGATTACTGGTTGGGTAGATCAAACCCCCGTGCTACCGCAAAGCATGGTGGAGTGGCGCGAATTTATTGAGTACGCGGCCAGCATCACTTTCAGCTTTTTGACAGGAATGTTATTGGGCGGTATGTCCTACCACCGCAAACATCGCGTGCGGGACCAAAAAGATGCCTCATTTTTGACGGCACTAGTGGCGGGATTTGGTAAGGGCAAGTCTTCGCCTAAAGACATTCACGAAACTATCAAAAAGCTAGAGGAAATGGGTGGCAGTTTGGTGGCCGCAGGCACAACGGCCATGTCGATTTATACGGGTTTGAAGGCTTTTATGTGATCTATTTGACGAACAGGTGAATGGGTGAAAATACACCAATGCATTTGTTCAGTCGCTACGCGTTGATCGCGCTTTTTAAATACCTCTTTAAGGCGGTGGCATTGGCGACATTGGTGGCCACCCTTGCAGGCTCAGCCTCAGCCCTGTTCCTCTTCGCCCTTGACTGGGCTACGCAGACCCGCGAAGCCAACCGTTGGCTGATTTGGGGTTTGCCTTTGGCGGGTTTCCTCGTGGGCTGGCTTTACCTCAAGTTTGGCCACCATGTCGAAGCTGGTAATAATTTGCTGATCGACGAAATTCACGACCCCAAAAAAGTCGTGCCCTTGCGCATGGCCCCTTTGGTGCTGGGCGGCACGGTGGTGTCGCATTTGTTTGGCGCATCGGTGGGCCGCGAAGGCACGGCGGTGCAAATGGGCGGCGCATTGGCTGACCAACTCACACATTTCTTTAAGCTCAACCCGATCGACCGTCGGATGGTGTTGATGGCCGGTATCAGTGCAGGCTTTGCTTCTGTTTTTGGTACGCCCTTGGCGGGCGCTGTGTTTGCGCTTGAGGTGCTAGCTATTGGTCGTATGCGCCTCGATGCTTTGCTGCCTTGCGTGATTGCCGCCATCGTGGCCGACCAAGTGGGACTGCTGTGGGGGGTGCAACACACGCAGTACGAAGTGGGCTTGGTGCCACAAATCACAGCTTGGTTGTTGTCTGCCATGGTGTTAGCTGGTGCGGTGTTTGGTTTGACTGGCAAGTTGTTTGCCACTGGCACGCACGCGCTGAGTGGTTTGATGAAAAAGCACATCTCGTACGCACCGCTTCGCCCCTTGCTGGGTGGCGCAGTGATTGCTGCTGTGGTGATGTGGGGCAACTTTGACCGCTACATCGGTTTGGGCATTTCCGTGATGGTGGAGGCGTTTGCCCACCCCCTCGCGCCGACTGATTTCTTAGGCAAGATGGCTTTCACCATCGCCTCCTTGGGCGCAGGTTTTAAAGGTGGCGAAGTGACGCCTTTGTTCTACATTGGTGCGACCCTTGGTAATGCCATGGCCCCGTTGTTGGATGTGCCATTTGCGTTGCTGGCTGCGGTGGGATTTGTGGCTGTGTTTGCAGGTGCGGCCAACACGCCCATTGCCTCGACCCTCATGGCGATGGAGTTATTCGGTGCAGAGATTGGCGTGTTTGCCGCGCTGGCTTGTGTGATGAGCTATGTGTGCTCAGGTCACGCCGGTATTTATCGTGCTCAGCGGGTGGCACATCGCAAGACCGATGCGACTTCTTAAAATACGAGCCATGACGATGAATTTGATCCGTTTTCTTAAAACCATAGCATTGGCTTGGGCTTTGATGGCCATTCCTGCATTTGCCCAAACTTTCAAAATGCCGTGTGAGGTGGAGGGCGTCATTCCGGCCATGGAAGACCTCAAGATCAAACCGCAAAAAGTAGTGATTGAAATTCAAGCCATGGGCAAAAACATCTTCCTCAAGATGAACGGCCCCGAGCCTTATGTGTTAATCGCTAATAGCTTGGCCACCGAAGAGTACACGGGCAAAAACTTAACGACAGCCAAAGAAATGGGTGCGTTTCGCAAACATAAAGTTACGGGTGCGGAGTCAGAGATTCGCATTGAACAAGCCAGCGTGATTGTGACGGCTTATAACGACATCACTTACATGGGTAAAAAGGTGCGCATCAACATCACCGGGCCATGCAGCGTGCCTCGTTAAGGTCCTGCAAACAACGATGGCTCAGTGTTTAAAACCAGCACCAAAAACCGGTGCAATTGCCGGTGATTTGCTGAATCAGCAAGTCCACCCAACTGCTCACCACGATCAAGGGCAGGCCCACGTAGATAAACGCCCACAGCACCAGCATCAGTGTGGGGCGTGGCTCATCCAAGCGATAGCCCATCACGGTTTGAGCTTGTTTGCGAAGGCGAAGTTTGTTCAACATGGTGTGAGGATTTTAGGCGCATGAAAGTCAATTGGGACACCCTGACCCACCCAGAGTGGGATGCGCACCATGCCGCCGCTGCCGCCCCTTTGCAGCAAGACTGGGCTTATGGCGCTTGCATGAAGACCTTGGGCGTTGGCGTGTTGCGTGCCTTGGTTGAGCAAGACGGCACACCCGTGGCTTTGGCACAGTTCATCATTCGTCGTTTTGTGGGCGGGCTGGCGCACATGGCCTTGTGTTCGCTTGGGCCTGTGTGGCTGCAGCCCATGTCGGGTGCAGACAAGTCCAAGGTTTACAAAGCTCTCAAGCAAACCATTCCGTTGAAAAATTTACGTCTGGTGGCTTTCACACCGCTTGAAGCGCAAGGCCCAGAGCTAGGCCTCTCGCGCTGGCGTCGTGTGATGTCTGGGCACAGCACCGTGATGCTTGATCTCACCTTGCCGATGAACGCGTTGCGAGCCCAGCTGGACAAGCGTTGGCGCCACCGCTTAGGCGGCGCTGAAAACTCCGAGCTCACCATCCACCGCGTGGGCACCAATGCGGGTCAATACCGCTGGCTGCTAGACGCCGAAATGCAGCAACGCGAGCAGCGCGGTTTGCATGGTTTGCCCTTGCATTTCTTTGACTTGTATGTGCCTTCACGCCAACAGCCTGCTAAAACCATTTTGACCCTACGTGCTGACGTTGGCCGCGACCGCGTGGCGGGCATGATGTTTTTGATTCACGGCGAAGCTGCCACCTACCAAGTGGGCTGGACCAGCGATGCCGGCCGCGACTTGCACGCCCACAATTTGATTTTGTGGAAAGGCATTGAAGCCTTGCGCGAGCGCGGTGTGCGCAAGCTCGACCTCGGCGGTGTCAACACCACACGCAGCGCAGGCATCGCGCGTTTCAAGATGAGCACGGGCGGCCAAGTGCTCACCTGCGCAGGGACGTTCATTTAAACCATGCTGCGCGTCTCCAACCTCTCATGCAGCCGTGGCAACAAGCCACTGTTTGCTGACGTCAGCTTCGTGCTGCAAGCGGGCCAAGCCCTGCACCTCGAAGGTGACAACGGCGTGGGTAAAACCAGTTTGTTGCGCATCGTGTGTGGTTTGTCACCTGCCGATGCGGGCGAGGTGTGTTGGCAGGACAAAACCGTTCACCACAACGCTGTCGCATTTCGCTCGTCCTTGTTTTACTTGGGCCACGGCTTGTCGCTCAAAGAAGAACTGACCGCTTTAGAAAACCTCATGTCGGATGCTGCTGTGTCGGGCCGCATCTTGAGCGAGCCACAAGCCTTAATGGCTTTGGCACGTATGGGGTTGCGTGG
This sequence comes from Comamonadaceae bacterium, assembly GCA_947447405.1. Lineage (GTDB taxonomy): Bacteria > Pseudomonadota > Gammaproteobacteria > Burkholderiales > Burkholderiaceae_C > Limnohabitans. Next base: position 19,944 of record CANFKQ010000011.1, on the reverse strand, counting down.
GCGCGAACACTTGCCGCTGCGTGTGATGTCTCAAGGTCAAAAGCGACGCACAGCTTTGGCGCGTTTGCTGGCCAGCCAAGCCCCGTTGTGGGTGTTGGATGAACCCTTTGTGGCTTTGGATGCCAAAGCAGTCGACGGTCTGCGTGGCCTGCTGGCCGAGCATGTGACCAACGGCGGCATGGTGTTGTTCACCAGCCATCAGCCCGTGGCGCTGACCCGTGCCGACGGTACGTCGGTCGATGTGCAAATCTATCGTTTGAGAGGCGTGGCATGAGTGGCAGCGCGTTCATGGCCGTGTTGCGGCGCGATTTGCTTTTGGCCATGCGCCGCAAGAGCGAGGTGCTGACTGCCGTGTTTTTCTTTGTGGTGGTGGCGGCTTTGTTTCCGTTGGGCATTGGCCCAGAGCTGAACACTTTGCGCCTCGTGGCTCCTGGTGTGTTGTGGGTGGGGGCCCTGCTGTCGAGCATGTTGGCTTTGCAGCGTTTGTTTGAGGCCGATTACCGCGACGGCACGCTGGAGCAAATGGCTTTGTCGCCTACGCCAATGCCCTTACTGATCAGTGCCAAACTGCTGGCGCATTGGCTGGTGTCTGGGGTGCCATTGGTATTATTGGCCCCAGTTTTAGGGTTGCAATTTGACCTATCGGCCGACGCCTTGGTCACCCTCACGTTGGCCTTGTTGTTGGGCACTCCCGTTTTGTCTTTGGTGGGCGGCATTGGTGCTGCGTTGACCTTGGGTGTGCGTGGCGGTGGGGTGTTGTTGTCGTTGTTGGTGCTGCCTTTGTTCATTCCTGTGTTGGTGTTTGGTGCGGGCGCAGTTGAGGCGCAAGCCAGCGGCTTGGGCGTACAGGCGCACTTTTCAATTTTGATGGCCATGCTGTTGCCAGCAGCTTTTTTTAGCCCGTTTGCATGTGCAGCGGCTTTACGGATCGCGTTGGAATGAAAAATATCAATTGGTTCCATTACGCCGCACCGCACACCTTTTATGGTTTGGCGGGCAAGGCGTGGCCTTGGTTTGCGGTGTTGGCCACCTTGCTGATGGTGGTTGGTATGTGGCTGGGCTTTGCTGTGGCTCCTACGGACTTTCAGCAAGGTGAGGGCTACCGCATCATCTTCGTGCACGTGCCTGCGAGCTGGATGTCGATGGTCATCTACTTGGCCATGGCGTTTTGGAGCGTGTTGGGCTTGACCTTCAACACACGCTTGTCGGGCATGATGACCCGCGCCTTGGCCCCTACAGGTGCAATGTTCGCGTTTCTGTCGCTCTGGACCGGTGCGCTCTGGGGCAAGCCTATGTGGGGCGCTTGGTGGGTGTGGGATGCGCGCCTCACATCTGAGCTGATTTTGTTTTTCTTGTACCTCGGCTACATCGCCTTGACGTCTGCCATTGATGACACGCGTCGCAGTGACCGTGCCGGTGCGCTGATTGCCATCGTGGGCGCCATCAACGTGCCCATCATTTATTTTTCGGTGAAGTGGTGGAACACCTTGCACCAAGGTGCGTCGGTCTCACTCACCAAAGCGCCCAGCATGGCCGAGCTCATGTTGTGGAGCATGTTGCTGATGGCCTTGGCGTTTTGGTTCTACACCATCGCGCTGGTGTTGTACCGCGTGCGTACCCTCATCTTGCAGCGCGAAAGCCATGCCACGTGGGTGAACGAACTCGACGAGGTGAAACCATGAGGTGGGAAAGCTGGGCCGAGTTTTGGGCCATGGGCGGTTACGCCGTGTATGTGTGGGGCAGCGTGGGCGTGACCGCTTTGCTGTTGGCCATAGAAGTATGGCAAGCCCGTTGGGCGCACCGTGTTGTGCTGGATCAATTGAAAGCCGAGCAGGCTGTGGCCCAATTACCTGTAGAAGAATTGATGTGATGAAACCAAGAACCAAACGATTGGCACTGATTGCCGTTGGCATTGTGGTGCTGTGCGCAGCAGCGGCCTTTGTACTGAATGCCTTCCAAAGCAATTTGGTCTTTTTTTTCACCCCCACGCAAGTGAGTAAGGGTGAAGCTCCCAAAGGCCGCACCTTCCGTGCGGGCGGCATGGTCAAAGAAGGTAGCGTGGTGCGCGATGGCAACACCGTGCGCTTTGTCATCACCGACACTGTGCATGAAATGCCTGTGACCTATATGGGCCTACTGCCTGATTTGTTCAAAGAGGGCAAAGGCGTGGTGTCGCAGGGCAAGCTCGGTGACGATGGCTTGTTCGTGGCCAGTGAAGTGTTGGCCAAGCACGATGAAAACTACATGCCCCCAGAAGCTCAACATGCGATGGACCAAGCGGCTGCAGCCAAAGCGGCGAAATCTGTCAAAGGTAATCCATGATTCCAGAACTCGGTAATTTCGCGCTCATGCTTGCCGCCGTGGTAGCGGTGATGCAGGGCGTGTTGCCCATTGCTGGCACTTTGGTGCGCAATTCACAAACGCAAATCACCTTGCAATCGTTGGCGCGCCCAACCGCAGCCTTGCAATTTGCATTGGTGGCCTTTGCATTCGGGGCATTGGCCGCTTCATTTTTGAACAACGACTTTTCGGTGCTGTATGTGTCGCAGCATTCCAATTCGTTGTTGCCCAAGCCCTACCAATTTGCAGCGGTGTGGGGCGGCCATGAAGGCTCGCTCTTGCTGTGGGTGTTGTTGCTGTCCGTGTGGACAGTGGCTGTGGCCGTGTTCTCGCGCAGCTTGCCACTCGACATGGTGGCCCGTGTGATTGGCGTGTTGGGTTTGATTTCGGTGGGCTTCTTGCTGTTCATCTTGACCACCTCCAACCCCTTTGAGCGTTTGCTGCCTGCTGCCATGGACGGCAAAGACTTGAACCCGCTGCTGCAAGACCCCGGCTTGGTGATTCACCCGCCCATGCTCTACATGGGCTATGTGGGCATGGCGGTGGCGTTTGCGTTTGCAGTATCGGCTTTGATGAGTGGCCGCTTGGATGCAGCTTGGGCGCGTTGGTCGCGCCCATGGACGGTGGTGGCTTGGACGTTCCTGACCTTTGGCATTGGCCTCGGTTCTTGGTGGGCGTATTACGAACTCGGCTGGGGAGGCTGGTGGTTTTGGGACCCCGTTGAAAACGCCTCACTCATGCCTTGGTTGGTCGGCACGGCACTCATTCACTCTCTGATGGTGACCGAAAAACGCGGCAGCTTTAAGGCTTGGACGGTGTTGCTGGCCATTGCAGCCTTCTCTCTGTCGTTGCTCGGTACGTTCTTGGTGCGTTCAGGTGTGCTCACCTCAGTGCATGCATTTGCATCTGACCCCAAGCGCGGTGTGTTTGTGTTGATTTTTTTGGCAGTGGTGGTAGGCGCCTCGCTCACGCTGTTCGCGTGGCGTGCGCCGCGTGTGGCCTTGGGCGGGCGCATGGAGCTGGTGTCACGCGAATCGTTCTTGTTGGCCAACAGTGTGTTGCTGGTGGTAGCGACGGCGGCGGTGTTGCTGGGTACGATTTACCCACTCATCATTGACGCCCTGAACTTGGGCAAGTTGTCGGTGGGCCCACCGTATTTCAATGCTGTGTTTGCACCGCTGCTCGTGCCTACTGTGTTTTTGATGGTGCCCGGCTCAGTGGCGCGTTGGCGCGATGCCAATGTGCGCGAGATTGCGTACAAGCTGCGTTGGACTTTTGCAGGCGCGGTCGCCTTGGCCGTGCTGTTGCCGTTTGTCTTGGGAGGTTGGTCAATCGGCGCCGCGTTCGGTTTGTTACTTGGCTGCTGGGTGGCTTTAGGCACCGTGCAGCAAGTGATTGAGCGTGTGGGTAAGCCCGGCCGCGTGGGTGCATCCTTCTGGGGGCAACACATTGCCCACTTTGGCATGGCGGTCTTGGTCATTGGCATCACCGGTGTGAAGTGCTACGAGGTAGAGCGTGATGTGCGCATGCAAATTGGTGACGTGGTCACCATCGCGCCTTACACCTTCCGTTTGAATTCACTCGACGAAGTGCGCGGCCCCAACTACAAAGCCGTGCGTGCCGATGTGCAAGTGTTGCGCAACGACAAAATCATTGAAATCTTGCAGCCCGAAAAACGCCGCTATTTCTCATCGGCCATGGCCATGACAGAAGCGGGCATCGACTCGGGCTTCATGCGTGATTTGTATGTGTCGCTGGGCGAGCCACTGGACGATGCGCGCACCGAGTGGAGCATGCGCGTGTACTACAAGCCCTTTGTGCCGTGGCTGTGGGGCGGTGTGTTGCTGATGGTGCTGGGTGGCGTGTTGGCCGCGCTCGACCGGAGGTATCGCAAATGAAAAAGGTCTTGATTCCCCTGGTGCTTTTCATCGGCCTCGTGGTGTTTTTGGCGGTAGGCTTGAAGCGCGATCCGCGTGAAATCCCATCCCCCTTGATTGGTAAGCCTGCACCACACTTCGCCTTGTTCACGCTTGAGCCAGGCGACGCCAAGTTCTCGCCCATCGACATGCAAGGTCAAGTGTGGATGCTCAATGTGTGGGCGACTTGGTGTGTGGCGTGCCGTGAAGAGCACCCCGTGCTCGTGGCGTTTTCTGAAAAAAACCAAGTGCCTATCGTGGGCCTGAGCTACAAAGAAATTCAGCCGCAAGACCCTGCATACAAGTCTCCGTTTAACGAGAAGCTCAAGCTTGCCCGTGAGCGCAGCCAGGTGTGGCTCAAGCGTCATGGCAACCCTTATGTGACCTCGGTGATGGATTTGGATGGTCGTGTGGGCATCAACTACGGCGTGTACGGCGTGCCAGAGACCTACGTCATCGACAAGGGCGGCGTGATTCGCTACAAGTTTGTCGGCGCTGTGACGCCCGCACTACTGGCTGAAAAAATCTTGCCTTTGATTGCGGAGTTGAACAAGTCATGAAACGTTTGATTCTCTGGTCTGCATTTGCCGTGAGTGTGTCATTCACTTCTTTGTGTGCACCGCATATCGCTGTGGCCCAGCCTGCTGATCTTCGCCTTGGCCGCGAAGCCGCACCCATGGCCGATGATCCCAAGCTCGAGGCCCGCTTGGTCGACATCTCACAAGAGTTACGTTGCTTGGTGTGTCAAAACGAATCCTTGGCTTCGTCGCATGCAGAGTTGGCCGACGACTTGCGTCAAGAAGTGCGTGAGCTGATTCGCTCGGGCAAGTCGGACCAAGAAATCAAAGACTTCCTCGTGGCCCGTTATGGTGACTTTGTGTTGTATCGCCCTGAGGTCAAGCCTTTGACGTGGGTGTTGTGGTTCGGTCCGTTTTTGTTGTTGGTCGTGGCCGCCATTTTCTTGTCTGTGTACTTGCGTCAACGTCGCGCCTTGGCCGCACCTGCTGGCTTGAGCGACGAAGAGCGCGAACGCGCCAAGCAACTGTTGAAAGGTTGATGTGAATCCCGCACTCGCTTTTATTTATGTCGCCGTGGCCATGATGGCGGTGGTGATGCTCGTGTTGAGCGTGGCGCTGTGGCGTGGCTCGCAACAAGGTGCACGTTTGGCTGCGCACCAAGCAGATGCCGCCAACGACCCCGCCCAAGCCAATGCCGCTGTATACCGTGACCAAATGGCTGAGCTTGACCGCGAATTCGTGATGGGCAATCTGAACTACGAAGAGCTCAAAGCGGCGCGTGATGAGCTGTCGCAGCGCTTGTTGGCCGATGTGGGTGTTGAAAGTTTGTCTGACAAAGCTGCACCTCCCGCCACATCCACCCCAGTGCAATGGCGCAAGCCTTGGCTGAGCATTGCCTTGTTGGTGTTTGTGGTGCCCGTGTCATCGATGCTGATGTACAGCGTACTGGGCGAACCCGCTGCGCTGGACCCCATGGCGCTCAAGCAAGGGGTGAATGCCTCTGACGAAGTGACGCCAGAAAAGCTGACCGAAATGGCCACCGCGCTCACGCGCCGTTTACAAGACGAACCCAACAGCATGGAAGGCTGGGTCATGCTGGGCCGCGTTCAGCGTGCGCGTGGTCATTTTGAAGAATCCGCAGAAGCCTATGGCAAAGCCTTGGCCCTGAGTCGTGATGACAACTTGTCGATAGAGCGTGCCGAAGTGTTGTCGCAAAAGAACGGTGGCAGCTTTGCTGGTGAGCCCTGGGCCATCATCCAACGCGTGCTCACGGCTGACCCACTTCACTTGAACGCCTTGTTCTTGGCCGGCAGCGCGTCGTATGCCGAGATGAATTTCAATACCGCCTTGCGTTACTGGGAGCGTGCCCGCGAAGTGGTGCCCGCCGATTCACCCGATGCACCCGAGTTAGACCGCGCGATTGCCGAAGCGCGCGAAAAAATGGGCTTGCCAGCCATTCCGCCCCGCGCCGTCAGTGCGGCGACGGATGCATCCACGAATGCGACTGCTGCCAAGGCGGCGATGGCAGCCAGCAGCATCAGCGGTCGCGTGACCTTGGTCAAAGAGCTTCAAGGCTTAGTAGCGCCCACCGACACCGTGTTTGTGTATGCCACGCCCGTGGCGGGTTCACGTATGCCTGTGGCCATTGTGCGCACCACGGCGGACAAACTGCCTTTGGACTTTGTGCTTGACGACAGCACGGCCATGAACCCGAGCGTCAAGCTCTCGGGCATGGATGAGGTGACAGTGCGTGTGCGCATTTCAAAGAGTGGTCAAGCGGTCGCGCAAGCGGGTGACTATGGCGTGAGCCTCACGCCTGTGAAGCCCGGCAGCAAAGGCCTGAATTTGATGGTGCGTGACACTCTGCAGGCGACGCCATAAATCGCTTTTAGGTTTGCACCATGACAAAGGCCCCGCAGTCAAAAACTGCAGGGCCTTTATTTCATCGGCATTCGTTTTTTACAGCAAACCGTTCATGCGTGCAAAGTGCAAGGTCTGAGTACGGCTTTTCACGTCTAGGCGGCGGAACAAACGCCATAAGTGAACTTTCACCGTGTGTTCGCTGATGTCTAACTCGGCCGCTATGTCGCGGTTGCTTAAACCACGGTCCAACATCACGATCAGCTGTTTTTGTCGCTTCGACAACTTGGTCTCGCCGATGGCTACAACTTCTTCATCACCATTTTCAGCTGCAAACAAGCCTTGGATGGCTGTAGAAATTTCGTTGGCAGGTGAGGACTTTTCGATATAGATGTCAGCACCGGCTTCGATGCAGGTTTCTTCTGCTTCGCCAGCAGGCATTGATGAAATCACCACCAATGGAACGGTGGCGTACATGCCTTTGACATCTTTGACGGCAGACGTCCCTTTGACGCCTGGCAGTAATAAGTCGAGTACAAACAATTCTGGATCACCATTTTTGATGATGGCAGCTTGCAATTCGCTGAACTTTTCTAATTCGATCACTTTCGATGCGGGACGCATACGGCGCAACAACATGGCAATAGCTTGACGAACCAAGGGATGGTCATCAATGATGTACATACTCATTTTTATTACTCCTGAATCAATATTAGTAGTTTAGCCCCATTGCGGAGCGAACTTCCTGCATCGTCTCGCGGGCTGTTTTACGTGCTTTTTCTGTACCGGCATCGACGATTTCACGAACGATTTTGGGGTTGCTGATGTAGGGCTCAGCGCGAGCGAGCATGGGTTGTTGCTCGCGCAAGATGGCTTCGATGATGGGTTGCTTGCAGTCCAAGCAACCGATGCCTGCGGTTTTGCAGCCATGTGCCACCCATTCGCGCTGAGCTGAATCGCTGTAGACCATGTGGAATTGCCATACGGGGCATTTGTCGGGGTTGCCCACGTCGGTGCGCTTTTGGCGAGCGGGGTCGGTGGGCATACGTTTGACCTTGTGCTCAATCGTGGCGCGGTCTTCGCGAATCGCGATGGAGTTGTTGTAGCTTTTGCTCATCTTGGCACCGTCCAAGCCCGGCAACTTACTGGCTTCGGTGAGCAAGGCGTGCGGCTCGGTCAAGATGACTTTGCCGCTGCCCTTGAAGTAGCCCTCTAAGCGTTCACGGTCTTGCAGGTCGAGTTCAGGCGCAGTGGCGATGTAGCCCAGCGCACCTTCCATGGCTTTGGCATCGCCGGTTTCTTGGTAAGCCTTGCGAGACTTTTCAAAACGTTTGATGCTGTCTTTGGGCAGCTTGGTCAACGAAGTCTGCACTTTTGCTTCGGCGTTGATTTCGCGGCCGTACAAATGGTTGAAGCGGCGTGCGGCTTCGCGCGTCAGCTCCACGTGGCTGGCTTGGTCTTCGCCCACGGGCACGTGCTTGGCTTTGTAAATCAAGATGTCGGCGGCTTGCAGCAGGGGGTAGCCCAAGAAGCCGTAGGTGGACAAGTCTTTGTCCTTGAGCTTTTCTTGCTGGTCTTTGTAGGTCGGCACGCGCTCAAGCCAGCCCAGCGGTGTGCCCATGGCCAAGAGCGTGAACAGCTCGGCGTGCTCAGGAATACGGCTTTGCAAAAAGATGGTGCAAGCGTTCGGGTCGAGACCAGCAGCCAGCCAGTCAATGACCATCTCGTACACGTTCTTCTCGATCACCTCACGGTTTTCGTAATGCGTAGTGAGCGCGTGCCAGTCTGCCACGAAGTAGTAGCAATCCATCTCGGATTGCAAACGCACCCAGTTTTTCAAAGCGCCGTGGTAATGGCCCAAATGCAAAGCACCCGTAGGGCGCATGCCGGAGAGAACGCGTTCTTTCATATTCAAGGCTTCAGTAAAAATTCAAACGGACTGAGCATGAGGCTCAGCAACTCAAAGGTGAGCGACATGATGGGCGCCATCCAAAAGCTGTCGACGACTTTCAAAAGGACCAAGGCCATCACGATGTAAAAGCCATAAGGCTCGATGCGAGACAGCCATACCGCTTGTTTCCAAGGCAGCAAGCCCACCAAGATGCGACCACCGTCGAGCGGTGGCAGCGGAAATAAATTGAATGCAAACATCACGGCGTTGACTTTTACGCCGGCTTTGCAGACTTCAATGAAATAAGGCTCTTCGATGCCAAGCGCGATCAAGCCGTACATGGCAAATGCCCATATGAACGCTTGGAAAAAATTGGCTGCTGGACCAGCCAGCGCGACCCAAATCATGTCGCGCTTGGGGTGGTGCAAGCGGCTGAAGTTCACGGGTACAGGTCGTGCGTAGCCAAATAAGAAATTGCCCCCGGTGGCTAAAAACAACACGATGGGCATCACCAGTGTGCCCATGGGGTCGATGTGTGGCATGGGATTCAAGGTCACACGCCCCATCATCCATGCCGTGTTGTCACCGCGCAGGTGTGCGATGTAGCCGTGCGCAGCTTCGTGCAGCGTGATGGCAAACACGACGGGCAAGCCGTAAATCAGAATGGTTTGAATCAGGTCAGCGAAGTTCACAGCGCGATTGTCGCATCCGACACTTTGTAGCTAGGTGTTGAGCCGTTCACAGGCCCAAAGTGCTCAGCGGGCCGCGTCCTTGGCGGATCACCGCGGGGTCACCCCCGCCGTCCATGGGTGTGAGGTCAACCACGGTAGTGGGCTCAAGCGTGCAAGCGCCGGCGTCAATCACGGCGGCAAGCTCGTGCTCGAAACGATCGCGAATTTCTTCGGCATCGTTCATCGGGTCAGTCTCGCCGGGAGGAATGAGCGTCGTGGCCAGCAAGGGGGCGCCGTGGAGTTCGAGCAAGTCGAGCAAGGTTTTGTTCAGCGGCACGCGCAGACCAATAGTTTTGCGCTGCGGATGGCTGACGCGTCGGGGTACTTCTTTGGTGGCTTCCAAGATAAAGGTGTAGGCACCGGGGGTGGACGCTTTGAGCAAGCGGTATTGACGGTTGTCGACCTTGGCGTAGTTGGCCAGCTCAGACAAATCGCGGCACATCAAGGTGAGGTGGTGCTTGTCATCTACTTGGCGAATGCGGCGCATGTGTTCGACCGCCGCTTTGTCATCGAGGTGGCAGACCAAGGCATAGCTAGAGTCGGTGGGAACGGCCACGATGCCGCCGCGTTCTAGCAGCTGCACAGCTTGCTTGAGCAAACGGGGTTGAGGGTTGTCTGGGTGAACTTGAAGAAACTGAGCCATTATTGAATGCGATGCGCAAGTGCTTCCCACACGGGTGTCAGTTGGCCAGGTAACCAAGGCAGTGTGCCTAGGTCGATGCGGCTCTCATCGGGGCTGTGGAAATCACTGCCGCGTGAGGCGAAGAGGTCAAACTCTTGGGCCATGTCTGCGTAGGTCACGTATTCGGCAGGCGTGTGGCTACCGGTTACCACTTCCACGCCTTGCCCGCCATGGTTTTTGAATTCTGTGAAGAGGGCGAACTCTTCGTTGGGTGTGAAGCCATAACGCGCAGGGTGGGCAATGACAGCCATCCCTTTGGCTTGCACAATCCACTCCACCGCGTCTTTGAGTGATGCCCAGCGGTGTGGCACAAAGCCGGGATTGCCTTCGGTTAAGAAGCGGCGAAACACCTCATTGGTGTCTTGGCACGCGCCGGTTTCAACGAGGAAGCGTGCAAAGTGGGTGCGCGAAATCAGCTCGTGGTTGCCCGCATATTTCAAAGCACCTTCGTACGCGCCGTGAATGCCAACCTTGGCCAAGCCGTTTGACATTTCTTGTGCGCGTTCGCCACGGCCACCTCGTGTTAGGCGCAAACCTGCATTCAACTGTTCGTCATGCGTGTCAAAACCCAAGCCCACGATGTGCACGGTTTTATTGGCAAAAGTGATGGAGATTTCTACGCCCGTGAGGTACTTCATGCCGTTGGCCCGCGCCGCAGCCAATGCACGGTCTTGGCCACCCACCTCGTCGTGATCGGTCAAGGCCCAGAGCTCGACACCATTGGCTTTGGCGCGATGGGCTAATTGCTCAGGTGTGAGCGTGCCGTCCGAGACCACGGAGTGGCAGTGCAGATCGGCGTTGAGGATGGATGCATTCACGCCTTCATTGTAGGCGTGGCAAGGCTTCTCGCGCATTCGCGCTGGTGGCTGTGGCTAGTGTGTCAAGGGAAATGCCACGCAGCTCGGCCAGCACCTGTGCGATGCGCGGCAGTTCTGCGGGTTCGTTGCGGCCTTGGGGCTGGCCTGCTGCGCGTTGTTCGGCGGTGGTGTAGAGCCAATGTGGCGGAATGTCGGGTGCATCGGTTTCAAGCACGATGGCTGAGAGCGGCAGTTCGGTTGCCAAACGGCGCAGTTGCAACGCGCGCTCATACGTGAGCGCGCCACCAAACCCAAGCTTGAAGCCCAAGGCCATGAAAGCCCGCGCTTGTTGCAAGCTGCCATTGAATGCGTGGGCAATGCCGCCCCGCACAGGCGTGTCGCGCAAACTTTTCAGTAGTAAGTCAGCACTGCGGCGCACATGCAAGATGACGGGTAGCTGGTGTTGTTGTGCCAGCTTGAGCTGAGCTTTGTAAAACTGTTGTTGTTTAGCCAGTGCTTCGGGCGTGTTGAGCTCGGGCACAAAGCCATCGAGGCCAATTTCACCCACTGCCACCAAACGTGGATCGTTGCGTTGGGCGTGCAGCGCGCCATCGAGTTGCGCCAAATGCGCCTCGGTGGCTTGCGGTGTGAGCAGTGGGTGAATGCCCAGCGCATACGCGTCTTGCTGCGCATGGGCGAGCAGGCGTACGGCGTCAAAGTGGGCCGCTGCTACGGCAGGAATCACACACATGGCCACTCCAGCGGCGCGCGCACGTAAATGCACGCCCGCGCGGTCGTGCTCAAACTCCGCTGCGTCCAGATGGGCGTGTGTGTCAATCCACATCGGTCAATGCCTATGGCTTTAGGCGCTACCCAGAGCGAACACCGAGTTGGGTGCCTTGCTGGCTATCGTGGTTTGGGGCTTTTGGGCAAATACACCACGCTTGGGAGAGTTGTTGCTAAGCGAGCGACCGCCTTTGGAGAGCTGGGCCGCAATGAGGCTGTGCAAGCTGATGGCTTGCATGTGGTCTTCCATTTTTTGGTTCAGGTTGGACCACAGATCCTCGGCAGACACGTAGCCATTTTGTTCGGCATCGGCTGGCACCTGTTCTTTTTCGTCGGGGCTGTTGACTGCATCCATGATGTCGGCCACGCTGATGTGGTTGGCATCGCGGTTGAGTGTGTAACCGCCACCGGGGCCGCGCGTGCTTTCCACCAACCCGTGCTGGCGCATCTTGCTGAAGATTTGTTCGAGGTACGAGATAGAGATGTGTTGGCGCTGGCTGATGGCGGCCAATGACACAGGGCCTTGGTGCTGGCGCAAGCCCATATCAATCATGGCAGTGACGGCAAAACGGCTCTTGGTACTTAAACGCATGAAATCCTCCTATCAATAGTGCGCTGACTTTACGCAGGAAATTACTTCGTGTAAATTCGTATTTATTGTTTTGTTTATTCGTGAAAATCGAAGTTTAATGACTCTATGAACTTCAAACACTTGTACTACTTTTGGGTCACTGCACGCGCAGGAGGTGTGATGCGGGCTGGTGAACAGTTGCACACCACGCCCCAAACGCTGTCGGGGCAAATCAAATTGCTTGAAGAAAGTTTGGGCCGCAAGTTGTTTCGTAAAAGCGGCCGTCAGTTAGAGCTGACCGAAGACGGGCGCAAGGCTCTGAGCTATGCAGACGATATTTTTGCCTTGGGCTCAGAGCTAGAAACCGCCATGGCCAACACCCAAGCTGGGGTGCGTACATTGGAGTTTCGGGTGGGCGTTGCCGATTCGGTGGCAAAGTCGGTGGCCTACCGATTACTTGAACCCGCTTTGTCAATTGCCGAGCCCGTGCGCCTGATTGGCAGCGAAGGTAAGTTTCCAGACCTGTTGGCTCAGCTGGCTTTGCATCGGCTCGATTTGGTGATTGCCGATGAACCGCTGTCCAAACGGATCAGCGTGAAGGCCTTTAACCATGCGCTGGGCACCACCCCTATGAGTTTTTTTTGCACACCCGCTTTGCGGGCCAGATTAAATGGCAAATTTCCCCAGTGCTTGCACGAAGCGCCCATGTTGATTCAAGGTTCGTCTTCCTCGGTGCGGCAGCAGTTGGATGGTTGGTTGGTGCGTCACAAGATTCAGCCGCGGGTGGTGGGTGAGTTTGATGATGGGGCTTTGATGACGGCATTTGGCCGCGAAGGTCGAGGCGTCTTCATGTCGCCGGGCATCTTAGAAAAAGAAACAGTGGCACAGTACGGCGTTGAAGTCATTGGCCGCAGCGATGAGCTGGTGGAAGAGTTTTTTGCGGTTTCGGTGGAGCGCCGCATTTCGCATCCGTGCGTGGCTGCCATCACGCAAAACGCGCGTGGCCGTTTGTTCAGCGGTTAATTAGTTTTTTTGCAGCACGCCTGAGCTCAGGTGCAGCTGTTGGTCGCAGCGTGCAGCCAAAGCGTTGTCGTGTGTCACCAGCACAAAGGCGGTATTGTGCTCACGGGCCAGTTGAAGCATCAGGGCAAACACGTGGTCTGCGGTGTTGCGGTCTAAGTTGCCTGTGGGCTCGTCGGCCAACACGCACGCCGGACGAGTCACCAAAGCCCGAGCAATGGCCACGCGCTGGCGTTCGCCGCCTGACAGCTCTGCTGGGCGGTGGTGCATGCGGGGGCCTAGGCCCACGGATTCCAGCATGGCTTGCGCTTGGGCGCTGGCAGCAGCACGGTCCATGCGGCGAATCCACAGTGGCATGGCCACGTTGTCTAGCGCGCTGAACTCTGGCAATAGGTGGTGGAACTGATACACAAAGCCCAAGTGCTGGTTGCGCAAATCGCCCAAGGCCGCAGCGCTAAGGCCTGCGAGTGGTTGACCCATCAAAGACACGCTGCCAGAGCTGGGTTGATCCAAACCGCCGAGCACATGTAGCAAGGTGCTTTTGCCAGAGCCCGATGAGCCAACGATGGCCAAGGTTTCGCCGGCATTCACCGACAGGTCAACGTTGTGCAGCACGCTCACATCCAGTGCCCCCTCGGTGAAGCGGCGGCTGATGTTGCGGGCAATGAGAACGGGCGTCTGTGTCATGTCTTGCCTCATTCGTAGCGCAAGGCTTGGGCAGGGTTGACGCGACTGGCGCGCCAACTGGGGTAGAGGGTGGCCAAGAAAGCCAGCACCAAGGAGATGGTGGCGATGGGCCAAATGTCAGCCGCTTGTGGGTCGCTGGGCATCCGGCTGATCAGGTAAATATCGCGTGGCAAGAAACTCGCGCCAAGCAGCTGTTCGATGGCGGGCACGATCACATCGATGTTGAACGCTACAGAAAGACCCAGCAGCAACCCCCCCAATGTGCCCAGCACGCCCACGGTCGCACCTTGCACCACAAAGATGGCCATGATGCTTTTGGGGCTCGCACCCAGTGTGCGCAAAATGGCAATGTCAGCGCGTTTGTCGGTCACCGTCATCACCAACGTGGTGACCAGATTGAACGCCGCCACCGCCACGATGAGCGTGAGGATGATGAACATCATCCGTTTTTCTACTTGAACCGCCGCAAACCAGCTGCGGTTTTGGCGTGTCCAATCGCGCACGATGACCTCGGGGCCGAGCTGAAGTGCTAAGTCATATGCAACGCTGCGGGCTTTCTGGCTGTCTTTGATTTTCAAACGTACACCCGTGGGCGCTTCGAGGCGGAAGATGCGCTGTGCGTCTTCGATGTGCAGGAGTGCCAACGACGCGTCGTATTCGTAATGGCCCGAATCAAAAATGCCCGAAACATGGAGCTGTTTCAAGCGTGGCATCACACCTGCGGGTGTGACTTGTCCGCCCGGTGCGATGAGGGTGATGAGGTCGCCCACGCGCACGCCCATGGACGTGGCCAGTTCTCCTCCCAGCACCACGTTGAAGCTGCCGGGCTGCAAGGTGGCACGCACCTCGGGCGGGATTTGCAAGGTGAAGTCGCTCACCTGTGTTTCTGGTTCGGGGTCAATGCCGCGCACCATGGCACCGCGCATGTCTTCGCCACGGGCCATCAGCGCTTGCTGTGACACAAAGGGAGCGGCGGCCACCACTTCGGTGTTTTGTTTGGCTTGAGCGATGAGTGCATTCACATCGGCAAAGCCTTCACCGCCTGGGGCGAGCAGCTCGATGTGTGACACCACGGCCAGCATGCGGTCCCGCACTTCTTTTTGAAAACCGTTCATCACACTCAACACGATGATGAGAGCGGCCACGCCTAGCGCAATGCCCAGCATGGACACGCCCGAGATGAACGAAATAAAACCGTTGCGGCCCGCCACACGGCCAGCGCGCGTATAACGCCAGCCAATCAGAAGTTCGTAGGGAAGTTTGGAGGAGGTCGGTTGCATGTGGGCTGGATTATCCCGTAGTGAAAAGCATGCCTTGTCAAACTGTCTGGCTGCATCACGGACAATCCAGCTTATGACTTCTGTGCTGACCTCTGTGCCACGCCATGCTTTGCGCGACACAACCCTGATTCCCTTTTCGCTGTGGACCACCCACGGTCCCGAGGCAGCGGTGCTGGCCAAGGCCGAACTGCCTCATTTGCGCGCATGGTTGGCACAGGCTCAGCGTGTGGATGTGCAAGTGGACCTCGTGCAAGAACCTTTGCTGGCCACCTTGTCGCCGCCGCATGAGCGCGCGTGGGCGCACGCCGTGGGCTGGTCTTCGTGCGATGGCGCTTTGCCTTGGGCTGCGCGTGCGGCGCTAGAGCATGGTCTTGTGGCGGTGAATGCGTCGCAAGATGGCTGGGCCTTCATCACCCTGTGCAACTGGCATGTGAGCAACGGCCAAGTCACGTTGGGCGATCCCGCGTATTTGCAAATCGACGACGCCACAGATGCCGCGCTGTTCAGCGCCATGCAAAGTTTTTTTGCCGAAGACGGCATTGCATTGCATTCGTACAAGCCGGGCCAGTGGCTGGCGCACTCGCCGCTGCTGGCTGATTTGCCCACCGCCTCGCTAGACCGCGTCATTGGCCGCAACATCGACCCGTGGTTGGTGGGCAGTCATGTGGCTGCAGATGCGCTCAGCCCTGCAGCCAAACTGCTGCGTCGTTTGCAAAACGAAATGCAAATGTTGCTCTACACCCATCCTGTGAACGAGGGGCGTAGCCTGACCATCAATTCGTTTTGGGTGCACGGTACGGGCGCATTGCCTGCGTTGCAGCCCACACGGCCAGAGCCTGTTGTGGTCAGTACCTTGCGCCAAAGCGCATTGCAGCAAGATCTCATGGCTTGGCTGGACGCGTGGCAACACGTCGATGCCCATGTCATTGCGCCCATGCTGGCGCGTGTGGCCGCTGGCCAAGCGCAGCGTTTGGTGTTGTGTGGCGAGCATGAATTTCATGTGTACGACAGCGCCAAGCCATCCTTGTGGCAACGCGTGCGCACGCACTTTGCCCCCACTTCGTTTGACACCGTGTTGGCCGTTGCGCCCTTGAAAGACTAAGTCCATGCAATTCATTACTCGCGACATGCCACCGCGCAGCATTTGGGCGCTTGAGCAAGCGGGCGTTCATCCGCTGTTGGCGCGCCTCTATGCCGCACGCGGCATTCAAGATGCGACGACGCTCGATGCGTCGCTGGCGCAGCTGTTGCCACCCACAGGTTTGAAGGGCATTGAAGCTGCCGCCGTGCTGCTGGCTGACGCGATGGCGGCCAATAAAAAACTTTGCATCGTGGCGGACTACGACTGCGACGGTGCGACCGCTTGTGCAGTGGCTCTGCGCGGTTTGCGCTTGCTGGGTGCCAAGCAGGTGAGCTACATCGTGCCCGACCGCGTGGTCGATGGCTACGGCCTCACCCCCCCTATTGCCGAACGTGTCAAAGCCAGTGGCGCGGATGTGCTCATCACCGTGGACAACGGCATTGCCAGCGTCGAAGGCGTAGCCACGGCGCGCAAGCTGGGCTTACAAGTGTTGGTGACTGACCACCATTTGCCTGCTGCGGTATTGCCCGAAGCCGATGCGATGGTGAACCCCAACCAACCGGGTTGCACGTTTGAAAGCAAAGCACTTGCTGGTGTAGGCGTGATGTTTTATGTGTTGCTGGTCTTGCGTGCGGAGTTGCGCAAACGCGGCGTGTTCACGGCAGAACAGCAACCGAAGTTGGACACCTTGTTGCCGCTCGTCGCACTCGGTACTGTGGCTGACGTAGTCAAGCTCGATGCCAACAACCGCCGCTTGGTGGCCCAAGGTTTGGCGCGTGTGCGCAAGGGCCAAATGCCTGCGGGCATGACCGCTTTGTTTGCAGCAGCCGGTCGCACAAGTGAGAAATGCACCTCGCAAGATTTTGGTTTTGCAGTGGGGCCACGCATCAATGCCGCAGGCCGCTTGTCTGACATGACGCTGGGCATTGAATGCCTCACCACCGACGACGTGGGCCGTGCCACCGAGCTGGCCACCCAGCTCGACCGCATCAACCGCGAGCGTCGCGAGATTGAAGGCGACATGCGCGAACAAGCTTTGGAGCTGGCGCAAGAAATGTTTGACCCCGAAGAAGAACCGCCGTCAGCCCTGTGCGTGTTCGACCCCGATTTTCACGAAGGCGTGGTGGGTATCGTGGCGGCCAAGCTCAAAGACTTGCACCACCGCCCCACGTTTGTGTTTGCACCCAGTCAAGCGGCGGGCAAGGGGCATGAGCTCAAAGGCTCGGGCCGCTCGATTCCTGGCTTTCATTTGCGCGATGCGTTAGACCTTGTGGCCAAGCGCCACCCTGGTGTGTTGCTGCGCTTTGGCGGTCACGCCATGGCCGCGGGTTGTACCTTGGAAGAAGACAACCTCGCCACCTTTGAAGACGCCTTGCAACAAGTCGCGCAAGAGTGGCTTGATGAAGCCACCTTGCAACGCCGCTTAGAAACCGATGGCCCCTTGCTGCCCGAGTACCGTCGCCCCGAGCTGGCTGAGACCTTGGCCCGTGAAGTGTGGGGCCAAGGCTTTGCGCCGCCGACCTTCAGCGAAGAGGTCGAGGTGTTGGGTCAGCGGCTCGTTGGCGAAAAACATTTGGCCTTGAAACTGCGCCATCACGGCCAGCTTGTCGATGGCATTTGGTTTGGCCGTGTGGACCCCTTGCCGCCACTGGCGCATTTGGCGTTTCGCTTAGAGGCGGATGAATGGCAGGGCAACAAGCGCGTGCGCTTTGTGGTCGAAGGTATGGCTGGATAAAAACGAAAACAACACAATGGCAACCAAGAAAAAACTCGAACTCCCAGAAGTCAATTTTTCTGACTATGGCGACACCCGCTATCTGCACCTCGGTACACCGTGGGTGCAAGGCTCGATGAACATTGAGAAGCCTTTTGACATCGACCTTGAATACGTACAACGCATGATGGCGTGGCTCTTGTTTGTGGACATCGACAAAGTGGGCAAGCTGCACGCCATGCAACTGGGCTTGGGTGCGGCGTCGCTGACCAAGTTCTCGTTCAAACACTTGCGCATGAAAACCACCGCGATTGAACTCAATCCGCAGGTGGTGGCTGCGTGTCGTTTGTGGTTCAAGTTGCCGCCCGACAGCGCCAAGCTGCAAGTGGTGTTGGGCGATGCTGCCGAGGTGGCCAAGCACGACCACTGGCGCGGCCAGATCGACGCGTTGCAAGTGGATTTGTATGACCACGAAGCTGCGTCTCCTGTGCTCGACAGCGCCGAGTTTTATGCCGACTGCCGCAGTCTCTTAACAGACGACGGCTGTATGACGGTCAACCTGTTTGGCCGCAGTTCTAGCTTTGCTCAAAGCGTGGAGAAGATGGCGACTGCTTTTGGGGCTGATGCACTGTGGGCCTTCAAGCCCACGCGCGAAGGCAACACGGTCGTGCTGGCACAGCGCACACCCGGCCATCCCAAGCGTGCTGAATTGATGGCGCGTGCCGAGGCCATTCAAGCGCGTTGGCCACTGCCCGCGACCAAATGGTTGCGCGTGTTCAAGCCGCTGCAAGCCTTGTGAAATAAGGGTTTACCCCTTAATTTTGTCCTGTCAAACATAGGTGGAACCCACATCGGGCAAGGCCTCGTCACACCTCCATAATTCAACGCATATTTGCTTTTGAATAGAGGAGACGAAATGATTAAAAGTCAGAAAGACTTTTTCTCCGGCCTGATGTTTACATTGGTCGGCGGTGGCTTCGCGTGGGGCGCGACCAATTACACGATTGGCACGGGTGCTCGCATGGGCCCTGGCTATTTCCCAATGTTGCTCGGCATCTTCTTGGCTGTGTTGGGTGCCTTCATCACGTTCTACTCCTTGGTGGAACACACCGAAGATGGCGAGCCTGTTGGCAAGTTTGCTTGGAAGCCCATCGTTTACATCTTGGGTGCCAACGTTGTGTTCGGTATTTTGTTGGCTGGTTTGCCCAGCTTTGGCGTTCCAGCGATGGGCTTGATCGCCGCTATTTTTGCCTTGGTCATCATCGCCAGCAAAGCGGGTGACACCTTTGTGCTCAAAGAAGTGTTGTTGCTTGCCACCATCCTGTCGGCGGGTAGCTACTTGGCCTTCATCATGCTGCTGAAATTGCAGATGCCCGTGTGGCCCACCTTCATCACTGGTTGAGCCTGGAGAAATAAAAAATGGATTTGATTGCAAACCTCTCGTTAGGCTTTGGCGTGGCCTTCACGCCCATCAACCTGATGTATGCCTTGATCGGCTGTATCTTGGGTACGCTCATTGGCGTGTTGCCAGGCATTGGTCCTGTGGCGACCATCGCCATGCTGCTGCCCGCGACTTACGCGCTGCCCCCTGTGTCGGCGCTGATCATGTTGGCCGGTATTTACTACGGCGCCCAATACGGTGGTTCAACCACTGCGATTTTGGTGAACTTGCCCGGTGAATCGTCTTCGGTGGTGACCACCATTGACGGCTACCAAATGGCTCGCAAAGGCCGTGCAGGCCCCGCTTTGGCGGCTGCCGGCTTGGGTTCGTTCTTCGCGGGTTCTGTGGGCACCTTGATCTTGGCGGCCTTCGCGCCTCCTTTGACAGAGCTCGCGTTCAAGTTTGGTCCTGCTGAATATTTCTCGCTCATGATTTTGGGCTTGGTGGGCGCGGTGGTGTTGGCTTCGGGCTCTTTGCTCAAGGCGATTGCCATGATCGTCCTGGGCCTCTTGATGGGCTTGATCGGTACTGACGTCAACTCTGGCGTGGCACGTTTCAGCTTTGACATCCCAGAGCTCACCGACGGTGTGGGCTTTGTGGTGGTGGCGATGGGTGTGTTCGGTTACGGC
>CANFKQ010000010.1 GCA_947447405.1 Comamonadaceae bacterium | reverse complement strand
GCCGCCGCTGATTTGGCCCACGTTGAGGTAGGGGTGGGTGATGCCTTCGATCCTTGAGGTGGTTTTTTTGTATCCCTCATTGAGCGCGTGCAGGGCGTTCAAGATGTGCACCGCGCCTTGCAGCGCATCTGTGCCGCTGTCGGGAATAGCGGCGTGGGCCATTTCGCCTTGCACGGTGACTTCCATTTGCAGGCAGCCGTTGTGGGCGGTGACCACTTGGTAGCTGAAGCCGGCGGCAATCATCAAGTCGGGTTTGGTCAGGCCGTGTGACAGCAACCAACCGGGGCCTTTTTCGCCGCCAAACTCTTCGTCGTAGGTGAAGTGAAGTTCAACACCACCTTTCAACGGTAAGCCGAGGGATTCCAACGCGCGCGTAGCAAAAGTGAAGGTGGAAAAGTCGCTCTTGCTCACCGCTGTGGCTCGGCCAAACATCGCGCCCTTTTCAATCTCAGCGCCGTAGGGCTTGTGTGTCCAGCCTTCGCCCGGTGGGACCACATCGCCGTGGGCGTTGAGTGCAATGGTTTTGCCCCCATCGGCAAACTTGCGGCGCACGATGAGGTTGGTGATGCTTTCTAAACCGTAGGCTTTCACCTCATCGTTGGGCACGGCGTGTTTTTCGGCGTTGTAGCCAAAGGTGTGCAGCAGCTCGGCGGTGCGCTCGGCGTGGGGCGCGTTGTTGCCGGGCGGGGTGTCGGTGGGAACTTGTACCAAGGCTTGCAAGAACTTCACTTGCTCGTCAAAGTGCGCGTCAATCCAGGCGTCAAGTTGGGCGTATTGGGTTTGGCTCATGGTGTCTCTCGGTTTGTTCTTGTTAGGCGTGCAAGTTGTGCAATAGGTGCATGAAGGCGTCGATGGCCAGTTGCATGTCGTCGCTGGTAGTGGATTCCAGCGGGTTGTGGCTGATGCCTGCGTTTTGACCGCGCACAAACAACATGGCTTGTGGCATGACTTCGTGCAGTTTCATTGCGTCGTGGCCTGCACCGCTGGGCAGGTGAAAAACTGGGACACCAAGTGACTGCACAGCTTGCTCCCACAAGGCTTGCAAGTTCGCATTGCTCGGAGCAGCACTGGCACGCATGGTTTCTTCGAGGGAGTAGTGCAGGCCACGGCGTTCGCAAATGGCGGTGAGCTCTGCCAACACGTCGTGCATCAGGCTGTCGCGCAGTGCATCAGTGGTGGCGCGCAGGTCGAGGCTGAATTGGCAGCGACCGGGCACCACGTTGATGGAGCCATTGGGCACAGTCAGCATGCCGATGGTGCCGACCAAGTTAGCAACTTTGGCAGCGCGTTTCTCGACAAACAAAGCGAGCTCGGCCACGGCAGTGGCCGCATCGCGGCGACGGTCCATCGGTGTGGTGCCTGCATGGCTGGCCATGCCCACCACTTCGCCCACAAAACGCACGCTGCCGTTGATGGAGGTGACCACGCCCAGTGGAATGTCCAGTTCGTTTAACACAGGGCCTTGTTCGATGTGGACTTCGACACAACCCAAATACTCAGCCGCGTTACGAGTGAGCTTCGGAATGTCTTCAATCTTCAAGCCAGCTTGCTTCATGGCTTGGCGCATCGTGATGCCTTCGGCATCTTTTTGGTCGAGCCACTCGTGTTTGAAGTCACCCACCAGAGCGCCAGAGCCCAAGAAAGTGGCTTTGTAGCGTTGGCCTTCTTCTTCGGCAAAGGCCACCACTTCGAGGTTGAAGGGCAGGCGTTGGCCCGCGCGGGCCAGTTCGCGCACGCAGGCCATGGGCACGAAGATGCCAAGGCGGCCGTCGTATTTACCGCCGTTGCGCACGGTGTCGTAGTGCGACCCGGTCATCAAAGTTTTTGCGTGTGTTCCCCTGTTTGTTGGGGCTGCTTTGTAGACACCCACCACGTTGCCCACCGCGTCAATGCGCACGTCGTCAAAGCCGCAGGCTTTCATGCCCAGCTCAATCGTGCGGGCGCATTTCAGATGCGCGTCGGTCAGGTAGGTGACGGTCAGTGCGTCGTGTGCGTCACTGAACTGGGCCAGCCATTCGTGCCAGTCCCATACCTCGTGACCCAGTGCGGGTTCGTAGTCCAGCTTGTCGTTCAATCGAATCTCCACGATGCGGTGGATGTTGCGCAAGCACTCGGCCAGTTCGTAGTCGGGGTGGTTGTGCAGGCGGCGCTCAAACGTGCTGATGATGTGTTGTTTGCTCAAACCCGAGCCACGCGGGCCACGCACGGCCAAGATGAACGGAAATCCAAACTTGGTGTTGTAGCTGGCGTTGAGTTGTTGGATGTGCGCGAACTCTTGCGGCGTGCAATTCGTCAAGCCCGCTTTGGTTTGCTCGTGGGTCGATTCAGCGGTGAGGTTTTTGCTGACCATCGCTTTACCTGCCAACTCAGGGTGGGCACGTACCAAAGCCAACTGCGGCGCGCGGCCTGCTTTTGCCAGCACCTTCACCATCGCGTGTTTGAGCGCGGCGGCGGATGCAAAAGGCCGTGCGGCTAGTGCCTGCTCAGCAATCCAATCGGAGTGTTCGTACAAGCCGGTCAGCAAGGCCGCTGCCTCAGCCCTGGGCAGGGTGTTGATTTGGTTCAGCGTGATGGTGCTCATGTCGTTGTCCTGCTGTTTAGTTGCCGCTGTACGGATGCACTTGCTTCCAATGACGCGCAATATCAATGCGGCGCGCTACCCACACGTGGTCGTGTTTGGCCACGTGGTCTAAAAATTTTTGGAGCGCCACGATGCGGCCCGGCTTACCCAGTAAGCGGCAGTGCATGCCAATGCTCATCATCTTGGGGGCGTTGTCGCCCTTGGGGTCGCCTTCAGCGTACAGCGCATCAAAGCTGTCGCGGAGATACACAAAGAAGTCTTCGGCTTGGCTAAAGCCTTGAGGCAGCGCAAAGCGCATGTCGTTGCAATCGAGCGTGTAGGGCACGACAAGTTGAGGTACTACCTCGCCATCAGTTTTTTTGACCTTCATCCAAAAAGGCAGGTCTTCGCCGTAGTAGTCGCTGTCGTACTCAAAGCCGCCGTGGTCTGCCACAAGGCGGCGGGTGTTAGGGCTGTCACGGCCGGTGTACCAACCTGCGCCATGAATGCTGTTGCCGTGTGTGGTGTGGGTAAGGCGTTCGATGATCTCGATGCCTTTGTTCATGTGCGCACGCTCGGTGGCAACGTCCGTGGTTTGGTAGTTGATCCAGCGGTAGCCGTGACAGGCAATTTCGTGGCCCAGTTCCACAAACGCAGCGGTGAGTTCGGGGTGGCGCTCGAGCGCCATGCTCACCCCAAATACGGTGAGGGGCAGGTCGCGTTTTTCGAACTCTCGCAAGATGCGCCACACGCCCACGCGAGAGCCGTATTCGTAAATGCCTTCCATGCTTAGGTGGCGGTCGGGAAAGCTGGGCGGGTTGAACATCTCGCTCAAGAACATTTCGCTGCCCGCATCGCCGTGCACCGTGGCGTTCTCGCCCCCTTCTTCGTAGTTCAGCACAAACTGCACCGCAATTCGGGCTTGGTTGGGCCATTGCGCGTGTGGCACTTGGCGGCCGTAGCCCACCAGGTCTCGGGGGTAGGCGGCGGTGCTGTCGTAGGTGGCGTTGGACATATTGGTTACCTTAGGCCAAAGCCATTGCTATGTCGTTGCTGGGAACTTTGCGGTCGAGGGCCAAGCCTTCTTCCACGTTTCGCAAGTGCTGGTCCATTAACTTGACAGCCAAATCTTCGTCTTTGGCGATGATGGCTTTCAAAATTTCTGAATGCTCTTCGGCGGAGTGTTCGGCAGCATTGGCGCTTTGATACATCAGAGTGATCAGGGCGCAGCGCGAAATCAGTTCGCCCAAAATTTGAGCAAGCACATCGTTGCCCATCAGCTCGGCCATGCGCACGTGGAAGTCGCCCAACAAGTCGGTGCGCCCCGCCACATCGCCACGACTGACAGCGGCTTTTTCTTCGGTCACGTGTTCTTTGAGGGCTTTGATTTGCGCGGGTGTGACGTTGCGCACAAAGTTGCGCGTCATCTCCACCTCAATCATGCGGCGCACGGCAAACACTTGGCGTGCTTCGTCAGAAGAGGGTGTAGCCACAAATGCGCCGCGCGCGGGCTCCATGCGGATGAGGCGTTTTTGCACGAGTTGAAACAGCGCTTGGCGAATGAGGGTGCGCGATACGCCAAAGTGGTCGGCCAGTTTTTGTTCAGCCAGTTTGGTGCCGGGGTGCAGGCGGTGCTCCACAATGGCTTTGGTGAGGGCGTCCACAATGCTACGGGTGGCGGTTGAGCTGTCCATTTGGGGTCTCCGGCAAAATCACTTGAGCCGATCATAGACTCAAATGCAAAAATTGTATACACTTTCGGTCGACCAAGCCGGTCGCTAATCAATTTTCGGAGCATTTCATGGGATTGAGCACACACGTTTTAGACACCATGCATGGCGCCCCCGCAGCCGGTATGAAAGTGTCCCTGTTCACCACGACTGAGGATGGCCAAGCGACCTTGGTCAAGTCCTTCACGCTGAACCATGATGGCCGCAATCCGGACGGGCCGCTGTATGACAACGACAGCTTGAAAAAAGGTACCTACCGTTTGGTGTTTGACGTGAAGGCTTACTTTGCCGCTCGGAAGGTTGAATTGCCTGAACCCAATTTCTTGAACCTTGTTAGCCTTGACTTTGGCGTGGCCCATACCGACCAGCACTACCATGTGCCTTTGCTCGTGAGCCCTTGGAGTTACTCGACATATCGCGGGTCGTGAGCTTGAACTGGCTGGCGCTCAATCGAGCTTGACTTGAGAGAGGTCAAACAAAGGCTTGGGCATTTCCAGCTTCATGTTTTCCAAGGTTTGCACCAAGAGGCCTGCCACAAATAAATCGCGGTACGGCTTGGAGTCCGCAGGCACGATGTACCAAGGGGAGTCGGCCGTACTGGTGGCGGTCAGCGCGTCTTCATACGCCTCGGCAAACTTGGACCACAGTTGACGGTCCTCAAAGTCTGAGGGCTGCAGCTTCCAGTGTTTGTGGGGGTCGTCGAGGCGAGCTTGCAAACGTAGTTTTTGCTCAGCCTTAGAGATGTGCAAATAGCACTTGACCACAGTGATGCCCGCATCGTGCAACATGGACTCGAAGTGTTTGATGTCTTCATACCGTGTTTCGCAGGTGTCTTTTTTCACCCAACCGTGCACGCGTGTGACCAGCACGTCTTCGTAGTGGCTGCGGTTAAAAATCACCATTTCACCCAATGCGGGTGTCTTTTGGTGAATGCGCCATAAGAAGTCGTGGTTTTTTTCTAAGTCGCTCGGGGCTCCAAACGCTTCGGCACGCACTCCCAAGGGACTGACGTGGGTGAACACACTGCGAATCACGCCATCCTTGCCGGCGGTGTCCATGCCTTGAAAGACCAGCAGCAAGCCTTTGCTTTTCCCCGCATGCAACGTGCCTTGCAGTTTGCTCAGCTTGTCACCGAGCTTGTGCATGCTGCTGTGCCAAGCCTCATCGGTGGGTAAATCTTTGGGTTTGGGCAAGGTGTCAAAGTCGTGGAGCTTGAAGCTGCTTTTGGGTTTGACTCGCCATGGGGAAAAGTCTTTGTGTTCCATCGGCTCAGTGTAGGGAGTTTGATTTACTGATTTAGTCTTCGATGCCCCCAAATATTTGTATACCAAGCGGCATACCCGACGCGGATTAGGTGTGCAAGTCATTAAAATCTAGACCTTCCCCCAGATTCCCAATCCCACACCATGACCCAAGTCACCAACACCGTGCGCTTTGTGCTCGACGGCCAAATCGTTGAAGCCCAAGGCGCCCGCCGCACCACCACCGTTCTTGATTACCTGCGCGAGCAGCTTCACCGCACCGGCACCAAAGAAGGCTGCGCCGAGGGCGACTGTGGTGCTTGCGTAGTCATGGTGGGTGAACTCAATGCTGCTGGCACGGGCGTGGACTATGTTGCCACCAACGCCTGTATTCAGCTGCTACCTTCGCTCGATGGCAAATCCATCAAGACGGTGGAGAGCTTGAAAAAAGCGGACGGCACTTTGCACCCCGTGCAAGACGAGATGGTCAAGTGCCACGGTTCACAGTGCGGTTTTTGCACCCCTGGCATTGTGATGAGCTTGGTGAATTTGGTGCAAACCAACATTTCGCCTGTGCGACAAGACATCACCGATGCTTTGAGTGGCAACTTGTGTCGTTGCACTGGCTACGCGCCCATCATCGACGCAACAGCCAGGGCTTGCGAGAAGAAGTCAGCGCTCAAAGTTGACGACAGCGCCGACTTGCCCCTGCTCAAAGAAATCAAGCGCTCCAACGTACCGACCATGAGCCTTGAGGGCGACATCATTGTGCAGCCTGTGGTGCGTACCAAGAAGGGCAACGAGTTTGTGTCACCCGCTACCTTGGCGGAAGTGGCTGACTATCTGGTGAAGCACCCCACCACCACATTGCTTGCAGGCAGCACCGAAATCGGTTTGCAAGTGAACAAACAGTTCGCACGCCCTGACCACATCATGTACTTGGGCAACGTCAAAGAACTGCGCCAAGTGGCTGAGACCGACAAAGCTTGGCGCATTGGCGCAGCGGTGTCGTTGGCCAAGGTAGAAGAGCTGGTCGCCAAGGCTTACCCCGACTTTGCCGAAGTGCTGCGCCGCTTTGGTTCGCCCCCCATCCGTTCTACCGCGACCTTGGCTGGCAACATTGCCAACGGTTCGCCCATTGGCGACTCCATGCCTTGCTTGCTGGCGCTCGGTGCCAACCTCGTGTTGCGCCGTGGCGAGAAAACTCGCAATGTGTTGTTGGAGAACTTCTACACCGGCATGAAGAAAAGCGTGCTCGAAGCGGGTGAGTTCATCGAAGCGGTCGAGTTGTCCAAGCCCGTGGCGGGTCAAGTGTTCCGCGCTCATAAAGTGAGTAAGCGTTTTGAACAAGACATTTCCGCCACCTGCGCGGCCATCAGCTACACGCTCAAAGGCGGCAAGCTGGCGGGTGTGAAGCTGGCCTACAACGGCCTGAGTCCATTCCCAGCGCGTGCACCCAAACTCGAAGCCCTGCTTGAAGGTAAATCGCCAGCTGACGTGAAAGCTGCTGATTTGGATGCCGTCATCGCATCCAGCTTTACTGCTCGCGACGGCTTGCGTGCCACATGGGCTTACCGTGCGCTGGTTGCTCGCAACTTGGCTCTGGAATTCATTGAAGAACAAACATCGGAGGTGGCATAAATGAACGCTCCTACCAACCTGAAAAACCTCTTGCCTGCAACGAATATTCAGCAGGGTACCGATGTGGTCCACGAGTCCGCGCACTTGCACGTGACGGGCACCGCCACCTACATCGACGACATCCCTGAGCACGCAGGCACCTTGTATGCCGCGCTCATCTTGTCGCATGTGGCGCATGGTGAGTTGATTGGGGACGGCATTGACCGCGAAGCCATTCTCAAAGAACACGGCGTGGTGGCGGTCTACACCGCCAAAGACATTCCGGGTGAAAACAACTGCGGTCCCATCGTGCACGATGACCCGTTCCTCGCCGCTGGCAAGGTTGAGTTTGTCGGCCAAGCTGTGGCCGTGGTCGTGGCGCGCGACATGCTCTACGCACGCGAAGCTGCCCACAAAGCCAAGGTGTTGGTGAAAGAACTCAAACCCATCTTGACGGTGGAAGAGGCGATGCAAGCCAACAGCTTCATCATGCCGCCCAAAGGCATCACGCGCGGTGACGCAGCGGCAGCCATTGCCAGCGCACCTCACACCATCAAAGGCACCACTCGCACGGGCCAGCAAGAGCAGTTTTATTTGGAATGCCAAATCACCTATGCGGTGCCGAAGGAAGACGGCCAGCTCACGCTGTATGTGTCGACCCAGCACCCAGACGGCAACCAACGCGAAGCCGCGCACGCTCTGAACTTGCACACCAACGACGTCGAAGTGATTTGCCGCCGCATGGGCGGTGGCTTTGGCGGCAAAGAAGGTAACGCCAGCATCTTCAGCCAAAGCGCTGCTTTGGCTGCATTCAAACTGAACAAGCCCGTCAAGCTGCGCATCAACCGCGACGACGACATGACCATCACTGGCAAGCGCCACGATTTCCGCATCGACTACGAAGTGGGCTTTGACGACAACGGCCGCGTTTTGGGTGCTGACATCACGCTCATGTCTCGCTGCGGTTACAGCACCGACTACTCCGGCCCTGTGAACGACCGCGCTTGCTTGCACATCGACAACAGCTACCACATCCCTGCCTTGAAGCTGGTGAGCCACCGCTGCAAAACCAACACGCAAAGCGCCACCGCTTTCCGTGGTTTCGGTGGCCCACAAGGCATGTTCGGTATCGAAACAGTGATGGACGAAATTGCAATGACTTTGGGTAAAGACCCATTGGAAGTGCGCAAGCTCAACCTCTACAAAGACCCCGCCATCAGCGGCACGCCCGACACCATGACCACCCAATACAACCAGCTCATCGAAGACTGGGTGGGTGACAAAGTGATTGCGCAGGTCGAGCACGAATCCAAGTACGCCGAGCGCCGCGCCGCGGTGCAAACCTTTAACGCCCAGAGTAAAACCCGCAAGCGTGGTTTGTCGCTCGTGCCTTTGAAGTTCGGCATCAGCTTTACTGCCACACACTTGAACCAAGGCGGCGCGCTGCTGGTGG
Organism: Comamonadaceae bacterium; assembly: GCA_947447405.1. GTDB lineage: Bacteria > Pseudomonadota > Gammaproteobacteria > Burkholderiales > Burkholderiaceae_C > Limnohabitans. The sequence continues at coordinate 19,733 of CANFKQ010000010.1, read as the reverse complement.
TTTACATGGACGGCTCGGTGAGCTGTAACCACGGCGGAACAGAAATGGGCCAGGGCCTGAACACCAAGATGGCGCAGGTGTGCGCCGATGGTTTAGGCATCAGCGTGGACCATGTGCGCATCACCGCGACCGATTCACAAAAAGTGCCCAACGCTTCGGCTACCTCGGCTTCGAGCGGTGCAGACATCAACGGCGCGGCGATCATGAACGCCACGATGCAAATGCGCGAGCGCTTGAAGCCTGTGGCGGCCCGCATGTTGGGTTGCGCTGAAGGCGATGTGGCTTTTGCGAACAACGAAGTACACGGTGGCGGCAAATCCGTTAAGTGGGCTGATGTGACCAAGCAAGCGTGGCTCGACCGCGTGGGGCTCTCGGTGACTGGCTTCTATATGACGCCCGAAATCAAATACGACTTCACCACCTTGAACGGCCGTGCTTTCTATTACTACTGCTACGGCGCTGCCGTGAGCGAAGTCGAGATCGACACCCGCACGGGCGAGTGGTGGCTCAAGGCTGTGGATATCGTGCACGACGTGGGTCGCAGCATCAACCCCGCACTCGACAAAGGCCAAATCGAAGGCGCTTACGTGCAAGGCATGGGCTGGCTCACCATGGAAGAGTGCATTTGGGATAAGAAGGGCAAACTGCTCACGCACGGCCCTAGCACGTACAAGATTCCTGTGGCGGGCGACATTCCAGAACACTTCAAGGTGTCTCTGTTTGAGAACCAAAACAACAAGCCCACGCCTTTCAACAGCAAGGCCACGGGCGAGCCACCTTTGATGCTGGGCCTGTCTGCCTTCTTCGCTTTGCGCGATGCGGTGGCCGCCAGCGCTGACCACAAGGCGGTCGTGTACATGGATGCCCCGGCTACGCCTGAGCGCATCTTGATGGCGTGCGAAGCCGTCAAGGCCAAGGCTGCGGCTTAAACCCTAAGTGCCACGCCACACCGCTGAGTTATTGAACCAACTCCAACATGCCGATGGCGTGTTGGTGTCGGTCGACAGCGTGCAGGGCTCTGGCCCGCGCGAGGTGGGGGCTTGGATGGCGGTGTTTGCGCAAACCTTGGTCAACACCATTGGCGGCGGGCATTTGGAGTTTCAGGCCATCACTGAAGCGCGTGCTTTGTTGACACGGCCCGCCCATGTCAACCCCTCCGACAACACTGCGCCGTCTGTCAACGGCCATGTCGCATCACCACTCACACACGAAGACAACGCGCTCACCACACGCTACGCCTTGGGCCCCGCTTTGGGGCAATGCTGCGGTGGCGTGGTGCATTTGAAGTTTGAGCGCATCAGCGTGACCGATGCCCCTGTACTCAAGCAACGCTTGTTGGCGGGCGGCCAACCGTTGGCTTTATTTGGTGGCGGTCATGTAGGCCGTGCCCTGGTCAACGTGCTCAGCACCTTGCCTTATAACGTGCAGTGGGTGGACAGCCGAGACGAAATCTTCCCTGCGCATTTGCCGCCCAATGTGGTGTGCGAGCACTCAGACCCCGTGCATGCCGCCGTAGCCGATTTGCCCAGCGGCGCGAGCGTGCTCATCATGAGCTTTAGCCATGCGGAAGATTTAGACGTGGTGGCCGCCTGCTTGAAGCGCCAACGCCTGCAGGGCGATTTGAAATTTGTCGGACTCATTGGCAGCAAAACCAAGTGGGCCACCTTTCAGCACCGGCTCGAAGCCAAAGGCTTTACAGCCCAAGAGCTGGCCTTCATCACATGCCCCATTGGCGTGAGCGGCATCACAGGCAAAGAGCCAGAAGTGATTGCTGTGTCGGTAGCGGCACAGTTGTTGCAAGCCCGATAGCAAGTTGCGCTAGGGTTTGCCCCGTGCTTCCTGTTTTAGTTGGGTGACAAAAAGTGTATACACTTCGAATCACCTGTCGCAGCGGAGCAGGGCAATCATTAGCCCTTGTTCGCGACCCTCGTGTCATTCACAGCGCCCGCAGTGGTGAATGGCAACTTTGTATCAAGTGACTGAGGTCTCGACATGGACGCATATTTCTTAGACTGGGCCAACTTACTGTTGCGTTGGGTGCACGTCATCACCGCCATCGCGTGGATTGGCTCCTCGTTCTACTTTGTCTTCTTAGACAACAACCTCATCAAACCCAATTCCCCTGATCTGTTGGAAAAAGGCGTGGACGGTGCCATGTGGGCGGTGCACGGCGGTGGCTTTTACAACCCACAAAAGTACATGGTGGCCCCGAAGAAGATTCACACCAAGCTGCACTGGTTTTATTGGGAAAGCTATTCCACATGGCTGACAGGCTTTGGCTTGTTCACCGTGCTGTACCTGTGGAACGCGGGCACGTTCTTGATTGACAAGTCGCTGATGGACTGGTCGCCCGCAGCGGCCATTACAGCGGCGTTGAGCTTTTTGGTGGCGTTCTGGTTGATTTACGACACTGTATGTCGTGTGTTTGGCTTCCGTGAAAACGGCGAACGCATTGTGGCCATCGCCATGATTGTGGTGGTGGCATTTGCATCTTGGTTGTCGTGCCAATTGTTTGCGGGCCGTGCCGCTTTTCTTTTGGTGGGTGCCATGATCGCCACATCCATGAGCGCCAACGTGTTCTTCTGGATCATCCCCGGCCAACGCAAAGTCGTGGCCGCCATGACCTCTGGCGTGGCGATGGACCCCAAAGAGTTGGCCACACACGGCAAGCGCGGCAAGCAACGCAGCGTGCACAACACGTACTTCACGCTGCCCGTCATCTTTGCGATGCTCAGCAACCACTACAGCTTCCTTTACACCTACGAAAACAACTGGGTCATCTTGGTGATGATGATGTTGGCAGGTGCCTTGATTCGCCAGTTCTTTGTGCAACGTCACGGCTACCACTTGGGCCGCGCCAAGAACCCGCTGCCGTTTGCGATTGCGGGTGGCGTGATTTTGCTCAGCGTGATTGTGTGGATGCGGCCTGTGCCCACGGCCTCGGTCGCTGGCAAGGCCGAGTTGGAAACGTCTGTGAGCTTTGCTGAGGTCAACGCCATCTTTGTGCAGCGCTGCCAAACCTGCCACGGCGCGCAAGTCCAAATGAAGAACGTACGCTTTGATACGGCTGATGGCATCAAGCAACACGCCTTGGGTATTTACCAACAAGCCGTGGTGACTAAACAAATGCCGATGAACAATGCGACGGGCATTACCGAGGCAGAGCGTTCGGTGATCAAGCATTGGTATGAAGCAGGAGCCGCGCTGAGATAATCAGCGCCTATGACACTACGCCTGATGCTGGCTTTCGCCAGCACACTTTTTTTTGTTGCAGCACAAGCGGGTGAAGTCACGGTGGCCGTCGCCGCCAATTTCACAGCACCCATACAACAAATCGCCAAGGCGTTTGAGCAAGACACGGGGCACAAAGCCCTGTTGGCCTTTGGCGCGACGGGCAAGTTCTACGCGCAGATCAAAAATGGTGCGCCCTTTGCCGTGCTGTTGGCGGCTGATGACGAAACCCCTGCACGTTTAGAAAAAGAAGGTCTCGCTGTTGCAGGCACGCGCTTCACCTACGCCACAGGGCGCTTGGCTTTGTGGAGCAAACAAGCCAACGTGGTGGACGACACAGGCGAAGTGCTGCGCAGCAAAAATTTTGAAAAATTAGGTATCTATAAAATTGCTATTGCAGACCCCAAGCTAGCGCCCTATGGTGTTGCAGCGATGGAGGTTATCCAGCACTTGGGCGTGCAAGCCAACATTGCACCGAAGCTTGTACAAGGCGAAAGCATTGGCCAAACCTATCAGTTTGTCAGTACTGAAAACGCGCAGCTCGGCTTTGTGGCTTTGTCGCAAATCTCAATCGACGGACGCATCACCCAAGGTTCTGCTTGGGTTGTGCCGCAAAGCATGCACACATCTTTAAAGCAAGACGCCGTGCTGCTCAAAGCAGGCAAAGACAACGCCGCTGCAAACGCGTTGCTGAAATACCTGCAAGGCGACAGCGCCAAGGCCATCATCATCCGCTACGGCTACGCCCTGTAAAGTGTGGGCATGAATTTAAGCGCCGCAGATTTCCAAGCCATCGCGTTGACGCTGCAACTCGCCAGCGTCACCATGGTGTTGCTGTTGTTGCTGGCCACGCCGGTCGCGTGGTGGTTGTCGCACACACGCTCTGCTTGGCGTGCGCCGGTGGCATCCTTGGTGGCATTGCCTTTGGTGTTGCCGCCTACCGTGCTTGGTTTTTATTTGTTGGTGGCGCTTGGGCCGAATGGCCCGATTGGCCAGTTCACGCATTGGGCGGGCTGGGGTACTTTGGCCTTTAGCTTTTGGGGCTTGGTGTTGGGCTCGATCGTGTATTCGTTGCCATTTGCCGTGCAGCCACTGGTCAATGCGTTTGAGTCGGTGGGCCCGCGTCCGATGGAGGTGGCCGCTACGTTGAGAGCCAGCAAGTGGGATGCTTTCTTCACTGTGGCCGTGCCTTTGGCCAAGCCTGGCTTTGTGATGGCCGCCATGCTGAGCTTTGCGCACACCGTGGGCGAGTTTGGTGTAGTGCTGATGATTGGCGGAAACATCCCCGACAAAACACGTGTGGTGTCTACCCAAATTTACGGCCATGTGGAAGCCATGGAATATTCTCAGGCGCATGGCTTGGCAGGTGTGATGCTGGTGTTCTCGTTTGTGGTCTTGTTGGGGCTGTCCTGGTTCAACCGTCGTCCTAATCGTGACGCCGCTCGTCATCAAAAGGCGGGCGTATGAACATCCATTTGCAGCTCGATATGGCACGTGCCGACTTTGATGTGTCGGTCGACGTGCAGCTGCCTGCGCATGGCATTACCGTCATCTATGGCCCATCGGGCTGCGGCAAGACTACCTTGCTGCGATGTGTTGCAGGGCTTGAACCCTCGGCGCGTGGCGTGGTGCAACTGGGTCACGAGGTGTGGCAAAACGATGCGCAAGGTGTGAGTCTGCCCACGCACCAGCGTGCTTTGGGTTACGTGTTTCAAGAGGCCTCGTTGTTTGATCACTTAGACGTAGCGGGCAACTTGGCCTATGGGCACAAGCGTGCCGAAAAACACAGCCTCAATGCGATGAGCCGAGCCGTGCAACAGCAAACCATCGAGCTGCTGGGCATTGGTCACTTGCTCAAGCGCCGCAGCCACGAGCTGTCGGGTGGCGAGCGCCAGCGTGTGGCCATTGCCCGCGCCTTGGTCACGCAACCGCGCTTGTTGTTGCTAGACGAACCCTTGGCTGCACTTGACTACGCACGCCGACAAGAGGTGTTGCCGTGGTTAGAAAAACTGCGCGACGACTTGAACATCCCCATGCTCTACGTCACCCACGCGGTGGACGAAGTGGCACGCTTGGCCGACACGCTGGTGGTGATGCACGAAGGCCGCGTGCAAGCCAACGGCCCAGTGGCCGAAGTCTTGACCCAAACCGAGCTACCCGTGGTGGTGGGCGAAGATGCGGGTGCGTTGCTCACAGGCATTGTGCTGAATATCGACACCCAATGGCACTTGGCCCAAGTGGGTTTTGAGGGTGGCGCACTGTGGGTGCGCGACAGTGGCTTAGTGGTGGGCCAAACCGTGCGCCTGCGCGTGCTGGCCCGCGACGTGAGCGTGACCTTGCATGAGGCCACACACACCAGCATTCAAAACCATGTGCCCTGCGTGGTGGACGCCATCACGCCTGAGGCTCATCCCTCACAAACCTTGATGCGCTTGCGCTGTGGCGACACCGTGCTGTTGGCGCGTGTGACTGCGCGTGGGGTGTATGAACTGGGGCTGCAGGTCGGCATGCCCGCGTGGGCTCAGGTGAAGTCGGTGGCGCTCGTTAAGTAAGCGTTAAAACCACCAAGCCACCGCTTGCGGAATGACCACTGCACCCACAATGCCGTGCAAGCCCATGCCTAGACTTGCATAAGCGCCTGCTTCGGGGTGCACGCTGAAGGCGCGTGAGGTGCCTATGCCGTGTGCGGCTACGCCGAGCGCAAAGCCGCGTTGCCACCAAGCAGTGACGCGCAAAGCATCCAAGATATAGCGACCCAACACCGCACCCAAGATGCCTGTGCTCACCGCAAAAATGGCGGTCAAGGTGGGCGAAGCTTGTACGCGTTCGGCAATGCCCATCGCAATGGGCGCAGTGACCGACTTGGCTACCAAGCCGCGCACCAACGATTCGTCCACACCTAGCCAGCGTGCCACGCCCACCGCGGTAAACACCGAGGTGATGCCACCCGCCACAAGCGAGAGCAGCAACACCCCCATACGTCCCTTGAGCGATGCAAAACCTTTGTAGATGGGAATGGCCAGCGACACTGTTGCCGTACCCAGTAAGAAGTGAACAAACTGCGCGCCCTCGAAATACTTGGCATACGGCATGTCGAGCACACTGATGCTGAGGGTGACCACCACCACTGCAATCAGCACAGGATTGGCCAGCGGGTTGCGCTGGCTGCGCTCGTACAACGTGAGGCCCAGCAAATACGCGCTCAGCGTCAGCACCAAGGCCAACAGCGGGCTACCCGAGAGGTACACCCAAATCTCTGAGATAGGGGGTAGGTGCGTTTGAAATTCATTACTCATGTGTCGGCGCCTTCTTTGCCAACACTTTGAGCAAGCCCGCTGTCACGGCGACAGTAGACAGCACGCTGACCACCAAGGCTGCGCTAATGGCCCACGCGTTGGCTTGCAACACCGGCAAGTAAAGCACCACGCCCACCGACGCGGGGATGAATAACAACCCCAAGTGTTGCAGGATGCTGCCGCCCACCAAATCAATCGCCGCAGGCACATGGCCGCGCACGCTGAGATACGCCAGCAACAACACCAAGCCCAACACGGGGCCGGGGATGAAGGGCAGGGCGAACTTAGATACCAGTTCGCCGAGGGCTTGGAAGATGAAGAGTTGAACAAGGCCTTGAATCATGGTCTCAGTGTAGACAACCCCACGTGTCATTTCAAATATCAGGCGTGGATGCGGTTCAGGTCACAATCGCATCGAGTCCCGTACAACAAAATCGATGACTGAATCTGTCAAAAAAATTCCACCTAGTATCTGGGTCCTTGGACTTGTGAGCATGCTCATGGACATCTCCTCCGAGATGATTCACAGCCTGTTGCCGATGTTTCTTGTCGGCGTGTTAGGTGTCAGCGTTTTTACCGTCGGCATCATCGAAGGCTTGGCAGAGGCCACCGCCTTGATCGTCAAAGTGTTCTCGGGCGCTTTGAGTGATTACTTAGGCAAGCGCAAAGGCTTGGCGCTGTTTGGCTATGCCTTGGGGGCTTTGACCAAACCGCTGTTTGCCATCGCCTCAGGTGCTGGTCTTGTCACTGCAGCCAGACTGATGGATCGCGTCGGCAAAGGCATTCGCGGCGCACCCCGTGATGCCTTGGTCGCTGACCTGACGCCGCCTAAGATACGCGGCGCCGCTTTTGGTCTGCGTCAATCGTTGGACACCGTGGGCGCGTTTGTCGGCCCTCTGTTGGGTGTCGGGTTGATGCTGCTTTGGTCCAACGATTTCCGTGCTGTTTTTTGGGTCGCTGTGATTCCTGGTCTGTTGGCGGTGTTCTTGTTGTTGGTTGGCGTGCAAGAGCCTGAATCACAGAGGGATCACATGCGCACCAACCCTATTCAGCGCGAGAACTTGCGCCGTCTGGGCACATCGTATTGGTGGGTGGTTGGCATTGGTGGGCTCTTCAGCCTCGCTCGGTTCAGTGAAGCCTTCTTGGTGCTGCGGGCTGAGCAGTCAGGCGTGGCGGTTGCCTGGGTGCCCATGGTGATGGTGGCCATGAACCTTGTTTACGCAGGCTCGGCTTATCCGTTTGGATGGCTTTCTGATCGCATGAACCACGCCAAATTGTTGGCCTTGGGCTTGGTCGTTTTGATCGCAGCGGATTTGGTCTTGGCCAGTGGTCAGCACTGGTGGACAGTTCTCATCGGTGTCAGTTTATGGGGCATGCATATGGGCATGACCCAAGGCCTTCTCGCCACGATGGTGGCGGACAGCGCGCCTGCGGACTTGCGAGGCACGGCCTACGGGGTGTTCAATCTTTTCAGTGGGGTGGCGATGCTCGTGGCCAGTGGCCTTGCCGGTTGGCTGTGGGATCAGCACGGTGCTGAAACCACTTTTTATGCCGGTGCTATTTATTCGCTCGTCGCCTTGCTGGGGCTGGCGGTGCGTTGGCGATCTCTGACCCACTGTCCTTGAGATTCAGTGACGCGTCAATGTGGTTCGAATTGAAAACCGTTGAGACGGATGAATGGACACCGTCACCAGCACAGGCTTGTGGTCACGCGTCAAATAACGTCGGATGACTTGCACGGTGGGCGCAGCCAAAGTGGCGAAGGCCAAGAACGATGGCTACACTTTTTTGGTGGGCCACATGGGTTACATGGGTTACATGGGTTACATGGGTTACATGGGTTACATGGGGGCAGCGCCTGCGCTCTACAAAAAATTGGGTTACGACCCTGTGAAAGACTTTGAAGGTGTGTTCCGTTTTCCTGACACACCCTTGGTCTTGATGGTGCGCAACAAACACCCAGCCAAAGACATTGCTGGCCTGATTGACTTTGCCAAGAAAAATCCAGAGAAGGTGTTCATCAGCAATGCAGGTGTAGGTTCTAGCTCACACCTCATTGCAGCGCTGGTGGCCAGTTCTGCAGGTGTGAAGGTGACGATGGTTCCCTAGAAAGGCGCGGGACCTGTGCTGATTGATGTGATTGGCGGGCAAGTCGACGGCATGCTGGATCAAACCAACACCGCACTGCCACAAATCAAAGAAGGCAAAGTGCGTCCTTTGGTGGTCACATCCAAAGTGCGACTGCCGCAGCTCAAGGATGTCCCTACCTTGAACGAAACCGTCATGCCTGGGTTTGAGGCATCCACTTGGTACGGCATCTACGCACCCAAAGGCACGCCCAAAGCCGCTGTCGACAAAGTGCAAAACGCTTACTTGAAGGTCATGAAAGACAAAGTCTACACAGGCAAGATGGCCGAGCAAGCGATTCAAATGTTGCCTGCCGAGCAATACACGGGTGACGCGTTGGCCAAGCACACCGAGTCAGAGGTGGCGCGTTGGCGTGCGGTGGCTGCGCGGTCTTGGTTGTCGCTTGACTAATCTGATTGAAGCAGTCAGTTGACGAAGACCTATCCCGTATCAGAGGTAGGACTTATGGTTTGGTTGGATTGGAGAGCTGACCTTTCCAGTTCTGCACCGTTTCTTTGATCAATTTAGACACGATGCGGCTTGCTTGTGTGAAGTGACCCTGCTTGGGATGCGCGAGCGTGACATAGCGTTTGAGATCGGGCGCAATCACTTTCGCTGCTTGCAGTTTCCCCGTGCGCAGTTCCTCGTCGACGGAGAACGGGCCCAGCAGGGCATACATATGCGGATTGGCGGCGATGATTTCCTTTTGAACACGCAGGGAATCTGCCTCAACTTCTGCCATCAAACCAAAGCCTTTGCTTTTTGCGGTTTCATCCAAGATCGATCGCCAGTGTGAGGGGCGTCTGGGTAAAACAAGCGGCAAACCTTCTAGCCGTTTGAAGTCAACGGTGTCAGCGTAAGTCAGAGAGAGGCCAGGACACGACACAAGATAGGTGTTCGCGGTTGATAGAAGCGTTTCATCGCTCCCTGTGGGTTTCTCGTAACGAAACAAGATGGCCATATCGACCGCACCTGTGTCCAGGAGGGCATCTAACTCACTGCCTTGCCCTTCACGAATGTTCAGTTTGATCTTCGGATAGTCATGGTGCAAGCGTTTGAAGATGTGTGTCATCAAAGGGTGTGCGGCAGAGGGAAGAACACCGATCTTGACTTCGCCCATCGGTACTTTTGATGTTTGCTTTATGTCAGCAAATAGCTCATCGCTGTCTTTGAGCCAGTCACGCACACGCTGTTGGACATGCACACCAAACTCAGTCAACACCACGCCTCGACCCGTGCGTCGGAACAGCGCGCTGCCACACGTTTTTTCAAAATCACTGATTTGCCGACTGATGTGTGACTGCACCGTGTTGCGTTGAACCGCCACCTTGGTGAAGCTACCGAGCTCTGCCACTTCTAAAAATAAGCGCAAGTCATTGATGTGCATGGCGTCTCCTTTGATATGCCATTTTAGGCATATCTGAAATCTCTGAATTCATTCTATGCAGATGATTGATCCATCCATAAACTCGCGCTCATTGTTCAGATGCATCGACGGTCGGTGCCATATATCGAAGGAAAAATGATGAGCTTTGTCAGTTTTGAAATTGCAGGTCAAGAGACCTACGGCCTCTGGAAAGACGAAGGCAATTGGATTCAAGTGCCCGATGCCTTCCAAGCGCAGTACCCAGATTTGAAGTCAGTCATTGCTGCAAATCAATTGGATGCGTTGGACCTTGCAATCTGTCAGAACGGCAAAGCAGTGACTTCATCGCAAGCGCGTTTGCTACCTGTGATTCCCAATCCCGGAAAAATTTTCTGCATCGGTTTGAACTACAAAACGCACGTGGCGGAAACCAAACGTGCCGACAGCGAGCACCCCGCCATCTTCACGCGCTTTGCAGATAGTTTGAATGCGCACAACGCCCTTCTGCCACATCCCAAAGAAACCACACGTTTTGACTTTGAAGGTGAGTTGGCTGTGATCGTCGGCAAAGGTGGGCGCAACATCACGCAGGCACAAGCGTTTGAACACATCGCTGGGTATGCCTGCTTCAACGATGGCACGGCACGCGATTGGCAACGTCACACGCACCAATGGATTCCCGGTAAAAACTTTCCATTGACTGGACCCCTGGGCCCCTTCATGGCCACGCGTCAAGAAATTCCAGATGTGAACCAACTCACGTTGGAGTCTCGGCTGAATGGTGAAGTCATGCAGCACGCATCCGTGGCTGACTTGATTTACACCTTGCCCGTGATCATCGAATACCTCTCTGGTTTTACGAATCTCTCTCCAGGTGATGTCATCGCCACAGGCACGCCTGGTGGCGTAGGGGATCGTCGCGACCCCCCTGTCTACATGAAAGCGGGTGATGTGATTGAAGTCGAAATCACTGGACTGGGCACGTTACGCAATGTTGTGTCTCTCGCTGCATAAAGGAATTTTGAATGTCTGAATCTAAAAACTCATTGCGAATTGCGGTCGACATCGGCGGCACTTTCACGGACATGGCTTGCTTTGACGAGTCCACGGGGGCGATCTCGTTTGGCAAAGCACTGTCTACGCACGGCGAATTGGTCAGCGGCATCCAAAACACCTTGGATGGCGCGGGTATTGACTTGAGCAACGGTTACTTGTTCTTGCACGGTTCAACCATCGCGATCAACACCTTGCTGGAACGCAATGGCGCAAAAACAGCTTTGCTGATCACAGAAGGTTTTCGAGATATCTACGAAATCGGACGCGTGAACCGTCCTGATGCTTACAACCTGTTCTTTTCAAAGCATGAGCCGCTTGTGCCACGCTCATTGCGCTTTGAAGTGTCGGAACGTTTGCGTGCAGATGGTTCGTTGCATAAGCCCTTGGATGAAGCTGCCGTGCGTGAACTTGCACGCGACCTGAAAGCCAAGCACATTGAAGCAGTGGCTGTTTTACTGTTGCATTCTTATCGCAATCCAGACCACGAGCGTCGTGTCAAAGCTATTCTGCAAGAAGAAATTCCCGGTGCGTTTGTCACAGCATCGCATGAGTTGTCACAGGAGTACCGCGAGTTTGAGCGTGTGTCGACCGCTGTGGCCAACTCGTATGTGGGCCCTCGTGTGTCTGAATACCTGGGTGAGCTAGAACACCACTTGAGCGATAAAGGCTTCGAGGGTGATTTCTATGCCGTTCAATCCACCGGTGGCTTGTTCCCTGTTGAGCATGCCCGTCGTGATTGCGTGCGCATGTTGGAGTCGGGGCCCGCTGCGGGTGTGATTGGCGCGCAAGCCATTTGCGCCCAACTCGGCATGCCCGATTCCATTGCGTTCGACATGGGCGGCACCACCGCCAAGGCTGGCGTGATCAGTGAAGGTCGTCCATTGACCACGGGCAGTGCACTGATTGGCGGCTATGAAAAGGCCTTGCCGATTCAAATTCCCATGATGGACATTTTTGAGGTGGGCACAGGCGGTGGCTCTATTGCACGCGTGGAATTGGGTAACTCACTACGCGTCGGTCCTCGCTCGGCTGGCAGCATGCCTGGGCCCGTTTGCTATGGCCGCGACGGTACAGAACCGACAGTCACAGATGCCAACTTGATTTTGGGTCGTTTGGATGAACACAACTTTCTGGGTGGCGAAATGCCGCTGTACTTGGACCGTGCCAAGCAAGCGATGGAAGAAAAAATTGCCAAGCCCTTGGGCTTGGATGCCACCAAAGCAGCCGATGGCATTTTGCGTATTGCTGTGACGCAGATGTCGCATGCCGTCAAAGCCGTGACTACGGAGCGTGGTTTGGACGCCGGTAGTTTCACCATGGTGGTGTACGGTGGCGCAGGTCCCTTGCATGCCTCGGCCATTGCGCGTGAAATTGGTATCCGCCAAGTGTTGATTCCACATGCGCCTGGCTACTTTTCAGCCTACGGCATGTTGTTCAGCGACTTGCGCTATGACTATGTTCGCTCTGTGTTCCGCCGCTTGGACAGCTTGTCATTTGATGAAATCGAAGCGTTTTACAAAGAGATGGAAGATGAAGGGCGTGCAGCGATTGGCGCGTCACAAATTCGTCCAGAAGAACTCGTGTTTGAACGCGCTGCGGACATGCGCTATTTCGGTCAAGAGCATGCGGTGACGGTTGATTTGCCACACGAATTTTTTATCAGCAAAGACCGTGCTGCCATCAAGAACCACTTTGATGAAGTCCACAAAGTGCGCTATGGCACATCGGCGCCTAAAGAAGCGGCTGACATTGTCAGTTTGCGCGTGACGGTGCTAGGTCGTATGAAAAAACCCCCTCGCAACGCGGTAAAGGCGGGTCAAGAAAAGCCGGATGCACAAGCGTTGCGTGCGCACAAGCCAGTCTATTTTCGCAGTGCGGGTGAGTTTGTGGACACGCCTGTGTACCGACGCGATCTGCTCAAGAGCGGTAACGAATTTCACGGCCCCGCGCTCGTGGAAGAGCACGCATCCACCACCGTGGTTCAACCTGGCGACAGCGTCAAAGTTGATCTGTACGGCAACCTTCAAATTTCAATCGGGAGTGACCGTTCATGAGCACGACACACGTTCAACCATCCAACGCACAGGCTGTAGATCCTGTGATTGTGGAAATCATCCGCAACGGCTTGTTTGCTGTGACAGAGGAGATGAAAACCAACTTGATGCGCACCGCCTACAACCTCATCATTTATGAGGCGCTGGATTTCACTGTTGGCCTTTTCACCAAAGAGGGCGACACGGTGTCCATTGGCTTGGGCTTACCCATGTTCATTCGGGGCATGTCTGAAACAGTGAAGTCGAAGATTCGCCACTTTGGGTACGAAAACATCTATCCTGGCGACATCTTGGTCACCAATGATGCCTACACCACCGGCAGTCATTTGAATCACTTCACCTTCACGATGCCTGTCTTCCATGAGGGCGAGTTGATTGGCTTCACCTGCTGCATGGCGCACTGGTTGGATGTGGGCGGCAGCTTGGGGCAAATTACTACCGATATTTACTCTGAGGGTATCCAGATCCCGATTGTGAAATATCAATCGGCGGGCAAAGTGAACCAAGACTTGCTGGACATCATTGCCATGAACGTGCGTATGCCTGAGCGTGCCTTGGGTGATTTACGCGCCCAAATCACGGCCATCACTACAGGTGAGCGTCGGTTCTTGGAGTTGGTGCAGCGTTACGGCAACCAAGACGTCCAAGCTTCGATTCTTCAAATCATGGATGCCTCTGAAGCTCTGGCGCGTCAAAACACCTTGTCAATTCCCGATGGCGTGTACGAAGCTGAGTCCTTCATGGATGACGATGGCTTAGAAATCGGCAAACGCATCCCCATTCGCGTCAAAGTCACCGTCAAAGGTGATGAGATGGAAGTGGACTTGTCTGATGTGAGCAAGCAAGTCAAGGGCTTCTACAACTCGGGATTCACCACGGGTATTGCGTGTGCACAAGTCGCCTACAAGTGCTTGACCACGCCCACTGACTATCCTGTGAACGATGGCAGCTTCCGTCCGTTGAAGGTCATCATGCCCATGGGCACCGTCATCAGCGCTGAGCGTCCCTACCCCATGCGTGTATGGATGACATTCCCAATGACCGTGATCGACACGATTTTCAAAGCCTTGGCACCTGCGATTCCGCATCGCGCGATTGCGGGCCACCATGCCGATTTGGTATTTCCCAACATCCACGGCATTTCGCCTGAAGATGGTCGTTTGTTCATTGTCGGCATTGGTCCATTGGGTGGTGGCTGGGGTGCTAAGTCACGCGAAGACGGCGTGTCTGTCACGGTATGTATCAACGACGGCGATACACACAATAGCCCGACAGAGCAACTGGAAGCGAAATACCCTGTGCTGGTCGAAAGCTACAAAATTCGTGAAGACAGCGCAGGTGCGGGTGAGTTCCGTGGCGGCTTAGGTGCAGAGATGGTGGTGCAGGCGTTATCGCCGTTCTCAGTAACCACTCGAATTGACCGCATGCATTGCAAGCCTTGGGGCTTGGAAGGTGGCGGGGAGGCTGCAGGTAATGGCATTGCCATACGCCACAAAGGTGAGTGGAGCTCTGATTTGCCGAACGCCAAAATTTTCAACGTGCGCTTAGAACGTGGCGATGCCTACAAGATGCTATCCGGCGGCGGTGGTGGTTTTGGTAGCCCATTCAAACGAGATGTCGATGCAGTTGCACACGATGTTCGCGAAGGCTACGTCAGTCGCGAAGCAGCTGAAAAACTCTACGGTGTGGTGTTGGATGACAGCTGCGAAGTGAAGTCATCTGAGACGCACCAATTACGAAGCAAAGCCCTTGTTTGAGTTGCTTGAAATGACGGCATGCCAGCAGCAAGCAGCCTACCTCGCTGGTCTTTGGAACCGACTGTCGGGTCAGCATGTGGCGCTGGGATGCTCCTGCACGATGAGTGGCATGAGTGTCACGCTTGAAGACTTTGAGCATGACATTGCAGATTACTTATGGGCGGAGAGCGAGCGTTTAGGCCAAACAGATGTCGTGGCCTTTTTGCTAGCGCGTGGTCCTATCGCCTCTCAAAATCAAGCCATTCGTGGCATCTTGGGCCGCCTAGAAGATGAGGAAGTCAGCGAGAAAGTAACCGATTGGTTGCTGCCACGGATGACGAAAACCATTGAGTCCTACGCCAAGCTTCATGGCCCAGCGCCCGAAGCACCCTTGTTTGGTGGTTCATCTTCATGGCGCAAAGGTTACAGAGATTAATACGGTCTGAGTTCAAAATTCAACTGGAGAAAACATGATTTCATTGACTAAAAAAATGCTGTCGATTGCATTGCTAACAGCAACAACATTGGCATCTGCACAGTCTAAATTTCCAGATGGCACGATCAAATTGATCGTGCCGTTCGCAGCGGGTGGTGGTGTGGATAACGCCGCACGTCTGATTGCAAAACAGATGCAAATGAATTTGAATGTTTCAATCGTGGTTGAAAACAAACCAGGCGCCAGTGGAACGATTGGCGGTAAATTTGTTCAAGGCGCACAAGCGGATGGTCAAACATTGCTTTTCTCGGCATCCACACAAGCTTTGACCAAACTGGTTATTGCAAACCCACCCTACGATCCATTGACAGATTTTTCTTATGTCGCACGTGTCGGTGAAGCGCCGTTGTTGATGGTCATTGCACCTGCATTGCCTCAAAGCAAATTAAAAGAAGTGATGGATGCAGCCAAACAGAATCCAGACAAATGGACTGCTGGATTGCCAGCGTTGGGCGCAGCGAGTCACTTGGCCACACTGATGTTTGCCAAGGAAGGAAACCTCAACTTGACCATGACGGCTTACAAAGGCACAGCACCTGCGCTGACGGATGTAGCGGGTGGGCACTCGCAAATCTTGATTGATTCCATCATCTCGTTGCAGTCTATGGCCAAGGCTGGCAAAGTCAAACCCATCATCGTGACGTCTGCCAAACGAAGTTCCGTGATGCCCAATGTTCCTACCGCTTCGGAGAGCGGCTATCCCAAGTTTGTGACGGAATCTTGGTATGGCATTTGGGCCCCCAAAGGGACGCCTGAAGATCGCGTGCAGCTGCTGAACAAAGCTGCGAATGAGGCGGTTCGTCAGCTGACCAAGTCGGGCGCTTTCGAACAGCTGGGCATTGAGCCGATCGTTGAGTCTGTAGATGACTTCAAGAAATACACAGGAAAGTACATCAACGAAAATGCCGAGCTTTTAAAAGGCGCAGGGTTCAAACCAGAATAAAAAATTCAATGGGCTTGACTGAACAGTTGATGAATGACCTGCCGTAGCCACATATGCGCAGGGTCTTTTTGAAACCGTTGATGCCAAAACAAATGCACATCGATGACAGGTGATTTCATCGGTGTGGAAATGTATCGAACGTCCCCGTGCTGAACGAAGAAATCAGCAAGGTCTTTGGGGACTGTCGCGATCAAATTAGACGTTTCGATGATGGGCAGCAAACTCATGAAATGCGACAACTCGACAACCACGCGTCGTTGGATCCCCTTACTTTGTAAGAAACGTTCAAACAGGTGTTCTCGACCATCTGGCTTCACAACCGCATGTGAGGCCTGCATGAACTGTGCGTTGGTTATTTTTTCTCCGACATGAGGATGTTTTTTTCTAATTAAGCAAACGTGCGAGTTTGTGATGAGCTTTTGCTGAAAAAAGCCTGCCTTGTGTAAATCAGGAAAATACCCAATCGCCATTTCGGCGGCGCCAGACTCTAGTGATTGAGCAGCGGCCTCCCTGGGCATGGCCAAAGTTTTCAGGTTGAGCTGGGGTGATTTGTGAGCCAATTCAGATAACAGGCGAGGTAAAAAATTAACCTCTGCGATGTCAGGCGTTAAGAGTGTGAATGTTCGGTCACTCAACAAGGGATCAAATTTTTTAGACAGCAGAATCTCAGTTTGTATGGTTTGCACGACCAGACGAATGCTTGGGCTCAAAGCTTGTGCCTTTGGTGTGGGTACCATGCCCGAACCCGTACGAACAAATAGTGGATCGTCAAACAGGGTTCTGAGTCTTGAAATGGCTGCACTCATGGCGGGTTGACTCAGCTTGATCGCTTCGCCCGCTTTGGTCACATTCTGGTACTGCAGCATGGCGTCAAACACCACCAAGAGGTTCAAGTCTAAAGATCTAATATCCATACGGTGGATATTATGTATTAAAAAAATCGACTGGACGAATGATTTACCGATCCATAAACTCCTTGATATAGATCAACTGACCGATGCGTTGGGTTTGACAAAAACAATGGAGACGACGACATGCAACACACCTTAACTTTGGCCCAAGCTCAAGCCATCATTGAAGGCGCCTTGGCGCGGTCAAAGGTTGAAAAGTTCAAACCCATGGCGATTGCTGTTTTGGATGAGTCGGGCAACCTCAAAGCGTTTGCGCGTGAAGACGGTGCGAGCATGTTTCGGTTTGAGGTGGCGCAAGCCAAAGCGTGGGGCGCTGTTGGCATGGGTGCATCCAGTCGTACCTTGGCGCAACGTGCAAAAGATAACCCCAATTTCTTTGTGTCGTTGGCTGCAACGGCCTCTGGCAAATTTCTTCCACAAACCGGCGCTGTGTTGATTCAGTCAGACACGGGGCATATTTTGGGCGCCGTGGGTGCGAGCGGTGGCACGGGTGATGAGGATGAACTGATTTGTATGGCCGGCATTGAATTCGCTGGTCTGAAATACGCCTGAGACGCAGCATGCATTGCGGTTGCGGCGTAGACGTGCATGCGCACGTCATTCCTGGTGAATTTCCCAAATATTTGGGTGGGGTGACACCTTCGGGTTGGCCTTCGATGGCGCCTGCCGATGCGTGCCACCGTCACGTCATGATTGATGGAAAGAATTACAGAACAGTCTCTGATAAATGTTGGACCACATCTCGTCGCTTGGCTGATTTCCAAGAGATGGGCTTGCAACTGCAAGCGATCTCACCCATGCCCGAATTGCTTTCGTATTGGCTATCGCCATCAGATGGGGCACAGCTGGTGCGCTTCTTGAACGAACAAATTGCCACCATGGTGCATGAGTCCGCTGGTCAGCTGGTGGGGCTGGGTGCTGTGCCATTGCAAGATTTAACGCTTGCCATTCAAGAGCTGCATCACATCAAGCATGTGCTGGGACTGCGTGGTGTTGAGATTGGCAGCAATATCAATGGCGTGGTCATGGGCGATCCAAAATTCGATCCATTTTTTGAAGCCTGTGTTGCATTGGATATGCCGGTCTTTGTCCATGCTTTGCGGCCAGCAGGCATGGATCGCTTGGTGGGACCAGCACCGCTGCAACAAGTGTTGGCTTACCCCACTGATGTTGGGTTAGCTGCAGCGTCGGTGTTGACTGGGAACTTGATGGTGCGCTATCCCAAGCTTCGCTTGGCATTCAGTCATGGTGGTGGAACTTTGGCCATGCTGTTGCCTCGTCTTCAGCAGGCGATGTCTGTCTTTCCAGCGCTCAAAGACAGTGTGCACCGCTCGCCCATGGCGCAAGCGCGTGAGCTGTATTACGACACGCTGGTGTTTGATCAGCCCACCCTTGAGCACCTCGTTCAGACCTTTGGCGCGTCGCAGCTCATGATTGGAACGGATTACCCATTCAATTTCCATGACACACATCCTGTTGCGCGCATTCAAAACGCTGGCTTTGATGAACACGTCATTCAGCAGCTGACCCATGTCAATGCCAAAAGATTCCTTGGCATTGATTTAAAAATTTTGGAGTAATTCATGACGCATGCATCTTCCCGTGTCAGTGCTTTGCGCAGCGTGGCACTGAATGTGCCGGACTTAGCCGCTGCGGAGAATTTCTATACAACGGTTTGGCATCTGCAAGTCGTCGCACGACATGAGGGGGTCATCTACTTCAGGGGAACGGGGGCTGATCATCATCTGCTGGCGCTTCATGAAGCCGAGGGGCCTGCAACGATTCGTTGTGTCACGCTACGCGCACGAAATCGGGCTGCGTTGGATGACGTTGCACAAGCCGCGGTTGCTGCCGGTGGGAAAGTACGTCAACCCATTGAGCAGGTGCTCGAACCTGGAGGTGGTACAGCTGTCACGGTCGTTGATCCTGATGGTCGCGTCTTTCAGTTGGTACACGGCGATGCCTTACATGCGGATGCACACGAAGTGGATGACAAACCCATTCGATTGGCGCATGCCGTGTTGAATAGCCATGACGTGGAATCAACACGTCGATTCATGGAATTGGTCTTTGATTTTTCATTGTCTGACCGCACGCGCATCATGGCCTTCATGCGCTGTAACAGTGACCACCACAGCATTGCCTTAGGTGACACAGACAACGATGCCCTCAATCACATTGCTTTTTTGATGGCTGATGTGGACTCTGTCATGCGTGGCGGTGGCCGTATGCGCGATGCGGGGTACGGCATCGAGTGGGGCCCTGGCCGTCACGGTCCTGGAGACAACGCCTTCAACTATTTCGTGGGTCCGTTTGATGTGGTCATTGAGTACACCGCAGAGGTGGAGCAAATTGATGACAGCTATCAGGCAGGCCAACCAACGGATTGGACCTGGCCGCCCGGTCGCGTGGATCAATGGGGAATTTCTGCGCCACCCAGCCCCCGCTTGAAAGATGCGCAAAAAGCGGTTGTTTTTGTTTCTTAAAAATTAATTTCTACGGAGTCATTATGAAATT
>CANFKQ010000009.1 GCA_947447405.1 Comamonadaceae bacterium | reverse complement strand
TACATGTAGACCAAATCATGGTCAATGTCTTTGCCGTTTTGGAATGGAATCAGCACGTCGTCCATCAACGGCATGGTCAAGTACGGCGGCACCAAGGTGGCTGCTGTGGAAGCCAGCGTCAACAAGAAGCCCGCCAACAAGCGCCATTGGTAAGGCTTGGCAAAGCGCCACAAGCGAAACAGGCCCCAAGTCGACATAGGCGCGTGCTGTTCGCGGCTGCACACGGGGCACTCATCGCCCACGTTTTCGAGCTGCAATTTGCACTGCGGGCAGCGCGCTTGGGCCGAGGAAGCCAGCGACTTGCCGTGAGTCAACACCTCTAAGCGGTCAGCCAACGTTTCTTGCAGGCGCATGGCCGTGACGTTGTGCGTCAGAGTGAACCGCCAGCTGGCGATGCGGCGCGTGGCATCGACCAAGCTCAGGGTGCCCACACCTGCGTGGTCGGTGTGCGTCAACTTCATGCCAGCCACCAAGGTCCAGCTGTTCCAAACGGGGGGCGAACCGGCCTCTTGGGAGCCAAAAAGCACCCTTTGGTCTGTCACAATGAGAAGCCCTAGCGAAAAATGCAATTGGGCGTTCAAGTCAACCTCTAGCCAAGCTAAAACGTTTTCTTGAGGTGACAGTTGTGCAAACGCTGAAGATTGCCAGCCCTCGGGCAAAACAACTTTGGTGGAAGCCGATAAAGAAGAATTCATTATTGGAATTTTGCTGCTTCAATCGATGTAAATCGATGGACGGCGATAAAAATAAAAAGCAGGAGCCAGGACTTTGTTTAACCCCAGCACGTTTGCAAATGATTGTATCGCCGCAGCCTCGGCGGTCTCTGTGGTGACCTCGGCTCTCTCCCCTGCTTCAGCCACCCAAACTTTCGCTCAAAACCTCCGCTAATTTATGGCATTCAAAGACATACAAATCCTGCGCATGAACTATTTGCGTGGGCCCAATATCTGGACTTACCGCCCCATCATCGAAGCCCTCATCGACTTGGGCGAGATGGAAGACCACCCTTCCAACAAAATCGACGGGTTCAACGACCGCATCAACGGCTGGTTGCCCGGCTTGGTCGAGCATCACTGCGGTGTGGGCCATCGTGGTGGGTTCCTCACCCGATTGGTGGGCGGCACGTGGATGGGTCACATCATGGAACACGTCTCCATCGAGTTGCAACTCTTGGCCGGCGCACGCGCAGAGTTTGGCAAGGCACGTGAAATCAGCAAACGCGGCATCTACAAAGTGGTGTTCCGCACAGAGCACGAAGAACTGGGCCGCGAAAGCTTCTTGGCTGCACGCGAACTGGTGATGGCCGCTGCCAACAACAAACCTTTCGACATCACGGCCACTGTGGACCGTTTGAAAAAAATTGCAGATTTGCGCTGCCTTGGGCCCAGCACAGCTTGCATCGTGGATGCTGCGGTTGAGCGCAAAACACCCTTCATTCGCCTGACCGAAGGCAACTTGGTGCAGCTGGGCTATGGCTCTAAGCAGCGCCGTATTTGGACAGCAGAAACTGACCGCACAAGCGCCATTGCTGAAAGCATTTCCAGCGACAAAGACTTGACTAAACGCTTGCTCACGCAATGCGGCATTCCTGTGCCCGAAGGCCAGATTGTCAAAACCGCTGACGAAGCGTGGGAAGCAGCGCAAGACATCGGCCTACCCGTGGTGGTCAAACCTTTGGACGGCAATCGCGGATGGGGCGTGTCGCTTGACGTGAACACCGAAGATGGTGTGCGTACTGCATGGGCCGCCGCTGAAAAAGAAGGCAGCGACGTGCTGATTGAGCGCTATGTGCGCGGCGACGAACACCGCGTGTTGGTGGTGGGCGACCGCGTGGTGGCTGCCACGCGTGGCGAAACCGCCTGTATCACTGGCGACGGCTTATCGACCGTTGAGCAACTGATTGACAGCCAAATCAACACCGATCCACGTCGCGGCATTGCCGAAGGCTTCCCGCTCGACCTGATTCGCCTACACACTCCACGCGGCGAAATGTCGCTGCTCGAAATTCAACGCCAAGGTTTGACGCCGTACAGCGTGCCCGAAAAAGGCCGCGTCGTGGTGGTGCAACGCAACGGCAATCTCAACAACGATGTGACCGATTTGGTTCACCCCGAAGTCTCTGCTGTAGCCACCCTCGCGGCACGTGTGATCGGCTTGGACATTGCCGGCATCGACATCGTGACCCAAGACATCTCTCGTCCCTTGGAAGAAACCAAGGGCGCCATCATTGAAGTCAATGCAGGCCCCGGCTTGCTGATGCACGTGAAACCCGCCGTTGGCCAGCCCCGCCCTGTTGGCAAAGCCATCGTCGAACACTTGTTTGGCGCTCATGAATCAGGCCGTATCCCCGTCGTGGGCATTGTGGGCAGCCAACAAACCACCGAGTTATCGCAACTCGTGGCTTGGTTGTTGCACCTGTCTGGCAAACGCACAGGCTTGGCTTGCAAAGATGGCCTTTACATGGACCAGCAGCACTTGGGCAAAACCGACTCGCGTGGCTTTGAAGCTTCGGAGCGTTTGCTCATCAACCGCGCGCTTGATGCGGCTGTGTTTGAAACAACGCCCGCGCACATTTTGGACGAAGGTTTGGCCTACGACCGTTGCTTGGTCGGCATTGTGACCAACATGCCCGAGACCACAGCTGCGTTGATTGATAAGCACGACATTCAAACGCCTGAACAAATGCGTACTGTGGTTCGCACGCAAATTGACTTGGTGTTGCCAGAAGGTGCTGCCGTGTTAAACGCTGATGAGCAAGCCGTGACCACGTTGGCTGAATTGAGCGATGGTGAAGTCGTGTACTACGCCAAAGCCCAAGACAACGCCACCTTGATGGCGCATTTACGACAAAGTGGCCGTGCCGTGTTCTGCAAAGATGGTCACGTCATATTGGCGCGTGGCGACCAAGAAACACAGTTGTTCCACCTCGACCTTGAGTTGATTGCACGATTGCTCAAAGATGGTTTGCACATCTCCACCCTGCTGGCAGCTGTAGCCGCCGCTTGGTCGTTAGATATTGCGCCTCTGCTGATTCGCGCTGGCTTGAAAAATTTCGGACAACAAAACCAACACGTTGCCAAAGACGTTGCAAGGATGAATGGCTAATGGAAGTCTCTCGTATCCGCGCCCTGCGCGGCCCTAACCTCTGGACCCGTCACACCGCCGTGGAAGCCATGGTGACTTGCGATGGGGGTGAAGTCGACCTGAGCGAACATCCCGACTTTGAAGGTCGCTTGCGCAATTTATTTCCTGGCGTGGGGAACTTGCAACCAACCCAACACAAGGTCAAGCTCAGCATGGCCCACGCGCTTGAAGCTGCCACTTTGCATTTGCAAATTGAAGCAGGCTGTCCCGTGACCTTCAGTCGAACAACGGCGACCACAGACCACGGCTTGTTCCAAGTGGCGGTCGAGTACACCGAAGAGCAAGTGGGCATCATGGCCATCAAGTTGGCCCATGAGTTGTGCACCGCAGCCTTAAACAACACCAGCTTTGATGTCGACGCTGCAGTTCACCAACTGCGTGAATTAGACGAAGACATTCGCTTAGGCCCCTCTACAGGCTCCATCGTCAACGCCGCCATTGCACGTGGCATTCCCTTCCGTCGTTTGACAGAAGGCAGCTTGGTCCAGCTGGGCTGGGGCAGCAAGCAGCGTCGCATCCAAGCGGCAGAAATTGACTCAACCAGCGCGATTGCCGAATCCATCGCGCAAGACAAAGAACTCACCAAAAAACTGCTGCACGCCGCAGGTGTCCCTGTGCCATTGGGCCGCCCTGTGACAAGCCCTGAAGATGCATGGGCTGCGGCACAAGAGATTGGCTTACCTGTAGTCGTCAAGCCGCGCGATGGGAACCAAGGCAAAGGCATCTCTGTCAACGTCACAACAGAAGAAGGCGTGAAAGCGGCATATGTGGCAGCGGTTGCGCACCGCGACGACGTGTTGGTCGAGCGTTTTCTACAGGGCAGCGATTACCGCTTGCTGGTGGTCGGCAACAAGCTGGTCGCCGCCGCACGCCGTGAACCCCCACTGGTGATTGGTAATGGTAAAAATACTGTGCATGAGTTGGTCGACATCGTCAACGCCGACCCACGCCGTGGCGAAGGCCATGCCACGTCTCTGACCAAAATTCGGTTTGATGACATCGCCATTGCCCGCCTCAATGAACAAGGCTACGAAGCCGCATCCGTGCCAGCCAAGGGCGCACGTGTGATTCTGCGCAACAACGCCAACCTCTCCACAGGTGGGACGGCAACCGATGTGACCGATGACGTACACCCCGAAGTCGCCCTGCGTGCTATTGCTGCCGCGCAAATGGTTGGTCTCGATATTTGTGGTGTGGATGTGGTGTGTGAATCCGTGCTGCGCCCGCTTGAAGAGCAGGGTGGTGGCGTGGTGGAAGTCAACGCAGCGCCTGGATTGCGCATGCACTTGAGCCCATCTTTTGGTAAAGGTCGCGATGTGGGCGAGGCGGTGATGGCCACCATGTTCCCTGACGGTGGCGATGGGCGTATTCCTGTGATTGCCGTGACCGGTACCAATGGCAAAACCACCACCGTGCGCTTGACCTCTCACTTGCTGCGCGCCAATGGTTTGCGTGTAGGTATGACGAACACAGATGGTGTGTATGTCAATGGACGTCAAACCGACAGCGGCGATTGCAGCGGTCCACGCAGCGGCCGTAATGTATTGGCTCATCCTGATGTGGATGCGGCTGTGCTCGAGACCGCACGCGGCGGCATGTTGCGCGAAGGCTTGGCCTTTGACCGTTGCCAAGTGGCGGTGGTCACCAACATCGGCATGGGTGACCACTTAGGACTCAACTACATCACCACCGTGGAAGACTTGGCGGTGTTGAAGCGAGTCATCGTGCAAAACGTGGCCGAGTCTGGCACCGCGGTGCTCAACGCTACAGACCCTATCGTGGTCAGCATGGCCAACAAGTGCCCAGGCCAAGTGACGTTCTTTGGTTTGGATGCCCACCATCCTGTCATTGCCACACACCGTGCGCAAGGCAAACGTGTGTTGTTTGTGGAGGACGACCAAATCGTGGCTATGCAAGGCAACCACTCGGTGCGTATTCCTTTGTCTGAGATCCCTGTCACACGCAGCGGCGCGATAGGCTTTCAAATTGAAAATGCCATGGCGTCCATCGGTGCGGCATGGGCGGTCGGCGTACCTTGGCAAACCATCTGCAAAGGCTTGGCCACGTTTGTGAGCGACAGCAATGCAGTACCCGGACGATTCAACGTATTCGATTACAAAGGCGCGACCGTGATTGCCGATTACGGCCACAACCCAGATGCCATCAAAGCTCTCGTGCAAGCCGTGACCAACCTACCCGCACAGCGCCGCAGCGTGGTCATCAGCGGCGCTGGAGACCGCAGAGACGAAGACATCCGCGAGCAAACACGCCTGATTGGTGAAGCGTTTGACGATGTGGTCTTGTACCAAGACGCGTGCCAGCGGGGGCGCGTGGATGGCGAGGTGTTGAAGCTCTTACGTCAAGGTTTGGATGGCGCGAAACGCACCTCCCACATTGACGAAATTCATGGTGAATTTTTGGCGATTGACCGAGCGATGGAACGCTTGCAAAAAGGCGATTTGTGCTTGATATTGATTGACCAAGTGGACGAAGCTTTGGCACACATCACGCAAAGAGTGAATTCTGCGACTTTGACTGGCTAAGCTCTCTTTCACTCACGAAAAAGCCACTCTTTTTTGGAGTGGCTTTTTTGTTTGTGGATCTGTTATTTCTTTCGCTGATGCTCACGAAGCTGTACGGCAGCTGCCTCATCAGCATCCGAATGGTGGGATGCACACATTCAGAGCTGGGATTGCGGTTTAAAACAAGCCTTTGTACTGCTCGCGCAGCAAGTTCTTTTGCACTTTGCCCATGGTGTTACGCGGCAACTCAGCCAACACAAAACACTTCTTCGGAATTTTGAAGTTCGCCAGTTGTGACTTAAGTGCGGCAATGATGGCATCTGCTGCTACCTTCGCGCCTGGCTTGGCAATGACCACCGCCACGCCCACTTCACCGAAGTCGGGATGCGGCACACCAATCAAGGCGCTTTCGGCCACACCTGGCATGTCGTTGATGTAACCCTCAATCTCTGCGGGATAGACGTTGTAGCCACCGCTGATGATGAGGTCTTTGCTTCGGCCCACGATAACTACATAACCGCGCTCATCGACCTTGCCGACATCACCCGTTTTGAAATATCCGTCGGCAGTGAACTCTTCTTTGGTTTTTTCAGGCATGCGCCAGTAGCCACCGAACACGTTGGGGCCTTTGACTTGGATACCGCCAATTTCGCCAACGGGTAATGCTTTGCCTTTGTCGTCTTGCACGCGCAAGGACACACCTGGAAGTGGAAAGCCAACAGTACCACCACGGCGCTCGGTTTGGCCGGGGTAGCGAGCATCAGCTGCGTAGGGGTTGGATGTGAGCATGACGGTTTCGCTCATGCCGTAACGCTCGAGAATCGGCTGACCTGTGCGTTCATGCCATTCGTTGAAGGTCTCTAGCAACAAAGGCGCTGAACCCGCAATAAACAAACGCATGTTTGACGCCTGCGCCTTGGTGAGGCTTGGCTCAGCCAACATGCGCACGTAGAGCGTGGGCACGCCCATGAACACGGTGGCTTCTGGCATTTTGGCGATGACCAATTTGGGGTCAAATTTAGACATCCAAATCATCTTGCTGCCATTAAGCAATGCACCGTGAATGGCCACAAACAAACCGTGTACATGGAAGATAGGCAAGGCGTGAATGAGCACATCGCCTGGCTTCCAACCCCAGTATTTCTTCAAGGTCTTCGCATTACTGAGCATATTGCCGTGCGAGAGCATGGCACCTTTGCTGCGGCCTGTTGTACCGCTGGTGTACAAGATCGCAGCCAAATCGTCAGCCTTGCTTTGCACCACTTGGTGTTTGTCTGAGCAATGTGCGGCGCGCTCTAACAAGCTGCCGGTGCGGTTGTCGTCCAAGGTGAACACGTTTTGCGTGCCGGCCTTGAAAGCGATCTTGCTGACCCAACCAAAGTTTTTACTGCTACAAACAACCACGGCGGGTTCGGCGTTGCCGATGAAATACTCAATCTCCGCGCTTTGGTAAGCCGTGTTTAATGGCAAAAACACGTAACCTGCGCGCAAGGTGGCGAGGTAGAGCATGACAGCCTCGACCGACTTCTCCACTTGCACGGCCACGCGTGAGCCTTTGGGGATATGCAGCGAGTCCAACAGATTGGCCATCATCGCGCTGGCACGCTCAAGGTCGGACCAGCTGTAATGTGCACCGTCTTCGGTCTCGATGGCTGTGGCGTTCAAGTCTTTAGGAAAAGCAGCACGCAGCGCTGCGAAAAGGTTGTGATTCATCATGCTTATTCGGATTCAAGAAAAGAAAAGGTCTTCAACGTCGCCCGACACAGGGGCAATGTTCTTCGCCATAAGTTGGCGATTTTTATCGAGTCGCTTCAAGTCGTACAAGTAGTTCACCATCAAGCCATGCGATTGCTTGAGGCCTTTGGGCGATGGGTCTGCAAACCAATTGATACGTTCGATGCGGGCGCCATTGCCCAAATGAAAACGTGCCACAGGGTCGAGCACTTGCTCGCCTTGTTTTTCCAAACCCAAATAGTGGGCCGCACAACGCGTGAGGAAGGAACGCAAGGGGGACTTGAGCGACAACGCCCCCAAGACCAAGGGTTGATCAATGGCAGCCAACACGTGAGTTGCAGTGGGTGGCTCAAAACTCAACTCACGACCCAGTGCCGACAACTCTTTGTCGTTCAACTTAGACAGCATGGTTTCGGCATTTCGCGACAACCAAGGGCGCAAACCAGGAATAGGTGACAAGGTGGCAAAAGTTTTGAGTTTAGGAAACTCTTCGCGCAAGGTCTCGACCACACGTTTGATGAGCGAGTCGCCAAAACTCACGCCACGCAAACCGCCTTGTGTATTGCTGATGGAATAAAAAATAGCAACTGTGGACTTCTTCAAATCCTCAGGGGCAGCGCCCTCGTCCAACAACGGCATGATGTTGTCAGCAATCTCATGCAGGAGTGCCACCTCAACAAAAATCAAAGGCTCATTGGGAAGGCTGGGGTGAAAGAAACCGTAGCAACGACGGTCACTGTCCAAACGGTTTTTCAAATCTGCCCAACTGCGAATGTCATGCACCGCTTCGTACTTGATGAGTTTTTCAATCAGCGAAGCAGGCGAGTCCCAGCTGATGGTGCGTAACTCTAAAAAGGCGATGTCAAACCAAGTCGAAAAGAGGTTCTCTAACTCGGCATCCAAAGCGAGCAAGCGCTTGTTGCTTTTGAGTTGTGGCAGCAACTCAGCCCGCAGGTCAACTAAGAAACGCATCCCTCCGGGATAAGCCGCAAAACGCTGCAGTAAACGCGTGCGCGGTGACACCAAAGCACGACGCAAACGAATCTCTGCCGACCCTTCATCTGCCGTGCCTAAAGCTGCGTCGTAGTCGTCACGGGCTGCACGCACCTTGGTGGAGTCGGGGCCAAATTGTTCGCTGATCAGCAGCCACAGGTCTTGACGCTCTGCCACTTCGGCTTTGGCATACCAATCGGCCAAAGCTTTGGCGCGACGACCGCCCTCCACTTCGCTCACGCGAGGATCAACGACCGATTGCAACAAAAGCAGGGTGCGACGCAAATGGCGCGGCGACAAAGCCTCTTTCTTTTGACGCAGCGATGAATCTAAACGCTCACGTGTGGAGCGGTCTTCAGGCTTAGGCGGTTCGCTGGCCGGTGCTGAGTTGCGCAGCAAATTTAATTTACTGTTCAACCATGTCGTTGCATTCATCTTGCGCCTTTTTGATTTGTCAAAAAATTACTTCACGCCCATCACCAGATTGGGTAAACCCGTGGCGATTTCAGGGAATAAACACAGCAAGAAAACTGCAGCAAACATGAGACCCAAGAAAGGCATCACGCCCCAGATAACCTCTTTCAAAGAAATATCAGGCGCGACGTTTTTAATCACAAAGATATTCAAGCCCACAGGTGGATGAATCAACCCCATCTCCATGACGATGGTCATGACCACACCAAACCAAATCAAGTCAAAGCCAGCAGCCTTGAGCGGCGGCAAGATGATAGGCGCCGTCATCAAAATGATGGACACGGGTGGCAAGAAGAATCCCAACACCACCACCATCAGCAAAATCACCGACAGCAACACCCAACGCGACAACTCCATGCCCACAATCCAATGCGCGGCGCTTTGGCTGATGTGCAAGTGACTCATCACATAGCTGTACAGCAAGGACATGCCAATGATGAGCATCAACATGGTGGATTCTTTGAGGGTCGACGATAAAATAGGCATCACGTCTTTCGGACGCCACAAGCCATAAACCACAGCGACCAACCCCAACGCCAATAAGCCACCGAGTCCGGCAGTTTCAGAAGGTGTGGCATAGCCGCCATACAAGGCAACCATCACACCAATCAACAACACCAAAAAGGGCAACACGCGCGGCAGCATCTCAACTTTTTGCGCGAGTGTGAAATGTTCTTTGTCTAAGTAGGCTGACTTCGCACCACCTTCTTCGTAAACCTTCAAGGCCATTTGGTATTCCTTGCGGGCACGTACCACGGCATAGCCAGCAAACAAAGCCACCAACAACAAGCCTGGGCCAATACCAGCCAAAAACAAACGACCCAGCGACTGCTCGGCAGCCACAGCGTACAAAATCATCACGATAGAGGGCGGTAACAAAATACCCAAAGTGCCGCCCGCTGCAATGATTCCCGCTGCGAAACCTGGCGAGTAGCCGCGCTTGCGCATCTCAGGAATGCCTGCTGAGCCAATAGCCGAACAGGTGGCTGGCGATGAGCCGGCCATTGCGGCGAACAAAGCGCACGCAAACACGTTGGCAATGCCCAAGCCGCCTGGCACTTTGTGCAACCACGCATGGATGGCAGAGTACAAGTCTTGACCCGCACGCGACTTACCAATGGCTGCGCCTTTCATGATGAACAAAGGAATGGACAACAAGGTGATGGAGGCCATTTCTTCGTAAACGTTTTGCGTCACAGTATCCAGTGACGATGCAGGCATGAAGAAATACATGAACGACACAGCGACCGTGCCCAAAGCAAATGCAATGGGCATACCCGAGAACATCACCAAAAGCGTGGCTGCGCCATAGCTCAAACCAATTGCAAGCTCACTCATTTCTGGTCTCCACGGACTTCACCACCGGTCAACTGCACAGCTGACTGTAAAAACAATTGCACGGCTAACAAGGTCATACCGACAGCCATCAACGAATAAGGGATCCAAAGCGGCGGTGCAAAACTGCTGGAGGTGGTTTGACCTTCTGTCCATGCCTCATGGAACAAAGCCCATGACTTCCAAGAAAAAAACACGCAAAACGCGGTGGATACCACGTCAACCAACACCGCACGCACTTTGTTCACCGAGGCTGGCAAGATAGACGACAAGGCTTCAATGCCAATGTGCCCACGCTGCGACTGCACGTAGGCTGTGCACATAAACGTAGCACCGACCAACATGAACACCGCTGCCTCGTCTTGCCAATCAGTCGCCACCTTGAACAAATAGCGCGTCAACACCGAATACGTCAGCACACACGAGGTCAGAACCAAGGCCAGCATTGACAAGCGCAGAACGAAAGCATTGAAAGCGTCTAACACTGCCACCAAGCCAGCGACGATGGCATTTTTAGGACGCATGATTTCAACAGGCGCTCCAGACTCTAGTTCGAAACCGTGGCTCACAGTGTTTGCTCCGCCAAGGCCAATAACTTGGCGCAACCTGCATTTTTACCCGCGTAATCTTTCCAGGCGGTTTCGCGCGCAATGGCTTGCCACTTCTTGATTGATGCGGCGTTCAGATCGACCACTTTTGCGCCTGCTTTTTGATAGACGTTTGCCACTTCGATGTCATCCTTCTTGGCTGCTTCCAAGGCGAATTTTTCCATCTCAGCGCCCACAGCCATGATGGCGTTGCGTTGATCTTGAGGCAAGGCATCAAAGATGGCTTTGGACATCATCAATGGCTCAAACATGAACCAGTAAGCCCCCTTGCGGCCGGTGGTGAGTGCCTTGGCAACTTCTTCCAAGTGGAAGGAGATGAAAGATGTCGATGAGGTCATGGCCGCATCCATCGCGCCAGTTTGCATGGCTGCATAAATTTCGTTTGAAGGCAAGGTCACCACAGCGGCACCCGCTTCTTTCAAAATCATGTCGACTTCACGTGAACCGCCGCGCACCTTCAT
This sequence comes from Comamonadaceae bacterium, assembly GCA_947447405.1. Classification (GTDB taxonomy): domain Bacteria; phylum Pseudomonadota; class Gammaproteobacteria; order Burkholderiales; family Burkholderiaceae_C; genus Limnohabitans. Next base: position 17,846 of record CANFKQ010000009.1, on the reverse strand, counting down.
GCCTTTGGCATCTTCTGGATCCACGATCGGTTTCGTGCGTGAGGCAACACCACCGGCTTGCCAAATCCAACTGATGAGCACAATGCCTTTTTCCAACAGCAAACGGTTGAGTTCTGCACCCACGGGCTTGTTTTTCCAACTGTAAGCCTGCTCATACGACACAACCAATCCGGGCATCAAACCAATATTGACTTCTGGAATTTCTCCGCCAGCGTAGGACAAAGGAATGAGCGCCATATCCAAGGCGCCTTTACGCATTGATGAAAACTGCGCATTGGTCTTCATCAGCGACGAGCCTGGATAAATCTCAAACTTCAAATCGCCTTTGGTTCGCTTTTCGACCTCGGCGGAAAACATGCGAACAAGACGGTCGCGGAAATCGCCCTCTCTGATCGTCCCACCTGGAAACTGATGGGAAATTTTGAGTGTTTTGCTTTGCGCAAAGGCATTCACAAAAGGCAATGCGCTCAGCGAAAAACCACCCACGGACTGAAGAAGGCTGCGACGTTTCATGTGATGTCTCCTTGGACTGCTGTTAGATGCTGTGAGATTCAGAGCACCAAATTTTGTATTTATTAATTTACCATTTGTATTCGGCAGGGATTGTAGTGAATACCCTATGGATAGTTTTGCATCCAAAGCTCATCAAAGTGGCAGAATTCAAAGCATGAGAATCTCGGACAAATTACGCGAACAAATAGAGGAAAAAATTGCCACGGGCGAATTTGCGCCCGGTAGTTCGCTGGATGAAGCCACCTTGGTTGAGCAATACGGAGTCTCACGGACTCCCATTCGCGAAGCTTTGATTCAACTCGCTGCAGAAGGTTTGATTGAGATTCGCCCACGACGTGGGGCCATCGTTACCAGCATTGGACCAGCCCGACTGATTGAAATGTTTGAAGTCATGGCAGAACTAGAGGCCATGTGCGGTCAACTCGCTGCGCGTCGTATGACCAATGCAGAGCGCCAAGAACTCACAGCCTCACACCTGGCATGCGAAGCCGCCAGAGCGAACCAAGACTCGGACCAATACTTCTATTGCAATGAGCGCTTTCACGCGGCTATTTATGCAGGCAGTCACAACAGTTTTTTGCGCGAACAAGCCAATCAGCTTCACCGCCGTTTAAGGCCCTATCGCAGACTGCAATTGCGCGTGCGTGACCGCATGAGCGTCTCTTACAAAGAACACAATGCCATCGTCAACGCCATCACATCAGGTGATGCAGAAGCCGCAGCCGTCGCACTTCGTGAGCATGTGGTGGTACAAGGTGCGCGGTTTGGTGATTTGCTGTCGTCCTTGTCAGATTTAGCGCAACCCGCTTAAGGCTGTGCCTTGCGTGTGGCATACAGCCACAACGCCGCACCCACCAACACCATAGGGACGCACAGCCATTGGCCCATGCTCATACCTAAAGCGAGCAGACCCAAATGCGCATCAGGCTCGCGGAAGTATTCAGCCATGAAGCGCAAGCCCCCATAGCCCATCATGAACACACCCGACACAGCGCCGATAGCGCGTGGTTTGCGAGCATAGAACCACAAAACAATGAACAGCAAAATACCTTCGCCTAAGAACTGGTAAATCTGCGAAGGGTGACGCGCAATGAGGCTGCCACTTTGCGGAAATACCATGGCCCATGGCAGCGAAGGATCAGCTGCCCTGCCCCACAACTCACCATTGATGAAGTTACCCACGCGTCCAGCAGCCAAACCAGTGGGTACACATGGCGCAATAAAGTCTGTCACCCACAACCAAGGCCGATGGCGCTGCCATGCAAACACCGCAGTCGCCACAAACACACCCAACATGCCGCCATGAAAACTCATGCCGCCTTGCCAGACGGCAAACACTTCAAGTGGATGCTCAAGGTAATAGCTCGGGTTGTAAAACACGCAGTAACCAATACGCCCGCCCAAGACCACGCCCATCACACCGTAAAACAAGATGTCTTCGATGTCTTGCTTGGACCATGAGCCCAACACCACTTGCGTGGCATAAGGTTCGTGTTTCAAACGCAAGTGGCCTAGCCCCACAAACAAGGCAAACGCAGCCAAGTAAGTCAGGCCGTACCAGTGAATGGCGATGGGACCCAGTGCGAGTGCGACAGGGTCAATTTGAGGGTGAATCAACATGCGCGCCTAACTCGTCTATCAGTCGAGCAGTGACAAATCACGCACAGCACCTTTATCAGCCGAGGTGGCCAGCAAGGCATACGCTTTAAGCGCAGCAGAGATTTTGCGAGGACGAGCCAACACAGGCTTCCAGCCCAGCTTGTCTTGTTCAACACGACGCTTGGCCAATTCTTCTTCGCTCACCAACACATTGATGCTGCGGTTGGGAATGTCGATGCGAATACGGTCGCCGTTCTTGACCAAGCCAATGGTGCCGCCAGCGGCCGCCTCGGGCGAGCAATGACCAATCGACAAACCAGAAGTACCACCAGAGAAGCGGCCATCGGTCAACAAAGCACAAGCCTTGCCCAAGCCTTTGGACTTGATGTAGCTGGTGGGGTACAACATTTCTTGCATGCCAGGGCCGCCCTTAGGTCCTTCGTAGCGCACCACCACGATGTCGCCAGCTTTGACCTTGTCGCTCAAGATGTTTTCCACGGCTTCGTCTTGGCTTTCCACCACGTGCGCGGGGCCTTCAAACACCAACAAACTGTCGTCCACGCCTGCAGTTTTCACCACACAACCGTCCAAAGCGATATTGCCGGTCAAGACAGCCAAACCACCTTGCTGGCTGAAGGCGTTGTCTACTGAACGAATGCAACCCTCGGCACGGTCTGTATCGAGGCTAGGCCAACGGGTGTTTTGGCTGAAGGCCACTTGCGTAGGAATGCCTGCGGGGCCGGCCATGTAAAACTTTTTGACTGCCTCGCTGGGGTTGCGCACGATGTCCCATTCGTCGAGCACCTCTTTCATGGTCTTGCCCAATACGGTGCCCACGTCGGTGTGCAGCTTGCCGGCTCGGTCCAGCTCACCCAAGATGCCCATGATGCCGCCTGCGCGGTGAACATCTTCGATGTGGTACTTGTTGGTATTGGGTGCGACCTTGCACAACTGAGGCACGATTTTCGACATGCGGTCGATGTCGGCCATGGTGAATTCAATCTCGGCTTCTTGGGCAATCGCCAATATGTGCAAGATGGTATTGGTCGAGCCACCCATGGCGATGTCAAGGGCAATCGCGTTTTCAAATGCTTTGAAGCCCATGGAGCGAGGCAAGACCGATGCGTCGTCTTGTTCGTAATAGCGCTTACACAAATCCACAATTGTGCGACCTGCTTGTTTGAACAATTGCTCGCGGTCAGCGTGCGTAGCTACCACCGTGCCGTTACCTGGCAAAGCTAGGCCCAAAGCCTCCGCCAAACAGTTCATGGAGTTGGCGGTGAACATGCCTGAACAGGAACCGCAGGTGGGGCAGGCCGAACGTTCGACTTCGGCCAAATCTGCATCACTCACTTTGTCGTCAGCAGCCATGACCATGGCATCGATCAAATCGAGCTTCTTGAACTCCATGACTTGCGTTTGCGGATTGGCCAAGCGAACTTTTCCAGCCTCCATTGGACCACCCGACACGAAAATCACGGGTATGTTCAGGCGCATGGCAGCCATCAACATGCCGGGCGTTATCTTGTCGCAGTTAGAGATACAAACAATGGCATCGGCGCAATGGGCGTTGACCATGTACTCGACCGAGTCGGCAATGATGTCGCGGCTGGGCAGCGAATACAGCATGCCATCGTGGCCCATGGCAATGCCATCATCTACCGCAATGGTGTTGAACTCTTTGGCTACTCCACCTGCGGCCTCTATCTCACGCGCGACCAATTGACCCAAGTCTTTCAAATGCACATGACCGGGCACAAACTGCGTGAACGAGTTGGCAATGGCGATGATGGGTTTGCTGAAGTCGTCATCTTTCATGCCTGTGGCACGCCAAAGGGAACGAGCACCCGCCATATTGCGGCCAGCGGTGGAGGTCTTGGAACGATAAGCAGGCATGTGTGGGCTCCGGTCAATAAAGCAGCTAAAAATGGTTTTGGATTATCGCCCAGCCATGACGTGCAGCCTGAACCCATGACCTAATCCATCGCGGCAAGCTTGATTGAGAATGTTCGACAACACCACGATAAACTGTGATGAATCACTCACACGAACACACCAGAGAGGCCCGACATGAAAAATAACCTTTTTGCTTGGATCGCACTGACTGTCACATCTGTGTCTGTACCCGCTTGGGCAGACCCTGCCTTGGCCACGGCCAAGAACTGCATGGCTTGCCACGCCACAGACAAAAAATTGGTGGGCCCTGCATTCAAAGATGTTGCGACCAAATACGCAGGCGATAAGACTGCGGCAGACAAACTAGCCACCAAAATTCAAAAAGGCGGCGCAGGCGTGTGGGGCCCAGTGCCCATGCCAGCCAACACCCAAGTCAGCGACGCCGATGCCAAGAAACTGGCGGCTTGGGTGCTGACCATCCAATAAACCGCAGCCGCGCGCTGCAAGCATTCCGACAGCGGCCTTGAGTAAACTCAGCCGCTGTTTTTACCTCTGGCCTTTTTCAGGACCTCATCCATGACCACGATCCGCCAAAACGACCTGATTGAATCGGTCGCCGCCGCTTTGCAATACATCAGCTATTACCACCCTGCTGACTTCATTTCGCACTTGGCCAGCGCCTACGAGCGCGAGCAAAGCCCTGCAGCCAAAGACGCCATCGCACAAATTTTGACCAACAGCAAGATGAGTGCACTGGGCCATCGCCCGATTTGCCAAGACACAGGCATCGTGAACGTGTTCTTGAAAATCGGCATGGACGTGCGCTGGGAAGGTTTTACCGGCAGCTTAGAAGACGCCGTCAACGAAGGTGTGCGCCGTGGCTACAACCACCCCGACAACATGCTGCGCGCCTCGGTGGTCGACGACCCTCAGTTCGCCCGCAAAAACACCAAGGACAATACGCCTGCAGTGATCTTCACGCAAATCGTCCCCGGCAATACAGTGGATGTGACCGTGGCAGCCAAAGGCGGCGGCAGCGAGAACAAGTCCAAGATGTACATGCTCAACCCCAGCGACAACATCGTCGATTGGGTGCTGAAAACGGTTCCCACCATGGGCGCAGGCTGGTGCCCTCCTGGTATGTTGGGCATTGGCATTGGCGGCACCGCTGAAAAAGCTGTGCTCATGGCCAAAGAAAGCTTGATGGACGACCTCGATATGTACCAATTGCTGGAGAAATCCAGCAAGGGTGAGAAACTCAGCCAAGTCGAAGAACTGCGCTTGGAGCTGTACCACAAGGTCAACGCGTTGGGCATTGGTGCTCAAGGCTTGGGTGGCCTGACCACGGTGCTCGACGTGAAGATCAAGATGTACCCCACACATGCGGCTAGCAAGCCGATTGCAATGATCCCTAACTGCGCCGCCACACGCCACGCCCACTTTGTGATGGACGGCTCCGGCCCAGTGTATTTGGAAGCCCCCTCACTGGACCTGTGGCCCAACGTCAACTGGACACCTGACACTGAGAAAAGCAAACGCGTAGACCTCAACACCCTCACCAAAGAAGAAGTGGCGAGTTGGAAACCAGGTCAAACCATTTTGCTCAACGGCAAGATGCTCACCGGCCGCGATGCCGCGCACAAACGCATTCAAGACATGCTAGCCAAGGGAGAGAAACTGCCTGTGGACTTCACCAACCGCGTCATTTACTACGTTGGCCCTGTTGACCCTGTGCGTGATGAAGTGGTAGGCCCCGCGGGCCCCACCACTGCAACCCGCATGGACAAGTTCACCGAAATGATGCTGTCGCAAACCGGCTTGATTTCAATGGTCGGTAAAGCCGAACGTGGCCCAACCGCCATCGAAGCCATCAAAAAGCACAAGTCGGCTTACCTCATGGCGGTGGGCGGTGCGGCTTACCTCGTTTCCAAGGCCATCAAGCACGCCAAAGTGGTGGGGTTTGCTGACCTCGGGATGGAAGCTATTTACGAGTTCGACGTCGTCGACATGCCCGTGACGGTGGCCGTGGACTCAGGCGGCACCAGCGCACACATCACCGGCCCTGCCGAGTGGGAAAAGCGCATTGCCACGGGTGAGTTCAAAGGTATTGGTATCAAGTCCAACTGAGCTTCAACTTGCCCAACAAAAAACCGCGCTCAGCGCGGTTTTTTGTTGCCTTCACACTTTCTACGCGAAAGCTTAAGAAATGTCTTGGTACTCAGTGCAAATGGCGAGGCTTGCGCCCGCCATGACCACCACCATGACCGCCATTTGGCCCACGTGGCGGACGCCCCAAATCAAGCGAATTCACGAGATTGTCAAAGCGCTCTGAAAACAACTTGTCAATCTCGTTGACCACACCGCCCAGCTCCGCACCATCAAAGTGGCGCTCCATGAGGTGAATCACGTCATTGACCAACATGTCGCGCTGAGCTTGCATGATGTCTGCGGGCGTTGGTCCCACAAATAACATCATGAAATCATCGCGGGAGTCTTGACCGCGTGACTCGTCATCGTCATCAAAGTCGTTGTCGTAGAACGTGACTTCAATGGGAGCACCAGCAGCGGTCAGCTCATTCAAGTTCATGCACATCTCATCAACGCTTTGACGGAAGTCATCATCGCCAGACACAGTCCAGCACATTTGCAGCGTACGCTCTTCAGGATTGAAACGAATGCCAGGCTCTTCAGGATAAGCGCTGGTTGCGCCGTCTTCGAGGGATGAGGCGCCAGCGTATTGCCACAGAGGGCGCAGAGCGTCTTGCAATTGTTCTAGACCTACTTCAGGCTGCAACGGAACCAGGCCATGCACATGGATTTCATACGCGGCGTTGTAGCGTGCCATGACGAAACTCCTTCCTTGTGCTTTTTCAGTGGTGCCCGAGGCCGGAATCGAACCGGCACGCCCCTTACGGAAGCGAGAGATTTTAAGTCTCTTGTGTCTACCAATTTCACCACTCGGGCAGTGTCGTTGTATGACCACATTTTACGCCAGACACCTCTGAGACTCGGGTAAGTTTTGACCGATTTTTGATATTTTTTCGTCTATATTGAGATTGGAAATTTTTTAGCGCAACTTAAAACACCAAACCACAGAACCAATTGAGGACACAGTTCATGACACATCGCTCCACACAACATTTCTTGCTAGCCACCCTCCTAGGCTTGGGCCTGAACATCGCGCACGCCGCAGACCCTGTGGTAAAAAAATCAGATGCTGGCATCTGCCACGACAAAACCAGCGCTTCGTTTGGCAACACCAAGAAGTTCACTGGCTTTGCGTCGATGGATGAGTGCGTGAAAAGCGGTGGTCGCCCAGCCCTTGGCCAGCCCACGGCGACGGCAGAGCCCATTGTGAAAAAGTCAGATACAGGTATCTGCCACGACAAGAAGAGCCCAAGCTATGAACGCACCCAAAAGTTCACGGAGTTCAAAACAGTGGACGAATGCATGAAGAGCGGTGGCACATTGCCCAAGAAGTGAATCTCGGGCCCAACAGCAGAGCGCTCAAAGTCCAGCGCTGTTACGCGCCAATTCATCAAAGATTTTTTGACGAATTTCATTTTTACGGCGTAACTGTGAACGCTTGTTAGATGGCACGTCTTGCTCTGAGCGTGGCACCCATTGAATCGGCAAATCCCAATGTGTTTCGGAGTGCGCCTTCGTGGAACCTAAGTCTTGCCATAGGCTGTCGTAGCTCTGCCCAACTCGCTGGGACAGGCTGCGATAACCCGAATAGACGTGCGCGGAATCAGACACACCCAGCATCGCGACCAAATCCCAACCTGAGGCTAGACCTTGGAGCGCAGTCATTAGGATGTTTTGAGGCCGTGTACGCTCCATTTTTTGTGTGACGATTTTGATTTCTTGATTGGCAGAACGCTGTCCTTGCATATTGCCAATCACCATCACAAAACCATCTTTAGCAACGCCTAGCATCTGAGCAGGAAGCACACTAAACGCCGTCTTCATCACCGAAACATCGTTGAATTTCAAGTGCATTTCCAACTCCCCCTCACGCCCTAAAGCACGGCCAGGCGATAAAACCATGCTGATCACACCCTCAGGGTAAGTTTGAGAAAAGACCTCATAGCGATTGCGCTGATAAAACGCATTCACAACATCTGCGTCATGTCGGTTAAGCAACCAGTCAAAAAAAGCCAATTGTGCTTGTGCACGACCCGCCACACCCAAACCGCGCCACAAATAAGAGCGCATGGGGCGCAGCATCAAAGGCAACTCCCGCTGCGTAAGCGCCTCTAAATCATTGCGAATAAAGAAGCTTCTTATCTCTTCTAAGTAACCTCGGCACAAACGGTAGCGCAAACGAAATTTCAAATGCCGTTTTGCTGTTTGCAACCAGCCGCCCGCCCCATCATCGGTGAGACGAAATAAATCTTCAGCAGTGGGATTTTTCGAATTTTGGGGCGTCATCAGAGTTAAATCGCTAGACACAAAAAAGCCCCTGCAACGTGTGTTTCAGGGGCTCTTTAAAATTGGAGCGGGAAACGAGGCTCGAACTCGCGACCTCAACCTTGGCAAGGTTGCGCTCTACCAACTGAGCTATTCCCGCGTGGAGTGATTAATTCCGAAGACACAATTCTAATCATAAATTCATTCGAATTTAGAACTACGATGAAGAAAATTTAAAGATAACTATGCCGGACGCTTATCTAGTTTCACAAACAAGTGCCAACACAGCACCTTGGTGGGTTTGTATTCCTAACGAACACTCAGGCAATAACGCAAGCGCAGGACTGTCATCGACACAAGCACACGAGCGCGCAAAGCAATTTGGGCCGAACACGCTATCGACTCACCAAGGCCCTTCTTTGATTCGACAGTTTCTGGCACGCTTTAAAAACCCCTTGGTGGTGGTGTTGCTACTGGCGAGTTCTGTTTCGGTACTCACGGGAGAGGTCACAAACTTTGCCATCATCAGTGGCATTGTGTTGCTGAGCGTCACCTTAGATTTTGTGCAGGAGTTTCGAGCCAATGCGGCGGCGGACAAGTTAAGGCAATCAGTCTCTGTCCGTACAACCGTCATGCGTGATGGCCAACCCACCGAAATTCCTGTGCGCGATGTCGTGCCTGGCGATGTCATCTTACTCAGCGCAGGCAGTTTGGTTCCTGCTGATGCGCTCGTGATCGAAGCTAACGACTTTTTCGTCAATCAGTCGCTGCTGACGGGTGAGGCTTACCCCGTTGAAAAACATCCAGGCCCATTAGCAAAAAATGCCACCGATTTGCAAGAAGCAAGTAATGCGGTGTTCATGGGCACATCTGTGATCGGTGGCAGCGCACGAATTCTGGCAATTAAGACTGGTGCGCAAACAGCCATGGGAGACATTGCTGACAGCATTCAAAAGCCAACACCCGCCACATCATTTGAAATAGGTACACGACGCTTTGGCATGCTCATCATGCGATTGACTGTCATCTTGGTGTTATTTGTATTACTGGTAAATGCTTGGTTCCACAAACCTTGGTTGGAGTCCTTTTTGTTTGCGGTAGCTTTAGCTGTGGGGTTAACGCCCGAACTCTTACCCATGGTGGTTTCGGTCACTTTGTCGCGTGGGTCCATTCGATTAGCCAAGTTGCAAATGATTGTGAAGCGCCAATCGGCCATTCAAGACTTGGGTTCTATGGATGTGCTCTGCACGGACAAAACCGGCACACTAACCGAAGCCAAGATTCGTCTCGAACGAAACTTAGACCTCAGCGGTCAAGAAAGCCCACGTGTTTTAGAACTGGCGTACATCAACAGTTTTTTTGAAACTGGCTTAAAAAGTCCGCTTGATGAAGCCATTCTGAATCACAGGACCATTGATGTAAGCGCTTGGCAAAAAATCGATGAGATACCATTTGATTTTGAACGCCGTTGCGTATCCGTGTTGGTGGATAACGGCTCGCAGCGATGGCTGGTCGCCAAAGGTGCAGCTGAGGACATTGTGCGTTTGTGCACACACGTTGAGCGCGAGGCAGGGGAGGGAATCCAGCAAGTCGAAACGAATGCGTCCAATTTACAAAGTACATGCGACCTCTACCACTCACTAGAAAGTGATGGCCTACGTGTCTTGGGTGTGGCTTGGCGCGAGGTACCCCGCGACCATGACATCGCTGCTATCCACGATGAATCCGCTTTGGTACTGGCTGGATTTGCTGCATTCCTTGACCCTCCAAAAGAAAGCGCAGCCCCTGCACTCGCCAAACTTCAACAAGCAGGCGTTTCGATCAAGGTTGTCACAGGTGACAGCGATTTAGTCACACGCCACGTGTGCCAACAGTTGAACATTCAAGTCACTGGCATATTGAGCGGTAAGGAGGTGGCGCAATTAGATGACCAAGCCTTGCAGCGCCGCGTTGAAACTGCGAACTTATTTTGTCGTGTGAACCCCGGACAAAAACAACGGGTCATCTTGGCCCTCAAGGCCAATGGCCATGTGGTGGGTTATGTTGGAGATGGCATCAACGATGCGCCCTCTTTACATGCTGCCGACGTGGGCTTATCCGTCGATTCTGCTGTGGACGTAGCCAAAGCGGCGGCTGACATCATCATGCTCAAGCAAGACCTGAATGTCTTACATGCAGGCGTTCTAGAAGGTCGGCGCACCTTCGGCAACATCATGAAATACATCATGATGGGCACAAGCTCCAACTTCGGCAATATGTTCAGCATGGCTGGGGCCGCCTTATTTCTACCTTTCTTGCCGATGTTGCCAACTCAAATTCTTTTGAACAACATCCTGTACGACATCTCCGAGATACCGATTCCTTTAGACGAAGTCGATACCCAAGAAACCGTCAAACCACGCGTGCTTGACCTCAACTTCATCCGTAACTTCATGCTGGTCATTGGCTCCATCAGTTCGGTATTTGACTTCTTGACCTTCTATGTGTTGCTAGAGGTTTTAGAAGCTCAAGAGCCGCTGTTCCAAACCGGATGGTTTGTCGAGTCACTGTGCACGCAGGTGTTGGTCATTTTCATCATTCGCACCAGAGGCAACCCATTTAAAAGTCGCCCACACCCGTTGCTCACCTTGACTTCGTTGGCCGTAGTCGCGACGGCGATTGGGCTGCCACTCACGCCACTGGGTACACACTTGGGCTTTGTGGCGCCTCCTGCTTATTTTTATGGCATTTTGGCTGCCATGGTGCTCACCTACTTGGGCGTGGTTGAAGTGGTCAAGCGCATTTTTTACAAACACGCCTTCTCACATCAATAGCCCAAAGCCTTGGCGATCTTGTGGCGAGGCACCATAGTTTTAGGGCACTGGCCTTTGGACAACTCAAACCATTGCCGCACATCCTTGTCCAGCCCTACACCATGCATGTAGTTGTAGATGGCTTTCTTCAAACCTCGGCCTAAGGTGTCATGGTCGGTCCCCGTGGGGTCGACGAAAGCGATGTCGTTTTTTGCAAAACTCACTTCAGGTAACGGCACCACTTGCACGCCATAGTCAGCGGGATTTTTACCTACGGGTGAGTGCACTGTGCAGGCAAAGCGATGGAAGAAGCCGCTTTGAATACAACCATTTTCAAACAGTTGACGCACGTACTCCAAGGCATCCACTGTGTCTTGCAGAGTCTGTGTGGGAAAGCCGTACATCAAGTAGGCATGCACCAAGATGCCCGCCTCTGAAAAGCCTTTGGTAACTTGCGCTACTTGCTCGACCGAGACACCTTTTTTCATAAGATTTAGCAGTCGATCTGACGCCACCTCTAAGCCACCTGACATGGCAATGCAACCGCTTTCGGCCAGCAACTCGGCCAACTGTGGCGTGAAGGTTTTCTCAAAGCGAATATTGCCCCACCAAGAAATATGCACCTTGCGGCGCAGTAGTTCTTCTGCCAAAGCTTTCAATGCTTTGGGCGGTGCTGCCTCATCGACAAAGTGAAAGCCCGTCTGCCCTGTCTCTGCCACGATTTGTTCAATGCGGTCTACCAGTGTGGTGGCTGAAGCTGTTTCGTAGCGCGAGATGTAGTCGAGACTGACATCACAAAAGCTGCATTTTTTCCAATAGCAGCCGTGCGCCACGGTCAGCTTGTTCCAACGGCCATCGCTCCACAGGCGATGCATGGGGTTGAGCATGTCGAGCAGTGACAAATAACGGTCTAGTGGCAGACCATCCCAGGTGGGCGTACCCACCTCCTCAAAGGGGACATCAGGCTCGGCCCAGTTCATCAGTTGCACCGCACCTGCATCGTTTCGAACAAAGGTGCGAACCAGGCGCTGCACGCCACGTTTACCTTGTAAATGCGCTAGCAACGACAACAAGGGCCGCTCGCCTGCGTCTAGGCTGATGAAGTCCACATAGTCAAACACGCGGGGCTCAGTTAACTCACGCAACTCTGTGTTCACAAAACCGCCGCCTAGACCGATTCGGATGTTTGGATGATGCGCCTTGATGGTCTGCGCCATGCGAAACGCTCCGTACACAGCTCCAGGGAACGGAACTGACAACAACACCAGCTGCGGTTGGTGTTTGGCAATGACGTCAAGCGTCAACGCATGCAACGTGTTATCTACCAAAGTGGGATTAGCAGCCAGCGCTTGGACCAAGGGCTCAAACGTGGCTTGGCTACCTGCCAGCTGTTCGGCGTAACGCACAAACTCAAAACGACTGTCCACAGCGTCGCGCAACACATCGGCCAAGTCGTTCAAATACAGAGTGGCCAAGTGGCGGGCACGGTCTTGTTGACCAAGTGCGCCAAAAGCCCAAGCCAGCGGATCGCCACTGCCTTCATCGTCGTAGGCATCCAATGAAGCAAAACGCGGGCCTTCAGGTAAGAGCCCTCTTCCTGCAATGCGATGGCTCAGCGTGGAATCACGTCCTTGTAAAAATGCAATCGTGGGCTCAATGGTGGATTGGTAACGGTCAAAAAAATCTAGAAAGTAGTTCACACAGGCCGTACGCTCGGCCTCGGGCTGTGCCAAGGCGCAGTCGCGGACTTGAGTCAAACCCTCGGCCGTAAACAAGGCCAGCACCAGGGCCAGCGCCAAATCCTCTTGCACGGCATCGACGCCCTGCGAGCGTAAAAAGCCCGTCAAATAGGCGGTAGACGGGTAAGGCGTGTTGAGCTGCGTCATCGGTGGGATGAGGCTTAAAACACGAAGAGGTAGGGCGAATGAAGGGCTTGCAGACATGATATGCGGTCATTATCGACGTCCCGCCCAAAACGATGCGCGCATGACCTTCAAATGCGAATTCTGTAAAAATCATCAAAATCACTCAATTTTGTGGATTTGATGCCGATACGCATTGGCTAACTTTTTAACCAACACCAGAACAAGGACACCACTGTGAGCAACTTGACACCTTCTTGCGCCTGCTGCGGCCCGCTTCAATTGGCCGGCAACCACTCACGCCGCGGCTTCTTAGCCGCCGGAACCGCGACTGTGGCGGGTAGCTTGATGGGACTCGCCCCTTTTCAAGCCCAAGCCGCAAGCGGCAACTACGAAGCCATGTTGGTCAACTGCATTGACCCGCGCTTTACCACCCTGAGCTGGCAATACATGGGCTTGTTGCAAGGCATCAGCCGTGACAAACTGACAGATAACTACAGCCAGTTCGTCATTGCGGGCGGCCCCATTGGTGCGGTACACCCCAAATTCTCAGCTTGGCACAAAGCCTATTGGGACAACTTGGACATCACCGTGTCTTTGCACCACATCAAGCGCGTGGTGGGCATTACCCACCGCGATTGCGGTGCTGCAAAGCTGGCCTTCGGTGACGACAAAGTGGCCGACAAACATGATGAAACCGAAGCTCATGCAGAAGCCCTTAACGAGTTCCGCCGTCAAGTGCAAAAGCGCCACCCCAAGCTGAGCGTGATCACCGGTGTGATGAGCTTGGACGGTCGTGTCGATTTGATTGGCTAATTGGCTAAAGCCTTGGCACCTTGCGCCGATATATAGGGTTCAAGGTTGCTTAGGTTTATGACCGCTCTCGCCACCAGCCCGAAGTTTTAGGGTGCGTGTGGACTTCAATTCACCGCCGAGAGCGGTCCCCTTTTTATTTACAAGCGGCCTCGTACATGCGGGAATGTCTGATGTCGTCAAAGTGCAGCGGCGTCTTGATGAACTGACGTGCAAATTCTGAATTACTCTGCTGAATAAATTCGTCTTTCACCTTGTGGGTGATAAAAGGAACCTTGCCAGCCATATCTCGGTAAAAGATCCGCTCTGTTAACTGAATCGATTGCTCTTGGCAATTGATCTCATAAGTGGATTGCTCGGACGTGTAGTTGTACAACATTACCTTCACCACTGCCTTGGGCGTGTGAAATGGCACCTTGGCATCCACAGGCAGCTGTGTGAACGTGCGCAAGCCCTTGACCCTGCCTTTGTCCTCAACGGGCGAGAAGTAATAGTCATTCGCCCCATGGTTGTTGTTCGTCAAGAACACCCAGCCCGCCCATGCACTAGGTTGCAGCGCCAACAAGAGAAGTGAGGGTAAATATTTGTACATAAGGTATGCCAATTTTATTTGCAAACGTAAATCATGGAAAATCTAGCCTATGACTGATGCATCCACCCAACGCCCCGCCCTCCCCGACCATTTGTCGATTGATCCACGCAGCCCACACTATGCACCTGCTGTGTTTGAACACGACATTGGCATTCGTTTCAACGACAAAGAACGCTTCGACGTCGAAGAGTATTGCTTGTCTGAAGGTTGGGTCAAAGTACCCGCCAACAAAACGCTAGACCGCAAAGGTAAACCCCTGCTAATCAAAATCAAAGGCAAAGTCGAAGCCTTTTATAAATAAGCGCTGACAGCCCTATGAGTAAAGCCTATTTAGTTGGCCAGATTACTGTCACCAATCCACAAGCCTACGCGGTGTATTCGGCACAGGTACCGCAGACGATTGCTGCCTTTGGTGGTAAATATTTGGTGCGTGGCGGACATGCCATACAGCTAGAAGGTTACCCACAAGGCGAACGCAATGTGGTGATTGAATTTCCAAACCTCGAAACAGCCCAAGCGTGGTATCGCAGCGATGCTTATCAGGCCATCATCCAACACCGCACCGACAACTCGACAGGCGCACTTGCCTTGGTGGATGGTTACGTCGCATGAAACTCACACGCATTCAAAAGATCGGCGTTGCCATCTTCGTCTCAAGCTTGCTGGCCGCAACACTGATCGCCAATTGGCGCTTTGATAGCAAGCTGGTCGGCCTCACGGACATGTTTGAAAAAGAGCAAGCGCTACACCTGAGCACCGATAAGCTATTGACCAACTGCGAAAAGATTGCGGCGACCAATAAAGCCGCCCCTTATGATGCAACCCACCAAATTTGCGAGCAAGGCTCGCATATTCATGAGCACACACAACACGCCATGACATTGCTGGCCCGAGAAAAAGAAAGCAATGAAATCAAGTGGTACCGCAACTTTGCGCTGTCGGTTTTATTCATTAACCTAGTGGCGTTTGGCTTATTTCAGGCCCGTGTTTATCTCAATCGTGAAGTCGATTAAACGCTTTCCACCCAAGCAATCAAAAAGTTACAAACGAGACGGCAAACGTCCAATCAAGTGTGCAGTCGATAAATCTCATGCACTCAAGTTTTATCATGCCACGCAGCCATACCAGCCCCTAAGGCGGGCGGTGCAAGTCCTGCGGTCATGCGTTGACCATCCATCAGCACAGGATGCGCAATCATAGGTGGTATAGCTGGATCAGTAGATGTGAGCTTCATCCCGCGGGCCAGCAAATGAGGGTGGTTCATCACCTGCTCCACATCTAAAATTGGTGAGCACGGCACACCAGCGCTATCCAGTAACTGCACCCATTCGGCCGTATTACGCTGCATTGTCCAAGTCGTCAGCATAGGCACCAGAGTTTCACGGTTTTGGACGCGTGCTGGATTCGTTTTGTAAGCCGAATCAGTTGCCACCTCTGGGTGCCCAGAGGTGATGCAAAAGCGCTCAAATTGGCCATCGTTACCGACAGCCAACACCATATGACCATCTAGCGTTGGAAAGACCTGATAAGGCACGATATTGGGGTGCGCGTTGCCCATTCGGGTGGGGTGTGCGTGACCAACTAACTCATTACTGGCTTGATTCGCAAGCATGGCGACCTGCACATCAAACAGCGATGCATCAATGCAACGCCCCAACCCTGTGCTGGTTCGTTCGTAGAGCGCAGCAAGAATAGCGGTGGTTGCATACACGCCCGTCATAAGATCAGTCACGGCGACTCCAACCTTCTGAGGTTCTCCACCTTTTTCGCCGGTAATACTCATCAGGCCCGCCTCGGCCTGGATCGCAAAGTCGTAGCCTGCTTTGTGTGAAAGCGGGCCATCCTGACCGTAGCCTGTGATTGAGCAATAAATCAAACGTGGATTCAATTTTTGCAAACTGGGCGCATCAAGCCCATATTTCGCTAACTGCCCCACTTTATAGTTTTCGATCAACACATCTGCATCTGCAACCAACTGCCTGACCTGCATCATCCCTTCAGGACTTGCAATGTCTATCGCAACTGAGCGCTTACCGCGGTTCGCGCACAGGAAATAAGCAGCTACACGCTGATCCCCCTCTCCCCACCAAGGAGGCCCCCATGTACGCGTGTCATCTCCAACGCCAGGGCGTTCGACTTTGATCACCTCTGCGCCATAGTCTGCCAACATCTGGCCCGCCCAAGGACCTGCCAACACGCGAGACAAATCAAGTACACGCACGCCAGCCAGCGGCTTAGGGGATGGTGGCTTAGAAAAAGTAGTCATGGCGCTGCGCTCTAAGCTCAGTTTGAGAACGCAGCAATCCCAGTGATGGCACGCCCCAAAATCAGCGCGTGCACATCGTGCGTACCTTCGTAGGTGTTGACGACTTCAAGGTTCACCAAATGGCGAGCCACGCCAAACTCATCACTGATCCCGTTGCCTCCCATCATGTCGCGTGCCATACGTGCAATGTCCAAAGCCTTGCCGCAACTGTTGCGCTTGAGGATAGAAGTGATGTCAACCGAAGCCGTGCCCTCGTCTTTCATCCGGCCCAAGCGCAAACAGCCTTGCAAGCCCAATGAAATTTCAGTCAGCATGTCAGCCAGCTTCTTTTGCACCAACTGGTTTGCAGCCAATGGACGACCAAACTGCTGACGGTCCATCACGTACTGGCGAGCACGGTGAAAACAGTCTTCTGCTGCACCCAAGGCACCCCAAGCAATGCCATAGCGTGCACTGTTCAAACACGTGAACGGACCTTTGAGACCACGCACATCAGGGAATGCGTTTTCTTCTGGCACAAACACTTCGTCCATCACAATCTCGCCGGTGATCGACGCACGCAACCCCACTTTGCCGTGGATGGCTGGAGCGCTTAACCCCTTCCAGCCTTTTTCCAAAATAAAGCCCCGAATCGCGCCTGCATCGTCTTTGGCCCACACCACAAACACATCGGCGATGGGGCTGTTGGTGATCCACATCTTGGCGCCTGAAAGCGAGTAACCACCCGCAACTTTTTTGGCACGCGTGATCATGCTACCGGGGTCTGAACCGTAGTTGGGTTCAGTCAAACCAAAGCAACCAATCCACTCGCCTGCCGCGAGCTTGGGCAAGTACTTTTGCTTTTGCGCTTCAGAGCCAAACTCGTTGATGGGCACCATCACCAATGACGACTGCACACTCATCATGGAGCGATAGCCCGAGTCCACACGCTCCACCTCACGCGCCACGAGGCCGTAGCAAACGTAGTTCATGCCAGCACCACCATAAGCCTCTGGAATCGTGGCCCCCAAGAGGCCCAGCTCACCCATTTCTTTAAAAATAGTGGCGTCCATTTTTTCGTGGCGGAAAGCCTCTAAGACACGCGGGGCTAAACGCTCTTG